>NZ_JBJPHT010000058.1:0-41374 GCF_052939475.1 Phormidesmis sp. 146-20
AAATGACCTCAAACCCAGGAGTAGTCTCGCTTGTAAATTCTCGGAAAGGTCTAATTGTTGTTAGGGTCATGATAGGAGCGGTTCTATGCATCCACTATTAATGAGTTCGCTTAGTTGGGTTGAGTATCGAGAACGGATTCAGACTAAAGTTCCGGTGTTTATTCCCTGTGGCGCACTCGAACAGCACGGCCCTCATTTGCCTTTAGGAACGGATGCTTTGTTGAGTACAGCGATCGCTCAAAGTGTAGCCGAACTTGTGAATGGGATTGTTGCTCCGACCTTTAGCTATGGCTACAAGTCTCAACCCAAATCAGGCGGCGGACAGCACTTTCCTGGCACAACTAGCTTAGATGGGAATACCTTGAGTCAGATGATTCGAGATGTGATTCGAGAGTTGGCGCGGCAGGGAGCAACTAGCCTGGTTGTCATTGATGGACACTATGAGAATCAATGGTTTTTGACAGAAGGAATTGACCTGGCGCTTCGAGATGTGGGCACTGCGCCGAGCCTAAAGGTCATGCGACTAGAATATTGGGACTTTTTGACCAAATTAACCTTAAGCCAGGTTTTTCCAGATGGCTTTCCTGGCTATGCGCTCGAACATGCGGCCGTAATAGAAACCTCGCTCATGTTGCACTACTATCCCAAGTTAGTTCGGTTGCACTTGATTCCAGACGACAAGCCCGCTGACTTTCCGCCCTATGATCTGTATCCACCAAAATTAGACTGGGTGCCGCCTTCGGGGGTATTGTCTTCCGCTAAGACTGCCAGCATCGAGAAAGGAACTCTCATGTCAGCCCAGATTGCTCAACAGATTGCAGCGGCGATCGCTCAAGAATTCCCACACTATCAACAGACTACCGAAGATACTGAACGACAAAGGTCGCCGATCGCTGTTGTACCAGGTGAATGAGGGCGCGATCGTGCTCACTCCATTTTCTAGGCTGCCCAAACACACAGGGTTCTAGAATGCCATAAAGCTCACCTTTGTAGTAAAGAGGTGCATGAATTAAGGCACGATGCCCAAAAGCTTCTCGCTCGTAAACCACATTCACCACGTCGGAACCTGCTGTTTCGATATCGTCTACAAACACCGCTTCTGGAGTGCGAAACGCCATCCCCATTAAAGGATCTTCTACAGCCTCTGCTTCAATAAATGTTGAGCCTGTCAGGTCGGCAAACGGTGAATGACGGCTGTAACAGTGAGTAACCGTTCCTTGGCTAGTTGCGGGATTGCGAAGATAAAGGAAACAGCGATCGCACTCTAATGCTTCACACAATGCTGGCATCAATGCAGTAAAGACTGCGTTAGGATCAGATCCAACCGTAAAAATAGTGTCTAAATCAATCATGAGAGGTGATGAGAATGGAAAACACTCAATTAGCTTGTGAACAATGGTTTTCGACTGAAAAGATCAATGATGGACTGTATCTGATTAGCGAACCGCACTACTACTGGTGGAATCGCGCTAATCTGTGGCTGATCAAAGGACGCGATCGAGATTTGCTGATTGACACCGGATTGGGCGTTTCTAGCTTACGCCAACATATTGCCTCCTTAATGGACAAACCGCTATTAGCGATCGCCTCTCACATTCACTTTGATCACGCTGGCGGAATGCACGAATTTGACCATCGAGCTATTCACGCTGCCGAAGCTGACGCACTCCGAACGGGTGACGATCATGAAGCGCTATGCAGCCCCGAACATGGATTTGTTTTGCAAGAACATTTCGATTTGCTGCCCCATCCTCAATTCACTGTAGAACAATACACGCTGCAAGCGACCGAACCGACTCAAATCCTACAGGAAGGCGACGTATTAGATCTGGGCGATCGAGCCTTTGAAGTACTGCATTTACCAGGGCATTCTCCGGGGTGTATTGGATTGTATGATCCGCAGCGTGATGAATTGTTCTCTGGCGATGTCATTTATGATGGCGATTTGTTAGATGAGCTTCATTGCAGTCATATTCCCACTTACATTACCAGCTATGAACGTTTACAAGCGCTTCCCATTCAAACCGTTTATCCAGGGCATTATCAGATCTTTGGTCAAGAGCGGTATCAGCAAATCATTGTCGAGTATCTAGAAGCCAGACGCAAGCCGGGTTGTCCGTCTGATCACCTCTCACAAAATTGTTTTTCCGCCATCCACGAGTAGCGTTGAGCCATGTAGCAATCGAGGCGCATCACTGGCCAAAAATAAAGCCACTTGAGCGATTTCGTCCGGCTGTCCTAGACGAGCGATCGGCATTCCTGCAATGCTGTCTTCTCTGGCTTTAGTTGGGTCAGCGTCTAGTTCAAATTCCTGATCCAACATTTGAGTGTCGATCGGGCCCGGACACAGTGCATTAATGCGAATATTATCGCGAGCATATTCCAGCGCCAAAGCACGAGTAAAAGACAACACGGCTCCCTTACTGGCGCAATAAGCAGAATACAAAGGTTGAGCGACTACAGCCAACTCAGAAGCCGTATTGATGATCACGCCTGCTTTTTGCTGCTGCATAATGGGGATCACCTGCCGACAAAGATAAAAAGTAGCCAAAAAGTTAACCGCCAAAATCTTTTCTAGCGTTGCTTGACTGACGGTTAAAAACGGCTCAACAACAGAGATTCCAGCATTGTTGTAGAGTACATCGACTCGCCCATAGGTTTGATGGCAGGCGGCGATCGTCTCTACGGCTCCCTGCTGCTCAGACAAATCGGCGGCAAAAAACTCAAACTTGAGAGAACTGAGTTCTTGAGCAAGCGATCGTCCTGCTTTAATATCAACATCGACTCCAAACACCGTCGCGCCTGCTTGTGCAAAAATTTGGGCAGCCGATCGTCCAATTCCAGACCCGACTCCTGTAATCACAACAACTTTTCGATCGAGTTTCATATAAAAATGATTGTATTGTTCAGCATTCAATATTGTGTTGTTGCACAGAGTCATCCGAGGTGATTGACTGACAAAAGTTCTAAAACCCTAATCTATTAGCAGTCACCGCCCAAAAAGTTTTGTCATCATTTGAGAGTGAAAATTTGATCTCCACTCTCAAACAATCTCAATTCTAGAGCGACTTTACAAGCGAATCATCATAGAGTGCTTTGACATCCAGCGGTTGCGACACCACCTTAAAATCGTAAGCAGCTTTAGCAACCAATTCAAAACTCTTGATCGCATTGTTAGGATGATCAGGATTGAACCCGATCGTCTTATTATCCTCAATGTCAAACAGCGTGATTCCTGTGAGTTGTTCGCGCAGTTCTTCGGGTTTGATTCCTAGCTTTTCGGCGGCGGCATTGATCGCATCCGCATCGCCCGCCTTCAGCAATTTGATTCCTTGATCGGCCGCTTTGAGAACTGAGAGCAATTCGGTTCTACGATTAGCAATCAAATTGGGACGGGTCACCAAAACATCCGCAATCAAATTCGTGCCTTTAGAGCTAAAAATTACTTCTCCACCGCCTTCTTTGGCTGCTTTAGTCAGAAACGGCTCATAAGTCACCGCCGCATCCACTCGTTTGGCGCTAAAGGCTGTCGCCGCATCGGCAGCAGGCATGTCTCTAATCGTAAAATCCTTTTCAGTCACACCGCCTTTGTCGAGATACGCCCGCAGCAGCACTTTCTGAAACAACACATCTTCACGAGCCAGCGTTTTACCCTTTAAGTCAGTAGGTGTTTTGATGCCACGTCCGAGAATGCCATCCGCCCCGTTGGAGTAATCACAGAGAAAAATAATTTTGAGGTTGGGATCTTTGCCAGTCATTTGAATCACATCCCCCGCCGTCAGCCACGCCAGATCAACCTTACCCGACAGAAACGCCGTAATTTGCTCTGTGTTGGATTGAAACAAAATGTCCTGAATTTTGAGGCCAGCTTGCTCATAAAAGCCTTTTTTCACCGCAACGTGATGCCCCGAATAGCCAGACCAGGGGTTAGTGGCGATCGTCAGCGTTTGGGGTTGAGCAGGATTGTTAGCTGCGTTGTTACTGGCAGATTGAGGAGAACACGCAACCGTCCACAATAGAGCGACCAATGCAAAGGCGATCAGTTTGATTGAGCGAAAATTAAACATTCGAGAATTCCTCGGAGAGCATAAAGTAAATCACAAAAGATACAGTTTTAGAAATCAAAAAACCCGAAAGAGGCGCAACAGACTCATCGCTGTTAATCGTCTCTCCCGGGCTTTTGTCCCGCCGTGTGGCTGTCTGCATGTCAAACAGTTTGCTTCTCTCGGACCAGACGCTGAACCTTCAACCGGAACCCTAGAAGCGATCAGTTTTGTGGGCAAAGATTACCTTAATCGGGCAATGTGTGACTCCTGGGTGCTGTGATCGATGTCACCATTTTCAACATGCGCCCGCCAGAAAAAAGTATTAAACATTACACTCTGCTAACATCCTGCTTTTAATGCAAGTTTAATCGAATCCTCCGCCAAGATTTTTCATCGATCGCCCCCAATTTATCCACCCAAACATTCGTTTCTTTAACCGCCGTCACAGGGTTAGCATTCTGTTAGTTGGGATGGTTTACTCGTCGCGAAGGGAATGTAAAATCTGACGTTTTACTTCCACAAATTCAGGCGACAGCTTCATATCTAAGTCGCGGTGTTCGGGCAAATTAACGGGCACTTCTAGCTTCATTCGTCCCGGACGCGCACTCATCACATAGACGCGCTGAGATAGAAAAATTGCTTCTTCGACATCGTGGGTGATCATCAAAACGGTGACGTGGGTTTGTTCCCAGAGTTCAAGTAAGAATTGCTGCATCTGCTCTTTGGTTTGAGCGTCTAGCGCCCCAAACGGCTCATCCATTAGCAATACGGCTGGCTCATTGGCTAATGCACGGGCGATCGCCACTCGCTGCTTCATACCACCCGACAATTGTTTGGGATAAGACTTGGAAAACTGGGTCAGCCCCACCACGTCTAGATAATATTCGATTCGCTCTCGCTGCTCGGTTTTGGGCATTTTACGAAGCTGCAACCCAAAAGCAATGTTTTGAGAAACGGTCAGCCACGGATAAAGCGTGTAGTTTTGAAAGACCATCCCGCGATCGGAGCCTGGGCCCGTCACTTCTCGCCCGTCTACCAGCACATGACCCGAAGAAGGACTGGCCAGCCCTGCCACAATGTTGAGCAATGTCGATTTGCCACACCCAGATGCCCCAACCAGACAGACAAACTCTCGCGCAAAAAGCTGAAAGTTAATATTCTCCAAAACTGTCAAAGCGCCGCTCTGAATCGCAAACGACTTGGACAAGTCACGAACCTCAAGCTTGGCAGGCATTGAAGTCAGGTCGGTGGCAGTCCGCTCACGCTGTAAGTCTTGCGATCGAGTATCGAGCATAGTGGAGCTTCCAGGAGTGGGCAACAACGTCGAATCTCTACTAGCTAACTAGATTGTGTGGTCTCAGAGTGTCAGTTTAGATACATAACCAATTACTCTGTTTAATAAAAACGAATAAATCTTTCCGGCAGGTGAGCGGCTGAAAACTTACGCAGGGACGTTAGAAATACTTGATTTTGCGATTTTACTCAGGTGCAAAAAGACGATCGAGTAGTCTTGAATACAAAAAAGCCTGAATGTCTCCCTAGACTAAAAGAGATGTCAGTGAATGTTGACGAAGGTTGACATTGCCGATCAGTGACAGAGCCAACGTTCTACCGCAAATCGTTGTATCACCTGTAAAGGACTATTTCTGTGGCTAATGCGAGTTTAGATTCATCTCCTGCACCCGATCGTCAATATCACTATCTCAAGCCTTCGGTCTTCTGGAGCATTCGGCAGGGCTTTTCGCGGCGATTGGCTGTGTTGATTGTCGCAGTTTCGATGGCGGTGCCGCTGTTATTGTGGTCGATCGTCAGCTATGCCAAGCTAGTTCCCCCGATGTTTTTGCCGACTCCGACGGCAGTGGTGCAAGCGGGAATTGAGATGTTTGCAAACAATGACCTGATGGCGGATGTGCTGGTCAGTTGTGGTCGAGTGTTGGCGGGCTTTTTGACAGCAGCGATCGTTGGGGTGCCGATGGGCATTGCGATGGGGACGTTCTACAGCATGAACAGTTTGTTTGCGCCGTTTGTGGGAACTGTGCGCTATATGCCCGTGACCGCCTTTGTGCCGTTGATTGTAATCTGGCTGGGGTTGGGTGAAGAATCAAAAATCTTGATCATTACATTAGGAGTTGTGTTGTACAACGCGATCATGGTTGCGGATGCGGTGAAGTTTATTCCCAGTGAGATGATCAATGTTGCCTATACGCTGGGTGCAACTCGACGCGATGTTTTGTTTAAGGTGATTGTTCCCGCGACTTTTCCGAGCGTGTTAGATACCTTGCGAGTGAATATTTCTGGCGCATGGAACTACCTCGTCATTGCCGAACTGGTCGCCGCTCAAACGGGCTTAGGATTTAGAATCATCCAGGCACAGCGGTTTCTGCAAACTGAGAAAGTTTTGTTCTGCATTCTACTGATCGGACTGATCGGACTGGCGATCGACTACGGCTTAAAATGGATTTCAACAATGCTCACGCCCTGGGCTGATCAAACTCGACATTGATCCAGTCAGAACATTGTTTCAACCTTGCTTTGATGCAGTTTTCTGATAAATACAACTTCAAAAGAGCGACCTAAGAAAGAATCGTGGTCTGTCGATCGCGACCTTCCATTTTTGATTGATCTGTCCGGACTGGCGGTGCGTTCTGGTGCCCGGAGTACCCTGGCAACATTGTGTTCTGTAAGCAATGACTCGACCGCAGATTTGATGGCTGAGTTTTATCGCGTTTTGACTCAGCAACATTTAAGACTCAGCAACATTTAAGTAGAGCAGAGATTCTCCGACAAGCTCAACTCATACTCCTGAAAACCCCACAGTACGCCCATCCTTTCTATTGGGCCCCGTTTATCCTGGTTGGCAACTGGCTTTAAGTTGACGTGTTGCCTATTAATAATCGTCCTGATCATCGAACGTGAAGTCGATGGAGTTTTCTCGCTTCGTTGTTCAGCACTTCTGCCCCCCAAGCTGCCAATTTTGGGAGACTTTGAGACAATATTTCTCGTTCAAAGTCCCTCACTTGTGGGGGATTTAGGGGGCGAGAGGATTCAGCTTCGACGGACAGATTCATATTCTGATTCAGCAACGCCCGAATTTCTTCTGATCCATCTTTTGTTCTTCTCTTTTGGCTTCTAACTCTGATTCCCCACGGCCGCTATCATGAATAAGCCCCTGCTTTCTCCTTGTCATGTACACCGCTCCCAACCCAGCTTCTAATTCGCATCAGTCAACCCTGCATCGACCTGAACTGCTCGCCCCTGCTGGACATTGGGACTGTGCCAAGGCGGCCGTCGAGAATGGAGCCGACGCGATTTATTTTGGGCTAGAGCGATTTAACGCCCGCATGAGAGCCGAAAACTTTAGTGAGGCGGATTTGCCCGATTTAATGGAATTTTTGCACATTCGCGGGGTCAAGGGCTATGTGACGCTAAATACGCTGATTTTTCCTCAAGAATTGGTCGAGGCAGAGCAGTATCTTCGCACCATTATTGCGGCTGGAGTCGATGCGGCGATCGTGCAGGATGTGGGCATTTGTCGGCTGATTCGGCACCTTTCGCCCGATTTTCCGATTCACGCTTCGACGCAGATGACGATTACCAGTGCCGCAGGGGTTGAGTTTGCGGAGTCGATCGGTGCTCAGTTGGTGGTGTTGGCGCGAGAATGTTCGCTGAAAGAGATTCACAAAATTCAGCATCAGATCACTCAACAAAAATCCCTGCCGCTCGAAGTGTTTGTACATGGGGCGCTCTGTGTGGCGTATTCAGGGCAATGTTTGACCAGTGAATCGCTGGGTGGACGCTCTGCCAATCGAGGGGAATGCGCTCAGGCTTGCCGAATGCCTTATGAGTTGCTTTCAGATGGCAGAGTTGTCGAGTTGGGCGATCGCAAGTATCTTCTCAGTCCCCAGGATCTCGCCGGACTAGACGTATTACCAGAACTCGTCAAAACCGGAGTCACTAGCCTCAAAATCGAAGGTCGCCTCAAGTCTCCAGAATATGTCGCCAACGTCACCCGCGTCTATCGTCAGGCTCTCGATCGCGTCATGCAATCCCTACAACCCGACGCAAACTTACTCCCCCCCACACCCCACACCCCACACCCCACACCCGATCGCTACAACTTAGAAATGGCCTTCTCTCGTGGCCTCTCTACAGGTTGGTTTGAAGGCATCAACAATCAAGAATTAGTCCATGCAAGATTTGGCAAAAAGCGCGGCGTGTACTTGGGCGAAGTTACTCAGATTCGGGGGGAGCAGGTCACGATCCAATTAGAAGCGCCCGTTAAGCCAGGAGACGGCATCGTGTTTGACAGTGGGCACCCCGAAGCTGCCGAACAAGGCGGACGAGTTTACACTGTTGATTTATACGATCGAGAAGCCGTTCTCTCATTTGGACGATCGGCGTTAAATCTGCGAAAAATCCACCTCGGCGATCGCGTCTGGAAAACCAGTGACCCAGAACTCGATCGACAGGTCAGACAAAGTTTCACAGGCGAACATCCCCAATTTCAGCGTCCGATTTCCTTAGAAGTTCATGGCGCAGTGGGGCAAAAATTGATTGCGATCGCGCGTGATTTGTCCGGCAATCTTGTCCAGGTTGAGTCCGAGATGGCGTTAGTCGAAGCGCACAGCAAACCGTTGACGAGCGATCGCTTACAAGAACAGCTAGGACGATTAGGAAACACGCCCTTTTTGTTAGAAACGCTCACCAATTTTGTGCAGGGTTCCGTGATGCTACCCGTCAGCGAACTCAACCGTCTGCGGCGAGAAATCGTTACTCAGCTAGAAACACTCCGCGCCCAACCCAAACGCTGGCAACTTCACCCCACCGCTACGCTCAAAACGCTGCTGCCTGTCGTCTCTCAGAGGCCCATTTCTACCTCAGCTAATCTAATCGTTCTGGTTCGCAATTTAGACCAACTTCAGGCAGCCCTCTCAGCTAACATTCAGACCCTCTACTGCGAATTTGAAGACCCTCGCAACTACCGCCAAGCCGTCCAGTTAGTTCGTCACGCCTCACGCACGCCTCACGCCTCACAGATCTTCGTCGCCCCTCCTCGCATTACCAAACCGGGCGAAACCTGGATTTTGCAGCAGGTTCGGGCGAGTGAGGCAGACGGATATTTAGCCAGAAATTACGATCATCTGAAGTTTTTTGAACAGGATAACTGTATCGGAGATTTCTCATTAAATGTGGTAAATCCACTCACCGCAGATCACTTTATCCAACGCGGACTACAACGCCTGACGGCATCTTACGATCTCAACATTGCTCAACTTCAAGCATTGCTAAAAAGCTGTCCGCCGGAATGGTTTGAGGTCACGCTACACCAACACATGCCGATGTTTCATATGGAACACTGCGTCTTCTGTGCCTTTCTGTCAGAAGGAACGGATTATACAAACTGTGGGCGACCCTGCGAAGAACACGAAGTCAAACTACGCGATCGCATTGGTACAGAACATATTCTCAAAGCCGACTCAGGCTGCCGAAACACCGTTTTTAATGGGAAAGCCCAAACTGGAGCCGAATATTTTCAACACTTGCGAGAATGGGGCGTTCAACACTTCCGCATCGAGTTTGTGAACGAAACGCCCAGCCAGGTGATCGAGACCATCGATCGCTACCGTCAACTCCTCGAAGGCAAAATCAACGGCTCCCAACTCTGGCGCGACCTAAACCTACACAACCAACTAGGCGTAACACGAGGCACCTTCTAACAAAATTCTCCTCCCTCCTCCCTCCTCCCTCCTCCCTCTTCCCTCCCTCCTCACCCCCAAGATGCGATAGGCTTGAAACAGAGACCGTTTCCCCTTGATCCTGCCATGACGCAACCTACTGATTTTCTCAGTCACCTCAACCCTTCACAGCGCCAAGCGGTCGAACATCACTGCGGGCCGCTTTTGGTGATTGCAGGGGCGGGATCTGGCAAAACGCGCGCCTTGACCTATCGGATTGCCAATCTCGTCCTGACTCATAAGGTTGACCCAGAGAATATTTTGGCCGTCACCTTTACCAACAAAGCCGCCAAAGAAATGAAGGAGCGGATCGAGAAACTGTTTGCCGATCGCCAGGCCCACGCCGATTTTGGTAAGCCCCTCGAAGCCCTTCCCGCTCATCAACAAACCAGTCTGCGATCAAAGGTGTATAAAAACATCATCAAAGACTTGTGGATTGGGACGTTTCACGCGCTTTGTTCACGAATTTTGCGCTTTGATATCGAGAAATTTCAGGACGAGAAAGGACGCAAATGGACAAAGAGCTTTTCGATTTTTGATGAATCAGATGCTCAAAGTCTGGTCAAAGATATCATCATCAATCAATTGAATTTGGATGACAAAAAGTTTGACCCGCGATCGGTAAGATTTGCGATTAGCAACGCTAAAAACAAAGGTTGGTCACCGCAAGATCTAGAGCAAGAACAACCCAACTTTAAAGGACGGGTGATTGCGAATGTCTACAGCATGTATCAAGACAAGTTAGCCGAAAATAATGCATTAGACTTTGACGATTTAATCCTGATTCCGGTGAAATTGCTTCGCCAAAACGAACAGATTCGCGCATACTGGCACAAACGCTTTCGACACATTCTCGTTGATGAATATCAGGATACTAATCAGACTCAGTATGATTTGGTTCAGCTATTAGCTACGAATGGAGAAGCCGCCCGATCGTTTGAAGACTGGAACTATCGATCGATCTTCGTAGTAGGGGATGCAGACCAGTCGATCTACTCGTTTAGAATGGCTGACTTCAAGATTCTCATGGGGTTTCAGCAAGATTTTGGCGATCGCTTGCCCGACGACGATACGCGCACGATGGTCAAGCTAGAGGAAAACTATCGATCCACTGAGAACATTCTGCAACTGGCCAATCACCTGATCGAAAACAACACCGAACGCATCGACAAAGTATTAAAACCAACTCGTGGAGAAGGCGAATCTGTCTATTGTCACCGTTCTGACGACGAGGTTGCCGAAGCCGAATTTGTGGTACAGCAGATTCAAAAATTAGAGCGCCAAAACCCCGAATTGCACTGGGGCAAATTTGCCATTCTCTATCGCACCAACGCCCAATCTCGCGCCCTTGAGGAATCACTGGTACGATCGCGCGTTCCCTACAAGGTAGTCGGCGGTCTGCGATTCTACGATCGCAAAGAGATTAAAGATGTACTGGGCTATTTGAGAGCGATCGTCAATCCTTCTGACACCATGAGCTTACTGCGGGTGATCAATACGCCAAGACGGGGAGTGGGTAAAGCGTCGATCGATGCTCTGCAAAAAGCCTCTATAGAATTAGCGATTCCGCTCTGGGAAATTCTCATTGATGAAACGTCGGTCAAAACCCTGGCAGGGCGCGCTTCTAAAGGGGTCATCAGCTTTGCTCAAACTATTCAAAAATATCAAGAGCAGCTAGAAACTGCCTCCGCGTCTGAAATTGTCCAGGGCATTCTCGAAGATTCTGGCTATGTGCAGGACTTAAAATCTCAGGGCACCGACGAAGCCGAAGAACGCTTTCAAAACGTCCAGGAGCTTTACAATGCCGTTCTGCAATTTGAAGAAGAAAACGAAGACAACAATTCTCTGACGGCTTTTCTGCAAAACGCCGCCCTGCAATCCGATCTAGACGACAAACAAGACGAATCGACCAAAGTGTCTCTGATGACGCTGCACTCGTCTAAGGGATTAGAATTTCCCGTTGTCTTTTTGGTGGGCTTAGAGCAAGGGTTGTTTCCGAGCTTTCGATCGCTCGACGACCCTTCTGCCCTCGAAGAAGAACGTCGCCTCTGTTATGTGGGCATCACTCGCGCCCAAGAGCGCCTCTTCATCACCTACGCCCGCGAACGTCGTTTGTATGGAAATCGCGAAATTGCCAGCCCGTCTGTCTTTTTGTCAGAATTGCCCAAAGATCTGATGGAAACCAATGTCGGAGCCGGACTGCCAACTCGCTGGACAAAGCCGATCTCGCAAAAAGTGCCAGAATCTAACTTTGCGGGCACCGTTTCAACCAATTGGAAGGTAGGCGATCGACTAATTCACCGCATGTTTGGCGCAGGTGAAATCACACATGTCTTCTCCTCTGGCAAAAAAGTCACGCTGGCGATCCGCTTTCCCGATGGCGGACAAAAGATCATCGATCCCCGACTCACCCCCCTTCAGCGCGTCGAATAAGCCAGAAGCGCCTCTTGAATCCCCTTTAGACAAAGAACTTTTGATCAGGATTGTCCAAAAGCACCCCAGAATTGGCAGCTTGGGGAGCACAAGTCTGAACAACGCAGCAGGAGAACGATTGAGTTCAGCGGCCGCTGGCAACCTTTGCATCCAACCAATAACTTTTATTCCGCCGCTGCAACGATTTGTTAGCTGGTTTATGCCATATGCCATTTCTACAGCACTTGATGAATGCTCTCAACAAGCATCTCAATAAAGTCAACAGCATTACCGACAAGCAACTCATCAATATTCCATCGACTGCCGATATTAAAAGTTGGATCTATGTCGGCTTCATGAGCAATTTTGTTTCTTCGATCAACAATCGAATTTAGTTGCTGCTTAATATCTTTTGAGGGTTTAGTCATCTGGACAGCTACTTCATCCCACAACTTCTTATCGGAAATGTATCTGATTGCCTCAGCAATTTTGTCTGCTTGTTGAAAGCTCTGATATCCTAAACGCTCACGAATCTCACCCTCTAACCAAGATGCACTATTGAGCCTATTCACAAGGCTATTCGATATTGTGGGAATCAAGGTTGAAACTGTGTAAGATTGCTGGAGGAATGTATAACCTTGAGTTTGCTGGATTTCATTTTCAAGCCAAGAGGCAATATCGATCGCTGTTAGCCGATCTTGTCGCGCACTACCCAACGACACTTGAAAACGGGAGAATGCTGATTGGGTTGTGTTTGCTGAAGGGACTGGCTCAGAACGTTGTCCTCGATGGATCTCTAGCATTCCCAATGTCACAACTTCATGTACGTAATAATCCAATGCACTCACAGCAAGAACCAGCGCAGCACGCAACATATCTGACACGTCAAGCGCACCCGTAGCTTGAGCTCTGACAGAATTATGAAGTGCAATTAGGTCTCGGACGCGACCAATGCTGATGCGAAATTGGTCAAGTGCTGACTGCATACACGGAGCTTTCGGAACTTAGTGCAATAATTTTGTCTGCCAAATCTGAAAAAGTTTGCCTGAACTCTTCCTGTTTCTGTTGATTTGCCCTTAGAACAATTCCTGTTTGTCCCAACTGCTGAGGGCTTAATGCATAAACTGGGGTTCGATGTTCCTGGGATAGAGCAATCAGACTATTAAAGTTTGAAATTTTTGCAAGAGAAAAGCTACCTTGAATTCCCTGATTCTTGTAAATCTGATTCGGTAGCATCATATTGCTTTGGTTCAAGATTGGAATCAACTTATTAGAAACGGCTTCCTCAATTTTTCTAATCCAGGTTTGAAACGCAGCAGTTTCCTTACCTCGGATAATTCGATAGTTTTGAACGATTATTCCTAAGAAACGCAGATTAACATCAGGAAAAGGATAATTAGCCTCTCTTAGAATTTGAAGTGAACTTGCTGACTTAGCCCACGCATACCATCTCGGCAGTACCTTAGCCAAAGAATCGATCGCCATTACAGAGAAAAAGTCGGCAGTGGTAGGTACTAAGAAAAAGTCACTGATCATTAGCAAATTCTGGTTAATTGAGCCTAAGCTGGGACTCATATCAATCAAAATATAGTCTGCATTAAACTTAGCTGCTGTTTTCTCGAGTAAATCATTGATAGAACCTGGTAAGTTCTTAAGCGCTTGAATTGAACCACTTAGCTCTTGAGCGATGCCTAGTGTTACTTCATACTCAGCAAAACCGACATGACCAGGCAATAGAAATAAATTATCTTGACCTTGTACTGGGATACAATCAACTGCTTCAATAGCTCTTGGCTGTGACTCAAATGCAGGAGCCAATCCTGTCTTTATGTTTGAAGTTGTATTGTAGATTTCTTGGATTCTCGCCTCGTCATCTTCAGTTTCCTCTCCCAAAGCCATGCCTGTGAGATTGCATTGCGGGTCGCTGTCCACAAGAATTACTCTTTTCCCTTTTGAGGCGAGCATCCAGCCCAAGTTGAAGGTGGTCGTAGTCTTGCTAACTCCGCCCTTGTGGTTAAATAAGGCAATTTTTTGAACCATTGCACCAAGCCTTCTTGTAAATATCGAGATCTCTAGCAGCTCGAAACAGAACTCAAAAGGTGAGGTTACTCCTACCCTCTAGTCTTAAGTGTAGCTTGAAGCTTTCTGAGCAAAACCTACGTCCCAAAGAGCTTGGTGTTTAACCGACAATCCTAGAACTACGTCAGCACACCTAACGCAGCCAGCTAACTGGGTTTGATCCGTTAAACTTTCGCTTCGAGAGACTTGAGAAACTCAGTGTTAACGCCTGATTCACGAGTCAGTGCAATCTTTCCCGTTCGGGCAATTTCTCGAATCCCAAACTTATTGAGTACCTGCACGATCGCCACCATCTTCCCCGGATCGCCCACCACTTCGAGCGTCAGAGAATCTTCGGACACATCTACCACTCTGGCTCTAAAGATCTGCGCCAACTCAACGATCTCCGATCGATTGTTGCTCCCCGCATTCACCTTAAGCAGCATCAACTCCCGCTCGACACAAGGCACCTCAGTAATATCTTGCACCTTGATCACGTTGATCAGTTTGTAGAGTTGCTTTGTCAGTTGCTCAATGCTGGAATCATCTCCCGGCACGACCATCGTAATGCGCGATACGCCCATCTGTTCTGCGGGGCCGACCGCTAGACTTTCGATGTTAAATCCCCGACGGGCAAACAGCCCTGCAATCCGAGTCAAAACTCCGGCTTCATCCTCAACCAGAACAGAAAGGGTGTGCTTCATTGCCTTGGAAAAAATGCTGTGATGGGTTAAGGCTTGATTGAAGCCAGAATACCTCGACCGGAATCTCTGCCATCCTTCAGCAGAAATTGAGCTTCAAGCAGCCATTAATCTATCCTATCGTGCGGAGGAGCGATCGCAACCAAATCTGACCGCCAACCCCCACAAGAATCTGCTCAAACTTCAAGAAATCTCCGCAGTATGTTTTCAAAAACACTTTGCTTTTTGACAGACTCAGTATTATTCTCTCTATAGATGGATGCGTTTTCACGGGCTACCCGGTCTAATCAATCTCTGTAAGTTGAATTGGAGCAAGCGTTTTTATGGGATGGTTACAAAGACTGTTTGGACAAGAAAAGCCAAAAAATCCTGAGCAAGCCGTGAGTGGGCAACCCGTTCCACAGGCCCCGACGAATGCCCCCGGAGACACCACCGTCGCTGCCGAAACAATTCCCCCTGAGCGAGTCGGACTCAACGGTGAATATGACCAGAGTGGTCTTGCCAAGCGAGTGGCTTTAGCCTTTGATCAAGACCCAATGGTGGCAGATGTGGATCACGTTTATGTGGCTCAACTGGGCACAACGGTTGTCTTGAAGGGTCAAGCCCCCAGCCAAGAAATTCTCAATAAGTTGGTTGAGATCGCTAACAATGTCAACGGAGCCAGCGCGGTCGATGCGGCTCAAGTCCAGGTTGGTTAGTCTTTGCAAATTTTTGCTGATGGTAGCCTACAAAAGTGGGCTACTTTTTTATTGAGGTTTTTTATTGAGGTTTTTATTGAATTACTTTGTCCTTCGACTCGACTTTTCTACTCGACCCAATGCACTTGCACAAAGTGAGCAGGACGACCCCAATAATCTTGCACGACGCTGATGCTCTGCACCGTCAAATTAAAAGGAATCGCTGTCGTCACATATTGCTGTACAAATCGCCCCAGCTCAGGAGTCAACTGTGCGGCAGTCGTGGCAGCTAACCCTAACCCCAAAATCTGCTCGATCGGCCCCCGTGGCAACAGTGCCGAAACGCCCAACGTTAACCCTGCCGTCAGTACCATCCCTACTGAGATATTTGTGCCACAGCGCGGATGGACGGCCAAATCCCATTCGCCCTGAGTAATACGTCTCAAGGCCTGACTCACCGCCCGACTGACATCCGCCGTTTTGACTTGACCATAGAGGTAAAAGCCGCGATCGGTAGACAGTCCTCCCAGCGCATCCCCCTCTGACGTTGATCCACTGCTCAAGATCCAAACCGTGGCGTGCTCTAAGGCATGAACCTGTCGCAGGGTTAAAAGATCCTTCAGCCCTGGAATAAACCCAATTTGATGGATCAGGTCAGCGTCCTGGGTTGGCTGAGGTGTGGGAAGTACAGTAGTCCAAAAGTCGGGAGATGGGTTGATTGTTGTAGTCATCGCAGCACACTCCGTAGTCAGCAGACTGTAGAGGTCAAATTATGATTTAACTCTAGCGTCTGCTTTCTCAAAATGGCTGAGTGTTGCAAATTGTAAGTTAGCGTGGTCTATATCGGCTGATTAACCAAAGTTGCGAGGAACGACCCCTTGCGGGTAACTCGGAGAGAGCGCCGTGGGTGTGCCAGCCGGACTCGATTTTTCGCCAACCCCTCTGGAAACTTCGATACCGTTTTGCTCCAGAATGACGATCGGATCTGACCCAGCATTCACCTCGATTCGCTTCACCAAGATTTGACCATTAGAAAGGCGCTGTCCGGCGCTAACATAACGGCTGGTGGACTCGTTGGGCGCTTTGACGATCGCTTGGGCAGTTCCACCGACGACGACCACGCCGCTCACTTCGACGGCTCTGGCTAACGTTGGCTCTGGCAGCGGCGGTAAAGCGCTAATGGTCGGAACGCTAGGTCGCAGACCAGGCGCAGAGGGGGTGCCTTGAGGAACGGCTCTGGTCGCAGGATTGGCTGCCGTTCTCCGGTCAGACCCTCCTTGCGGAGAACGAGAAGAATCAGGAAGCTGGGGCTGTCGGGCTGTCTCGGTGCCTGCGTTGCCTCTCTCAGAAGGGCTTATGCCGCCAGACGTTCCGGCAGGAGTTCTCAATGTAATTAAGGGAGGCAGGCTGGCAAAGGGATCGTTCTGAGTTCTTCTAACGTTGATGCCTGCTTGAACTTGGCGGGCCCGCTCTTCTGGGTCAGTAGACTGAAGCAACCCCGGAACTCGACTGTTGGCAATCTGCCCTTTCTTAGCGGCGTTTTTCTCAGCCACCAGAGGTTTTGCAAAGCCTTGAGTAGCGGTTGGGCTTTGGGTGGCCTCTGCGGCGGGAGAAGGACTTGCTTCGGGCGTGCTGGCAGTGTCTTCAGAGCCGCAGCCACCTACCCAGAGCGCCAATATTCCTGCACATGCAATCAGTAAAGGTCTACGCATTTCCTCTCCCCAAAAACTCCATTTCAAGATAGCGTCGCGTCCTCTGTCTAAGTTGAATCTTTTGAGAAGAATCTGTGTAGGCAACCAACTCAGGCGCTTGCAGATTCAGATAATCAAAGCTTTTGAATCAATCTTAAATGAGTGAATTCTGGAAACTTTGAAACTCGTTAAAACTTCTTAAATTTGAGGTTAGCTTTCTAGATGAATTAAGTATGCCCTAAATTTAAAGCGATCGATTAATTTATTTTGCAAGCAAAGCGATCGCAATCCTTGAAGGAAGTCCCAAATTCAGTTAGGCGCTGCGTAAAGTTGATTTCATTTAACTGCTGGATGTCTGAAAAATCACAGACAAATTATTGGCGGGCATGGGTACAACATTGACTAAATGTAACTGTTGAGATTGGGCAACGGACACAACTTCTTCTAAATCTCGAACTCCCCATTCAGGATTTTGCGATCGGAGGCTTTGATCAAATGCGGCATTGCTGGGGGCGATGTGACGGCCATTTTGTTTGAAGGGGCCATATAGGTAGAGAACTCCGCCGGGTGGAAGCGTTCGTTTGGCTCCATCCAATAAACCCAGACAGGCTGACCAGGGGGCGATGTGAATCATGTTGATGTTGACGACCGCGGTAATCGGTTCTTGACGTTGCTCAACGATCCAGATGGGGTCTCGCACATCTAGCGCGATCGGGGGATACAAATTGTCGGCGGGCTGATGGGTTTGCCAGGCGGCGATGCTGTTGCGGGCGAGCGGGTTGGGGTCAGAGGGTTGCCAGTGGCGGGGGGCGAGGCGGGGAGCAAAAAAGACGGCGTGTTCTCCAGTGCCGCTAGAAATTTCTAACACGGTGCCCGTGGGCGGCAAAACTTGTAAAAGCACGTCTAAAATGGCTTCTCGGTTGCGTTCTGTGGCGGGTGCGTACTGGCGATCGTCCATTGCTTACAGTTCTTAATTATTCTGAAATTATCTGTACAGTGCCCGTGTTACCAAACTCAAAAGACTAAGGAAATAGGTCGAGTCGGCTCCATAGTCGGCGTGCACCCAGTTGTGTTTGATTGTTGAAGTCCAAACAATCCACAGTAGCTCTTCCGATCGAAGTTATGCCTAAAATTCTGCTGGACTCGGCTTCTGCCTGAAAATGCTCATTCCATTGGTCAATTCTTGGATTGAACAAGCGCATTTCAGTCTCAGATTCAGGATCTTTACTGTTGATACGCATTCCTTTACGAAGATTACAGGATCGACAAGCGAGGGCCAAGTTCGATTCTGCATCTGCACCACCCCGACAGACAGGAATAATGTGCTCAACTTCAAAGGGAAAGTTGAAGACGAGTTCGGGAGCATGGCAGTATTCACAGCGATGAGCTGCACGATCGGCGATCAGTATATAAAAAGGATTCATTCGATGACTTGCTGCAAAATTCCTTCCGATCGTGCCGTTGCTGCTTTCAATTCAGTCTCCACTAAGCAAGCTAGGTATATAAAAAGGATTCATTCAATGATTTGCTGCAAAATTCCTTCCGATCGTGCCGTTGCTGCTTTTAACTCAGCTTCTACTAAGCGGTCTAGCTCTATTTGTTGGGCTGGGGAGAGGGATTGTCCGCTATCTCGTGCAGTTCGCCAGAGGTTCATTAACTCAGACAGGCGTTCTTGCTGCTTGGCACCAAAAAGATTGTCAGGAGAAAAGCTCTGAATCACCAGAAGTGCGCTGAATTCTTCGTTCTCTAACTGGACTGTCAGCCCATCCAAGGCCTCACCCACAGTTTTGCCGATGGAACGTTTGTCTCCGGCGATCGCTTCATAGATTCGCTCACCATTAATGTCGGAAATTGGCAAGATAGCAACAGTCGTCATGTCTTTACCCACTTCTGGAATCAAAGATAATTCACTCAATTCACGCTATTTACAGCTTGTTACAAGTATTAACGAGCAGTTAAATTGCAATCCAGAAGCTTTAACAAACCAAAAGCTGCTAGTAGTTCCAGCGGTCTACTATCTCTAACATTTTGTTTGCAGAGATTAAACTTACTGATCCGTTTTTCCGCTTCTCTTTCAACATGCTTGAAATTTCAGCAAAACACCGAAAAGGTTGGTGACCCTTATTCTTACTAATTTCTTGCAATCCCGCAACGATTTTCTTAGCTTTGTTAGAGCCAAGAAACTCCAGTTTGCGTTGCACATAAATCGCGATTTCTGGTTCTAAGATGCGGTTGAAGGCATCAATAGGAGGAATAGGTTTAGGTGAATTTGCTTCACTCAGCGTACAACGAACTACACTCAGGATCACTCGATCGCAACTGATTCAGCAAGAAGCAGAACTTGTGATCGCTTCAGCCGCACTTACTATAAAAGAAGCTGCGCTTAGAATTCCTTGATCGCAGCCAAATGTAGGAGAAGGAGTTCTGATTGCGGGAGAAGCCTCGACTATGACAACTCACTTGCTGCTTTGGATCGCTGCATCAGCAATAAGAAAAAGTTAAGCGACAGTAAGCAACGCATAAGCGTGACAAACAGAACAAAGGGTGCAACTCGTGAGCAGAACGATCGCATTCATCGCACCATTGCTTCAATCTGGGAAGGCAAGACCTGTTTTGGGATCGCGAATATACAGACCTAAAACCAGCGAATCGAGGACTTGATCCCAGACTGGAGTCAGGCGATCGGCTTGATCTGCCCAATAGTCAAACGTAATCAAACACTGCACGTTAGACCCCAACCCGATACAGATTCGAGAGAAGGCTTCCCGGTTTTCTCCAGCATCGATAAATTTGACTTCTGTCCAGACAATGCGGGCGGTTTGGCGCTTGAGCGTGATGATTTCCCCCGTTTCGATCACGTTGCGCTTTTCGTCTTCCACAATCTTCTTGAGCGTGTGCTGAAGAGGAAACAGACTCCAATCTCCTTGAGGTAGACGGTTAAACGACATTTCTAGACGACAATCATCATCGGGGGGCTTGCGATCGAGAAACTTAAACGACTTGACATCTGGCTCAAAATGCCAATCATGGGGCACATCAAAGCGCACGGCCCCGCGATCGGCGACAAATATTTTGTATCCTGGTTTCGATTGCCAGCGATGGTCTTCTTTCAGTTCCAACGTCTCTTTAATCCAGCGAAGGTCGTCTTTTTTGCGCTTTGCCATAATCTGAAGGAGTGAATAGAATTCGACAAGGGAAGCGGTGCTGTCATGCTATCCAAAATTTGCCATTTGTATCCCGATCGCTTCATTTATTATCCAGAATTTGAGAGCGTTGATCGCTTGATTTGACTTCCCAAACTCTGGATTTCTCAAACCTTTACGCTTCGATAACGACTCGCAAATTGCCCCGCTTTTTAGAGACTCGACAAGACGTAGAAGACCCCGATCGCTCAAATTCTAGATCCAATAACGTCTGACCGACTCGCAGGTTTTGTAGCGACAAATAATTGATCGACTCCGGCAAAGAGGGATCAATAATTCGCAGATAGTTTCCAGGCGCATCGGGCACCAGGTTGACAATCATATGCACCAGTTGAAAAATGCTGCCCGTCGCCCAAGCCTGCGGAGAACAAGCGACTGGATACTGCACCGGGGCATTGTCGTTGGTGCGATCGTAGCCACAAAACAACTCTGGTGGACGCTGATACGGCTGGTGACGCGTCATATCCAACAGTCCTTTACACAGTTCTAGCGCCTGATCGATCAAACCGAGAGACCGTAGACCGATCGCAATCATCGCATTGTCGTGAGGCCAGACCGACCCAATGTGATAGCCCATCGGATTGTAGGCCGGCGATGACTTGCTCAAAGTACGAATGCCCCAACCATTAAACATATCCGGCCCGCGCAGCCGTTCTGCAACACTGTAGGCTTTCTCTGGCGTGAAGATGCCCAGATTCAAACAGTGACCGGGGTTAGAGGTGATGCTGTCTACATGATTGCCGTCTCCATCCAATGCCAGCGCACAGAAATCTTGATCCTCCATCCAAAAGTCTCGATTAAAGCGCATCTTGAGATCTCTGGCTTCTTCTTCCCAGCGATCGGCGAGATCGATCCGCTTCTTCATACGCGCAATCTGACTGAGGCGCACTTTGGCCGAGTAGGCGTAGCCCTGCACCTCACACAGCGTAATGGCTCCCCGTGCAAGCTGTCCTTTACGATTCACAATGCAGTTGTCCGAATCTTTCCAACCCTGGTTATCGAGTCCACGCTTTGATTTGCGGGCGTAGCTGAGGTAACCCGTTTCTTTGAGGTTGCGATCGATCCACTCCATCGCGGCCAGTGCGTTGTACCACAGCCGATCCAGGGTTTCATGATCCGCCGTCCAGGAGAAATATTCTGCGTAGAGCATGATCCAGAGTGGCGTAGCATCGACCGTGCCGTAATAAGGCGTATGGGGGATTTCTTGACAGCGGGCCATTTCGCCAAACCGGATTTCGTGCAAAATCTTACCGGGCTGTTCGTCGCGCCATTCGTCCTCAGATTTGCCCTGGTAGTGGGCCAAAATCGTCAGCGTCTCACGGGCAATCTGGGGATCAAGCAACAGCGTTTGAGAAGCGGCAATGATCGAGTCGCGCCCAAATAACGTCGAAAACCAGGGAACCCCCGCCGAAAGCGCCTTATTCTTACCAAAGCTTTGACGCAAGAGATATACGTCCTGTTCTGCCCGCTCGATCACACGGTTAAACGTGCTTTTGTCCGATCGAATCTGCGTTACTTGCTGTTGCCAGGTTTGCTCCTCCATCGTTTCGGCCGCTTTGGCTTGAGACAGCGTGTAGGGGGCGTTAACGTGGGAAACCGATCGTCCGTTGCCCAACATTTGCAGCCGATAGCCCAGAGTTAGCGTCTCGTGAGAAGCCATCTCCAGTTTCCAGACGGCGGTGTAGCCTTTGAGAAAATCGGGCTGATGGTGAGAAAATTGCAGGCGTGATTCGAGCAAAGTCCCGTCTAGACCCTGGTAAGCGAGCGACATCTCAACCGGGGGGCGATCGGTTTCGTCGTCCAGAAGATCTAAGGAATGGGTGTCGGGGAGCGATCGCAGCAGTTTCCCACGTTGTTCTCGTTGGGCACCGCGCACTTCAAACAGATCGATAAAGTCGGCATCAAAGCTGAGACTGATCTCAAAACTGACGGCTTCTGTGCTGTAGTTGGCGACTTCGATTTCTTCAAACAGTCCCCCATTCAGCACCAGTTCTCGCTTGATGCCAATGTATTCCGCAGGAATCTTTTCGAGACGAGGATTGGTACACAGCACTGAGAGAACGAACCCTTTTTCGGCGGTGCTGCTGAGTAAAATTGGGGGACGACCATCGATTTGCATTTCCAGGCGACTGAGAAAGCGAGTGTCGTTACAAAATAACCCCATGCTGCCATTGCGGCCGTCGTCCGCATTTCCGCCAATGTTGCCAAACGTGTCCGTGAGCAAAAAGAGATCATCATCTTTTAATGTCAAGACAGGCTGGGGACGCTCGTTGAGAACGCAAGCCCACTCTGGGATCGGCAATTGGTCTGCCGGGACGAACTTTCTACCGTCAAATTCAATGATATCTGGGGACATGAAGCCAAGTTTTTCCAGTGATGTATGGGGTTTCTGGAACCAAATTTAATCTGGTTTTGCCGGAAGATCGTCGGAGTTTTAGCCTAAATCCGGATGGTTAGTATTTTAACTTTCATCCGTGCATGATTGCCCGTAGATCAGGATTTCACTCCTTAGTTTTGCTTAGTTAAATCGACGATTTTCAGAATGGTTGAGATGCAAAAAATCAAAGTCGCTCAGTTCTGAAATCAAACTTCCGTACAATTTCTGGGAATCTGAAAACTCAATGTACTTTTGAATACAATGATCTAAATTTTCAAGAAATAGCTATGTCAGGATTTGATTAATTTGATTCAGCAATTCTTCCATTTGAAGCGACTGGGGCAAGATGGGGATGGCCAATTCGCTCAGCAGTTCTGAGAAGGTTTTGACTTCGGGGGAGTCGATCGCGCCCGATTTTTGACGATGATCCAACACGAGAATCGGCGGCTTTGATTTGAGCGATTTCAGGCTTGAGACGGCTTGTAGCGTCGCCGAATAAATCTTGGTGTCGTGCCAGCAAATCAGCAGCAGATCGACGCTTTGAGACTGGAGTTTTTGCAGGACTTCTGCCCACGATCGCCCCACAGTCCCCCGAAATCCAGCGGTCTGAATATACTGCATCATCGCCTGTACCCATTCAGATTCTCTGGCAGATTCATGATTGAGATGTGCCAGGTCGATCGCCAACACAGACGGCCGCCACGCAAACCCCGCCGCAACTTGAATCACCTGCAACAACGCTGAGGTTTCTGACTGTCCCGATGATACAGACTGTTCCATTAAGGGCGCGAGACAAGGAAAGATCGACAGTCCAGCAATTTGGTTGGCCGCTTGAGTCGTGGCTTGATCCAGCGTGACGATCGGCAACGAAGCCAAAAACGACTGCTCACTCAGACGACGAATGTAAGCGATCGGGTCGGGCATGGCCGCGTCTAACAAAACAATATTGGGCTTCCACACCTGAGCCAACAGTTCAGCTTGTTCGAGATCGTCCGCTTCTAGGACTCGGTAATTGTGGCGATGCAGTAAATGATTGAGGTCGATCGTTGCCTGTTGCCCAATGCGGCTTTGTTCTCCATAGCGAGTCGGACTGAGCCGTAAGATCACCAGACTTTCGACAGGTTTTTCCGAGGCTTCGCTGGGTTCTGCGGCTTCGGTCAGGTGGGCCAGGGTTTGTTTGAGGGCTTTGCTGGCGATCGGTAAGCTTAAGAAACCATCTGCCTGATTGCGAGTTGCCTGTTCGCGATCGCCCCGTGTGGCGGTGACAATTACGGGAATGTGCTGCGTTTGGAGATCGGCTTTGAGCAGGGTTAGCACGTCCCAGCCTGACAGTGTGGGTAAGAGCGGATTGACGAAAATCGAACAGGGTTGCAGCCTGCGGGCTTTTTCGACCGCTTCGGTGCCCGATCGGGCGATCACGACTCGATAGCCCAATTCAAACAGTTGCTCTGAGAGATGCTCGATCGATCTCACAACAGCTTCGACGACGAGCACCAGACGATTGTGTCCAGTCCGACAGGCTTGAAGAGGGGAAGTGCCCAGAGCGATCGTGGGCTGAGGGTGAGTCGGCGGCAACAACAAGGTAAATTGACTGCCCTGACCTTCTTTGGAGACAAACGACACATCACCGCCGTGTAGTCTGGCCAATCGCTGTGTGAGAACGAGTCCCAATCCTGCCCCTTCAAACCGTCGTGTTAAGGGATTCTCTAACTGCTGAAATTTCTGAAAGATCAAATGCTGCTTTTCGGCAGGAATGCCAATCCCCGTGTCCCAAACCGTAAAGGTAACCCAGCCTTCCCAAAGATTGACGCGCAGCCCAATTCTGCCCGGTGACTCAGTAAATTTGAGCGCATTTGACAGCAGATTGACCAACATCTGACGCAGCCGCATCTCATCTGCGACGAGGGTTTCTAGCCCAGGTTCGATTTCCAGCACAAAAGAAGGGGCAGCCGAGTCAACTTCCTGTCCCGCTTCAGGCTTTGCTTCTTCAGATCGCACTTTTTGCGCCTGTTCAAAGGCTCGATCGCACACACTGAGAACGTTTACAGGTTCCAACGAGAGTTCTAGCTGGCCCGTTTCCATGCGGGTGAGGTCGAGAATGTCGTTGACGATCGCCATCAGGTGCCGACCGCTACGATAGATCAGTTGAGCATAGCGAATTTGTCGTTCGTTTAATCCCCCCGATAGCTGGTCTTTGAGCAGACTCGACAACCCCAAAACCGCCGTTAGAGGCGTTCTCAATTCGTGACTGATGCAGGCCAAAAATTCATCTTTGAGGCGGTTAAGCTGCACCAGGTCAGCATTTTTGGCAGCCAACTCTCTCGCTAACTGCTGCTGTTCGGTGACATCTTGAGCCAGTACCAGCCACAGACTTTCTTCTGTAACCCAGGGGCGCGGTGTTGTCGCAGGGTCGCCGCCGTCCAATTTAGCCAGGCGAAAATCTTCAAGCGACCACTGATCACTCACCACGGGCATTTGCCACAGGTCAGTCAGCCCCAGATTCATCTCTGGCAACATTGCCCCCAACGGAATCTTGACCAACTGCAAAATCCGTTCTTGACCATTCTTGAGCGGACAAGCACAAATACAGGTGTTGGGCGTTGAGCCGATGTGACACAGGCTGGCTAAAGCAGACTCGCTAGAAGTGCCGATCGACCGTTCCCACGAGTCAATGCGCGTTGAGTCTGAAGGGTGATGCGCCGCAAACTCTAAGACGGCATCGGCATCCCGTTGTACCCAGCCCGGATCGACAATTTCACCAAACTGCTCGTGCCACAAAGCGTTTTGCGCCAGCGCCTTTCCAGTACTGGTTTGCAGCATCAGCGGCAGCGGCAATCGTTCCAAAAACTGCATCAGCGGATGGACGGCAGACGATTCTAAAAGGGGTTTTGGTTGAAGCTGAGAGCGAAGTTTGGCAATTTGAACGCGCAAATGCTGCTTGAGACCATCAAATTCGAGCGGAATCTGTGTAGAACCTGCGATCGAGCCGACTTCTTGCGGGTAACTCGCAGAGATTGGCGTTTCCTCAACCACGGTCGGGGTTTGAGACCCTGCTTCCAACTCGATCAGCTTTCTCACATAAAAACTATCAATCAGTCCTTGAAAATGACGATCGCCATCCACCAGGGCCCAAAATCGCTCCGTCTGATCGCGAAATTCGATTGCACACTGGCTCAACGACAGGTCACCCGGCAACGCAGGCAATGGCTCCAAAAGCGGGGCACCCACAGCCGACAGAGCGCGTTTAAAGTCAATCAATAAAGTCGTCGTTTCGGGATTGCCGGGCATCAGACTGCGAAGTTGAATCAGTCCGATCGGGCAGCGTTGTTCATTGATTACTACCAGGCGATCGCAGCCTCCCCGACTAAAAACTTCCAGCACCTCGGCCAGCGTGTCCGTCTGGAAACAGGTCGGTGCAGGTTCGAGAAAATCGCTGAGACAGGCAGTGTTCATGAACATAGGAAACCCGCTAGAGCAATAGGATAGAACTGAAGCGGTAGCACTCAACCGATCAACTCCGATCAATTAGATCGTATAGATCGTATTGGATTCACGGATTGAATCGTGGATCAACCCCTGTGCCACCGTTCTGCGGGAAGAAAACGCCACTCAGAACCCTTATTTTAGAACCTTGCTCTAATAAAGGGCAGATTGTTGCATTCTCGAAATCATTAGCAACAAAGGCAAATATAGCGCGCTTGAATGCCCTCCCAATGGGAGATGCTACGCTTTTGAAGCCTGCCTTTGTCCTGCCTTTGTATTGATGGATCTGGATGGGGCGATCGTTGAAGAAAAATCCGATGCTACTTTTCTTCATTCGATACCTACAGCCAGCGTTCTACAAAACACCTTCCCACAGCAGAAAAATTGACTTCAATAAACTCATCGAATCGTTCTAAAAAAACATCTAAAAAACTATAGAGAGCTTTAGTTGCTTAACCCTGCTCTAGACAACTTTCTGTCTAACGAATCATTGAGAAGTGTGAATAGTCCTCCATCCACCTTGATACTGAACTTAATCGGTTGTGAAATCGCTGCTGTTGGCGTAAACAACCTCAATCAAATATGATGGCTCTTAACAAATATTAAGTAATTCTGTAGAAATCCCCTAGAGTTTCTGTGCCTCAAAGGATTTCTTAGCGTTGCCGTTCTTCATCCCCGTGAGTCTATCTAGCCTTGACTGCCTCCCCTCCTCCCCTGCCGCGCCCTCACTTATTTGTGTGTCTGTACCTGAGTTCAGAACTGCTGTCTCAAACGATTCGGCAGTCTTTGGGTGTCGATCGCTATCTGGTTGCTGCGCCAGAGTCGGATGAAGCCTTTTTCAATCTGATCGAGCATCAAAAACAGCAGCTTGATTGTCTAATTCTTGACGACACCGCCAACTTGCCCCATTTAGCCAACTGGCTCCACGGAAAGGCCACCCTTTTGCCGCTGCTGATTTTAGAGCGAGAAGCGGGCGATCGTGCTCTAGACAATCTCCCTGAGCCAGCTTTTCTCTATCACATGGGCGAGGTGCGGATCTCTGCAAACCAGACAGAGCAACTAACCCAAGGCATTGAGCGGGCAATCAGCGAATTTCTCAATCTGTCTCCTGCCTGTCGGCTTCCGGGCAGTCGTGCTCTCGATTTGACCACCGACCTGAGCGCCCAAAACTTCTTACTTTTACAACAGCGACGACTCACCGAAAAGCTCAAAGAGCGACTGGGCTATTTAGGAATTTATTACAAACGCAACCCAAAAAACTTTTTTCGCAACTCTTCTAAAAAAGAACAACAGGAATTTTTAACTCAGTTAAGACTGGACTATCGAGCAATCATTTTGAATTACTTTTCTGAAGGAACTGCCTTAAATCAACGAATTGATGACTTTGTGAATACTGCTTTTTTTGCAGATATTTCAGTCGCTCAAATTGTTGAAGTTCACATGGAGCTAATGGATGAATTTTCTAAACAGCTAAAATTAGAGGGGCGCAGCGAAGAAATTTTGCTGGATTATCGACTGACTTTGATCGATACGATCGCTCATCTCTGTGAAATGTATCGGCGCTCAATTCCAAGAGAGTCTTAAAGGCTTACACTTATTCTTCTTTGACTGTCTACCGTTCCTTCAGCCTGCTAATCGCTAAACTATGAGTCCCCTAAAGAAGACCTACGTTCTCAAACTCTACGTGGCAGGCAACACGCCTAACTCCATTCGTGCGCTCAAGACCCTAAACAATATTCTTGAAAAAGAGTTTCAGGGAGTCTACGCGCTAAAGGTGATTGATGTGTTGAAAAATCCTCAGCTTGCGGAAGAAGACAAGATTTTAGCGACTCCAACTCTGGCCAAAATTCTACCGCCGCCTGTGCGTAAAATTATCGGGGATCTCTCCGATCGAGAAAAGGTTTTAATCGGGCTAGACCTTCTCTACGAAGAACTGCGCGAGGAAGAAATTGATAGTTAAATCGATCGTTAAACAATTCGTCAAACCAACCCAAAAATCTGGTTAGATAGACTCATAGTAAAGAAATGTAACAGAGCGGGTGTCCATTTTTAGAAGTTCGCTCCACTTGTTTGAAAATCAACCTTATGAATCCAATTAATCAAAGCCTCCAAAGTAGTCAAGTCGATATGGCAGGTGTCCAAAAAATCAGCACCCTGATCGAGGGCTTCGATGATATTAGTCACGGAGGGCTGCCTGTCGGTCGCACAACGCTTGTCAGTGGCACTTCAGGAACCGGGAAAACCCTACTGGCGGTGCAGTTTATCTACAACGGAATTACTCAATTTGACGAGTCTGGTATCTTTGTCACCTTTGAAGAATCGCCCGCTGACATCATCAAAAACGCTTTTAGTTTTGGCTGGGATTTACAGAAGTTTATTGATGAAGGCAAGCTGTTTATTTTAGATGCGTCTCCCGATCCAGAGGGGCAGGATGTTGTCGGCAATTTTGATCTCTCAGCCCTGATCGAGCGGATTCAATACGCCATTCGCAAATATAAGGCAAGACGGGTGTCGATCGATTCGGTAACGGCTGTCTTTCAGCAATATGATGCGGCTTCGGTGGTGCGTCGCGAAATTTTTCGATTGGTGGCCCGACTCAAACAGGTGGGGGCGACGACGATTATGACCACTGAGCGAGTGGAGGAATACGGCCCGGTCGCGCGATTTGGGGTCGAAGAATTTGTGTCCGACAACGTGGTGATTGTGCGGAATGTTTTAGAAGGAGAACGCCGACGACGCACGATCGAAGTTCTCAAGCTGCGGGGCACGACCCACATGAAGGGCGAATATCCGTTTACGATCACCCGTAATGGCATCAATATCTTCCCGTTGGGGGCGATGCGGTTGACTCAGCGATCGTCCAATATTCGCGTCTCGTCAGGGGTGACTACGCTGGATGGCATGTGTGGCGGCGGTTTCTTTAAAGACTCGATCATTTTGGCGACGGGTGCCACCGGGACTGGAAAAACGCTGCTGGTGAGTAAATTTTTGCAGGAAGCTTGTCAGCGAGGCGATCGGGCGATCCTGTTTGCATACGAAGAATCCCGCGCCCAGCTTTCTCGAAATGCGTATTCCTGGGGCATCGACTTTGAGGATTTAGAACAGAAAGGCTTGCTAAAAATTATCTGCGCTTACCCTGAATCCGCCGGACTGGAGGATCATCTGCAAATCATCAAATCAGAGATTGCCGAATTCAAACCGTCGAGGATTGCGATCGATTCCCTCTCTGCTTTGGCGCGAGGTGTGAGCAACAATGCCTTTCGTCAGTTTGTGATTGGGGTGACGGGCTTTGCCAAACAGGAAGAAATCACCGGGTTTTTCACCAACACCACCGATCAGTTTATGGGGTCACATTCGATCACCGATTCCCACATCTCGACGATCACCGACACGATCATCATGCTGCAATACGTCGAGATTCGCGGCGAAATGTCTCGTGCGCTCAACGTCTTTAAGATGCGCGGCTCGTGGCACGATAAAGGCATTCGGGAATACACAATCAGCGCTCAAGGCCCCGACATCAAAGACTCATTCCGCAACTTTGAGCGAATCATCAGCGGCTCACCGACCCGAATTGCAGTAGACGAAAAGATGGATCTCGCCCGAATTGTTAAGGGCGTAAAGGACGAGAAAGAGTAGTTCTAAAAAGAGTAGTTTTGAATTGAATCCTCCTCACTCCTCACTAGCGCTTTCAACCGTTGTGCAAAGGCAGGTTTGTCAAACAGGTCGAGCGATCGCTCCCTCAGCCAGGTTCCCTCACAGCGGCGATCGTTGCCCTTAAGAATTTCAATACAAGCCGCCGCCACCGCAGACGGATCGCGATGAGGCACTCGCCAGCCCAACTGACCATCTTGGAGCGGATCAGCAGATCCATCAGCATCCCCTGACAAAACTGGAATTCCGCAGGCCATCGCTTCGAGGTAGACGATTCCAAACCCTTCCTGAGACGGCATGATGTAAGCGTCCGCCAAGCGATAATGATCGACCAACGCTTCAGTCGCGACAAACCCTGCAAAGACGACGCGATCGCTCACTCCCAATTCTTGGGCCAGTTTCGCCAGTCTGGGCTGATCGTCTCCTCGCCCAATCACCAGATATTTGACCGTCGGAAAGGCGCGGAGAATTTCAGGCAGCGCCCGAATCGTCACATCCACGCCCTTATAGGGATCGCCTGACCAGAGACGCGCCACGGTCATCAGAACCTTTGAACCTGTCAACTGATAGCGATCGACCAGTTCAACCAATCTCGCCCCCGGTGTGAAAGCAGTGCCGTCGATCGCACAAGCCAACATTTCGACACGGTTGGGATCGATTTCGTTAGCCGCACAGCAGCGATCGCGAGAATATCGGCTAATCGTCCAGATGCGATCGGCTTGCTGAAGTGCTCTGCGTTTATTTTCAGGCAGCGGTTCCCAGACTTCTTTGCCATAGGTCAGCACCGTATAGGGAATGCCCAACGGCTGACAGAGCGCCCGAATCAACGGAGCCAGATTGATGTGACCACAAAAAACCCGTCGCGGTCGATTTTTGAGCAAATGAGCAAACAGAACGGCGGCTAATCGAATTCGTCCCAGACTTACAGAACGAGTCTTCAGATAGTGAAACTTGAGCGAACTTGCCTCAAACGGATTCTCTACATCCGCTCCGTCTCTCAACAAAAAAACATCCGCCCCCCCAACCTGCGAAGAATACGCCTGCAAAATATCCTTCACGTAGGACTGAATGCCACCTTCGATCGAAAAAATTTCCAAAAACACAAACACGTTTTTGAGAGAGGAGGGAGGAGGGAGGAGGGAGGAACAAGCTGACTCCTCGCCTGATGGATTCAGATGATTGTCACTCTCCAACCCAGGTTCTAACCGCCTCGATCCAAGTTCTGCTGCTAACCCTTCTTCCCTCATCCCTCATCCCTTATTACGTGCTTGCTTCGCCATATCAACCAGTGTATGGTGAGCGTCTTCAGCATCTTTTAGCACATGGTCAAACGGAATCCGCAAAGACACGGGTTCTCCATTCACTCGCGCGTTGAGATCCATTCCGGTCGCGTCGATCGCCAACATTTCTGCCTTTGTCGCTTCAGCCGTCTGACCATAGACTTTTGCATACACCAGGATCGCACTGGCATGGTCATCATTCATATGTTTGCAGATGCGATCGCTCACAGCTTTAGAAAACACGTCATTACTAACTTCTGACATTTTCAACAGATCCAATTCACTGTCAGGGATCTTAGCATCAGGAGAATCCAACCCAAAATGCTCGATCGTGCCATCCTAAAAACAGCAGTTTGAGGTGGTCTATGGCGAAGGTGGTGGTCGTTGGGGCAGGTTGGGCAGGATTGGGAGCCACTTATCACCTGGCAAAACAGGGCTATGACGTGACGCTGCTAGAGGCAGGAAGCTATCCGGGCGGATTGGTTGCAGGCTGGAAGACAGCCGGAGGACGGTCTGTAGAAGCAGGCATTCATGGCTTCTGGTATCCCTATTTCAATATTTTCTCGCTGGTTAAAGAGTTGGGGTTGAGTCCCTTTACGCCCTGGACGCGATCGTCTCAGTATTCTCCAGCCGGGTTGGAAGTGGTTTCGCCGATTTTTCAAGATCAGCCTCGACTACCGACTCCCCTTGGCACCTTTCTCTATACAGAATTTCAGCGGTTGCCTCTAATCGATCGGCTTTCTGCGCTGCCTTTGCTGTACTCGATCGTCGATTTTGACAACTCCGATGAAGCCTGGAAGCGTTACGACGCAATCACGGCGCGAGAATTGTTCAAAGATTTTGGCGTTTCGGCACGGCTCTACAAAGACTCGTTTGAACCGATGCTGCTGGTCGGTCTGTTTGCGCCTGGTGAGCAGTGTTCGGCGGCGGCAGCTTTGGGAATGCTCTATTACTTTATCCTCGCTCATCAGCCCGATTTTGATGTGGTCTGGTGTCGCGGAACGGTTGGAGAAATGATTTTTCGCCCGTGGGTTGAGAAAATCGAGGCGATCGGCGGCAAGGTTTTAACGCAGCGGCGGGTGAGTGATCTAAGTTTGGAGGATGGCGATTTTGCCTCGGTTAAAGGCGTTGTGTGTGGGGATGAGGTGTTTGAAGCGGATGCGGTGATTTTTGCCGTGGGCGTGAGTGGAATGCAGAAAATCATCAGCAACAGTCCGAGTTTGCAGCGATTTCCTGAGTTTCGCAATGTGATGAATTTGGGCGCGATCGATGTTTTGGCAACTCGATTGTGGTTCGATCGCAAAGTAGCCATTCCTCGCCCCTCAAACGCCTGCTTTGGGTTTGACAAGACAACTGGCTGGACGTTCTTTGACCTCAACACTCTGCACGACGAATACCAGCAGGAACCCGGAACCGTTGTCGAAGCGGACTTTTATCACGCCAATCAGTTTTTGCCCTTGAGCAATGAGGAAATTGTGGCGATCGTTCACCGCGATTTGGCGACCTGTCTTCCTGCCTTTGGCGATGCCCGCGTCGTTGATAGTAGTGTGATTCGCCTGCCCAGAGCCGTCACCCACTTTTCACCCGGAAGCTACGCCTCCATGCTGCCCGGCACAACCAGTGTGCAAAACTTGTTTATGAGCGGCGATTGGGTCATGACTCATCATGGCTCCTGGTCACAAGAAAAAGCCTACGTGACCGGGTTAGAAGCGGCTAATCGCGTCATCGATCGCTTCGGTGGCTCTCATGCGACGATTCTCCCGATCGCAGCCGACGAACCTCATATTCAGGCTGCTCGACAAGTGAATCGATCGCTGCGAGATCTCGGTAAAGCCTTACTGCCTAATTTTTGGCTGCCTTGATTGACTCGGATGCCCCGTATCAAAGCGCCCACGAAGCTTACCGCATGTCGTAGCCAAACAGGTTGGGATCGACTTCGCCCGCTTGCAGGTCTGCCAATCCGTATTCTGCCCAGCGACGTTCGACCATTGCCGCCACATCGGGATCGGACTTCAACGGAGCTGCCCAGGGTCGATCGGTTTCGGGGTAAATTTTCGTCGTTGCATCAATGCCCATGCGACTGCCCAAACCGGGCTTCTCAGTCGCAAAATCTAGCGAGTCAAAGGGATTGTCGGGCAAAATAAACACGTCTCTGGCAGGATCAACTTTTGAGGTAATCGCCCACACAACGGCTCTTGGATCGCGAATGCTAATGTCTTTATCGACCACAATCACAAACTTGGTATATGTGAACTGAGGCAACGCACTCCAAAACGCTAAAGCTGCCCGTCGAGCCTGTCCGGGATAGGCCTTGTCGATTGAGATCACCGCTGCCTTATAGCTCAAAGCTTCCATTGGCAAAAAGAAGTCGATGATTTCGGGAACCTGCTGTCTGAGAATTGGGGTGTAAATGCGGTTGAGGGCGATCGCCATCATTGCGTCTTCTTTAGGAGGACGACCGCTAAATGTGGTTAGGTAAATCGGATCTCTGCGGTGCGTCATGCAGTTAAAGTGAATCAAGGGCGCTTTCTCGTTTACGCCACCGTAGTAGCCCATGTGATCGCCTGCTGGCCCATCTACACCTGTCTCGCCTGGGGTAATCGTTCCTTCCAACACGATTTCAGAATCCGCAGGCACTTCTAAATCAACGGTTTTGCACTTGGCAAGATTGATTCCTTTACCGCCATAAATTCCCGCAAACAACCATTCTGAAAGGTCTACGGGTAGGGGAGTCGCTGCCGCCATGATCACTAAAGGATCAACCCCAAGAGCGATCGCCACCTCCAGATTCTTGCCCATTGCAGCCGCTTTTCTCAAGTGCCGAGTCGCTCCCCGCACCGATAGCCACTGCACCGTCATCGTGTTTTTGGACTGCAACTGCAAGCGATACACGCCCACGTTGACAATTTTGGTTTCAGGATCTTTGGTGATCATCAACCCCAACGTCATCACCTTGTTGGCATCTCCGGGATAGACACGCAACAGCGGCAGTTTCGTCAAATCGACCTCATCGTCTTTGAGAACAACCTGCTGGCAAACGGGAAAGAGATCGCGATCGGGTTTCGCCTTAATCACATCAAAAAGAACTTTACCCAGGTCGATCGCTTGAGAAATCTTTTTGGGAGGTCTGGGCTGATACAGCAGCGCCAATTTTTTGCCGAGCGATTCTAACTCCTGGGGGGTTTCCATATTCATGGCGTAGCAGACTCGCTGAACCGTTCCCATTAGATTGATCGCAACGGGATAGGGTGATCCTTTGACATTTTCAAACAGCAACCCCGGCCCACCTCGCTGCAACATTCGGGTCGCAATTTCGGCAATCTCCAAGTCTGAATCTACGGGAGCGCTAATCCGTCGCAGTTGGCCCCGTTGCTCAAGCTGTTTGATAAATCCCCGCAAATCTCTCGCCATGATGAAGCAATGTAAAGGTCTTTTCTCATTATGAGGGCTACCGTGTACACACAAGTTGATTAGATCCATCATTGCCGAGACCCTTCGCCCCCTAAATCCCCCAAAATTGGGGGACTTTGAGCTGTCGTCATGGCTTTGAACTTTGGAAATCTTTCCGTAATTGCTCAACCCGGTTCAAATAGAGAAGGATTGTCAGAGAGGGCTTTCTGAATTGAGTCAAAAGCCGACAAGCCCTGCCGTTTGCCCGTGTTGACAACGGAACGCACTGCTGCAAACAAGTCCCGTCCCCAATCGGAACGAAAGCCGGGGGTGACTTTGCGAAACACGACGCTCATGCGCAAGGCTTGCTCACTGGAATTATTAGTCGGTGGAATCGTCGCATCTTCAAGAAACAGAAATAAGTGGTCTTGAAGCTTGTCGTAGCGTTTCTGTAATCGGATGCCATCCTTTTGTTTCGGTTCAAGCGCTAAGGCTTTCTGCAAGCGACGCGAGAGATCGCAGCGATATTGATAGCGCGTAGAATCGGCAAGGCGTTCTCGACGCTTGTGAATCACAAAGGAGCGGAGCAACAGTTGCTTCATGACAGGTGCAAACACCTGGTCTCCAGCATCGATGGCAAACTGGCAATCTCTCAGTTGATGTGCCAAACAGACTTGCCACTGGTAAGCGGGATGATTTTTCTGGGCACTAAACAAATCAGACACCCAGACTTGCGGACGCTGCTCCGGGAAGACCTCTCGAATCACTTGAGTGCCCCGCGACGGGCGAATCACATGCAGACAGAGCAATTCATTCTGAAACACCCATTCCCACTGCGTCTGACCATTTACCCGCGCACTTGTCTCGTCTGAGCAAACCAGTCGGCTCTGCTGCAAGCGGCTCAAAATCGCCTCGACTTGGGCATCTAATCGCGTCTTGACGCGCGCAAACAGTTGGGCAAGCCCGCCCTCTGAAATGCTCAGTCCAAACACCTCGGCAAACATCTGCGACAAGCGTTGGTAGCTCAGGGCATGACTGTAGCGCCAATAAGTGGCCACACTCTCAATGCTCCGTCCAAAGGGACTACCCGATTCCATTCCCGCGGGCACTGGCGCAACAAACCGCTGTTGGCAGCACTCGCAGTATCCGCTGTAACGCTCTATCCGAGTCACGATTGGCTGCACTGGCGGCAACTCAATCTTGTCATAGCGCCCCTCTAACTGTTGTTGTTCTGCCGTGATTGCTTGCTCACACACCGGACAACGCTTCAGTTTCGCCACAATCACCTGGTCGGGGTCGGGGTGTAACTTTCGTCCGCCGCCTACTCGTCCAACGCTGGCTTGCCGCTTTACCCCCTGTCCTGACACAGGTTGGACATTTGCCTTAAATCCCTTGGACGACGGCAAACTTGAATTCTGGGCTGTTTTCTTCGGGGGCTTGTCTCTGCTTTCTATCTGCCGCTGCAATGCCTCTACTTTTTCCCATAGCTGCTCGATCAAGGCATCTTTTGCCTCGCTTGACAGTTCTTTGAGGTTGGGCAGTTTATCCATCTCTTTACCCTACTCAAATTTCTCTATCCGTCAAGGGGGTTGAGCAATTACATCTTTCCTTTGTCAAAGTCCCCCAGAATGGGGGATTTAGGGGGCTGAAGCCGATTGAAACGAAGCGATTCCGGACTTGTGTGTACACGGTAGCATTATGAGGGAGAAGGGAGAACTTCGATGATCTGCTCCCCTTTTGGGGGTAATCCGCTTCGCGGGGAGGCATAGAGGATGAATTCGTTTTAGAAAGGCAATTTTCGGTTCAAGCTCCCTCACTTGTAGAAGATTTAGGGCATCTCTTGCTAGAACACTCCTCCCTCCTCCCTCCTCGCCCCTCCCTCCTCACTTTCCCGATCGTTTGGGTATCTTAGAAGCACGCTCTCTTCCGGTGCTCATGGCAACTCAGAAAGTCCCCCTCGAAGCCCTACAAAAGATTCGTCGGTATCTTACAAGTGCGCTGACCTTCCCCGATTCCGAGAATCATCCTAAAAAGTGGTCTGCTGGCGGCAAAGAACTACCAGAGCCTGATTCGCTAGATGGACTGGGGGATCTGTTTCACTTTGGCGGTATTCCTGAAGAAACAATTCACAGCCCCAACACTCAAGGGCAATGGTTTATCAGTGCAGTCAATCCTGGGTCAGTGTTAGCCAAGCTACCCGGACTGAGGCTAAAACCAGAAATGCGGCTTGTTAGCTATCTGTATCGCCTTGAGCAAGGGCGCGAGCTAGACGGCATCAACGCAACCTGGGCCCTACCCGAATCCTTAAGCACAACAGCCCATCTTCAAGAGGCCCTGAGAATGGGTGGGGATCGAGACAAGCCGCCTGAGCCAAAGGGCGCACTTGCTGATTTTATGGAGGCGGTGGAGGGCGATCGGTCTCCCATGTCTTACGTCATTGCCTCGATTTTGCGCCGAGAGCTTTTAGAATCTGGTGCATTGGGCAAAACTCGCTAGTGGTCAGACCATCACCTGATCAACTCGCTGCCGTCTGCTCAGTGGCAATGGCGCACTTCAGGGATCAAAGACCTGTCGCCCAAGGTGCGGCTCTTTCCCGACGGCAAAGCAGCCCTGGAGTTTTTCACCTGCCGCAACGCAGGAACGCACTGCTTAGAAACTGCAAGAGTCGCCCTATTTCAGCACCTCGACCAATATTCTCCCAACACTTACCGGGCGCAAAGTTTGGATCGGGCGGTGGCGATCGCCCCAAAAAGTCTCTAGACCAAAGACAGGAGATCAAAGACACTAGACCGAAACTCTAAATGCTGCTTAGTCCCATGTCCAGCGTCCCTAATTCCCAGCAGAAGCGACAGGTGGAAAGCTCACCGATGTGACTGCGCCCAACGCTCCCAAAGGTTTTGCGGTTGTATTGTTAAAGGATGCCGAGACTGCGCCCGCATTGCCCGAACTGATCACCACCTGCTGCTTACCTGACCAGCTTTTTTGTGTGCCCTTGGGTAGCGTTCCCTCGTAGGCCAGCTTGCCGTCCACCTGGACTTCTACCCAGCTTTCGTCGATTAAGTTGACCTTGACCTCGACTGGGCCCGTTGCGACAGCAGGACTGAGACTCGGTGAAGGAGCCACACTCGGACTCGGTGAAACCTTGACGGAGCTTGCAGCAACCACACTCGGACTCGCCTTGGGTGAGGCTTTTTTGGCGGGAGATGAAGCGGCTGATACAACAGGCTTTTGAGTCGAGATCGGTTTGGATGGCTCCGCCACTTTGGGGCGGTTGGCAAGACTGGTGGCGATCAGTCCCAGGACACCCAATCCAACTACGCCGCCGACAACGTAGAGCCAGTTAGGTTGCTTAGAGACAGGAGGCTGATAGACCTCTTCGGGCGGGTGTTGAGGGGCTTCCATCAGATTTGGCTTGGGTGGGGCTTGCGGCTGTTCGATCGAGAACCCCTTTGACAAAACTGTACCGTCTAAACCCAATGCATCCGCGTAGCGACGAATAAATCCTTGAATAAAGACAGGTTCTGGCAACAGATCCAGGCGACCTGCATCGATCGCGCCCAACAATCGCATGGGAATGTAGGTTTTTGCGGCAATTTCTTCTAGGGATATCGATCGCGCTTGACGTTCTTGGCTGAGTTTTGACCCAATTTCTCGCAACTGTTCTGCCTGCCCCGATGACTCCAGATACTCCACACTTCCCCCTCTTTTCACAACTAATCTCACTCTAAAACGATAGAACAGCCTGTACCATCTCAGTCAAGAGTAACGGCTTGGTATCAGTGCGCTGCTCGATTTAGAGATGAGTTCAGTATGATGGAGAATGACGTAAAGAAATGTAAATAAAGATGCAGAGCAGGGTCATCCTTGTCAGCCCAATGAGATGAGTCAGCCCTGTGCGGATATAGAAGCTGAAAAACTGGGGGATGTCTCGATCAATCTGGTTTATTCCTTGAGAGTGACCTGAAAATTCGATAATCGCGGCAAAATCAACAGGCAAGCTTTTTGGACAAATTTGCTGGCTTTTATGAAAATTGACCATATTCATTTTTATGTAAACGATGCGATCGCAGCTCGAAGTTGGTTCGTTGACAAGATGGGGTTTCAAGCGGTTGAGCAGAATCAGAATCATGACACTCAAACGGAAACGATCGTCAATGGTGCCGTTAAGTTTTTGCTCTCGTCGCCTTTAGCCGCGTCCAGTCCTGTCAAGCGTTTTTTACAGCAACATCCTCCGGGCGTAGTCGATGTGGCGTTTTGTGTGCAGGATTTAGAGGCGGTGATAGAAAGGGCGATCGCCCTTGGCACTCCAGTGTTACAGCCGATTCGACTTGACGCTCAAGCAAGGGTCAAATCAGCTCAAATCGCCGCCTGGGGAACGCTGAAACACACTTTGATTGAGCGAACAGCTTCAAGCAGTCCAAGCTTGCTAGATTCCTCACGCTTCACGCCTCACGCCTCACACCTCACACCTCACACCTCACACCTCACCCAATTCACCGAAATCGATCACGTCGTTCTCAATGTCGCATCAGGAGACTTAGGGAAAGCGGTTAGATGGTATGAGGCAGTTTTAGGGTTTCAGCCGCAGCAGATGTTTGCGATTAAGACCGATCGCTCTGGGTTGTGCAGTCGTGTCATGCAGTATCCCGACAGTTCAGTAAAGTTGCCCATCAATGAGCCGACTTCGGAAAGCTCACAAATTCAGGAGTTTTTGGATTTGAATCGGGGGGCAGGCATTCAACATATTGCGTTGCACACTGAAAATATTGTGGAGGCGATCGCTCAGTTTCGTCAGACGGGTTTATCTTTTTTGCAGGTTCCAGACTGTTATTACACGCAGCTACAACAGCGTCCCAGTTATCGGCTTTCTGAGTCTCAACTGATGGAGATTAGAGCGCAACAGCTTTTGGTAGATTGGCAAATCGATCGACCAGAGGGGGTGTTGATTCAAACTTTTACTCAGCCGATCTTTGAGTGTCCGACTTTCTTTTTTGAACTGATCGAGCGGCGAACTTATGCACTGGACGATCGACTTCTACAAGCACAGGGCTTTGGAGAAGGAAACTTTCGGGCGTTGTTTGAAGCGATCGAGCGTGAGCAACTCAGGCGAGGCAGTTTGAAGGGATGAGGAAGAACTGCGATGATCTGTTCCCCCTTTGGGGGTAATCCGCTGCGCGAGGAGGGAGGAGGGAGGAGGGATGAACTGGAACTCTTCTCTTAAAGTCCTCCAGAATTGGCAGCTTGGGGGGCAGAAGCGCTGAACAACGAAGCAAAAAAACTTGCTCAATTAACATTCTCAGCTATTGAGCTTTGAGTCTGGCAGCCGTTCTGAGGATTTGTCCGGCTAGAATTGCGGCCCCAAAGCCGTTATCGATGTTGACGACTCCTACGCCTGCGGCACAAGAATTGAGCATGGTGAGAAGCGGGGCGAGACCGTTGAAGCTGGCCCCATAGCCGACACTTGTGGGAACTGCGACGATCGCACAGTCTGCCAGACCCGCCACCACACTAGGTAAGGCTCCCTCCATTCCAGCCACGACAATCAGCACGTCAGCATCGGCGATCACATGCAGATTGCTCAACAGTCGATGAATGCCCGCAACGCCTACGTCCCAGAGTCGCTTGACGTGAAAGCCAGAAAGTTCTGCTGTGACGGCCGCTTCTTCGGCGACGGGGAGATCAGCGGTGCCTGCCGAGAGGATGCCGATCGTCCCCGGATTCGTGTAGCTCTGAGATGAGTTGGCAGAACGCTTTAGGGCACAGATTCGAGCCATTGAGTAGTATTCAGCATCGGGGATCATCTCTTTGATCCAGGCGTAGGTTTCAGGATCGACGCGGGTAGCCATGACAACGGAGGCTCGATCGCGCATTGCTTCCATAATTTGAGCGATTTGGTCGGGGGTTTTGCCTTGTCCCCAGATCACTTCTGGAAAACCAGTCCGCAGGGCACGATGATGGTCAATGTGTGCAAAGTCTCCGACGGGTTCGTAGTCGAGATGCTTGAGTTTGGTCATGGCTTCGTCTGGGCTGACGTTTCCTTGGGCGACGGCGTTGAGGAGGTTTTTGAGAACTTCGGGTTGAGTCATTTTGAAGTGAGGAGTGAGGAGTAAGGAGTGAGGAGGGACGAATGGGAAGCGGTTTATATCTGAGTTGATGGTCTGAGGTGCGGCGGTGATAGTTTGACGTGAATTCGATGAAATCTTTCGCTGCGGTTGTGAATCTAGGCAGCCCCCTAAATCCCCCACGAGTGAGGGACTTTGAACCCAAAATCTTGTCTGAAAGTCCCCCATTTTTGGGGGGTTGGGGGGCAGAAGCACTGAAGAACGAAGCAAAAAAACTTCATCGAATTCACGTTAATTTGAGGTGGGTTGGCGATACTCAAACAATCAAGCGCGATACTCTGAGGTGAGTTGACGATACTCTGAAGTGGGTTGGCGATACTCAAAGAATCAAGCGCGATACTCTGAGGTGGGTTGCTGATGCTCTGAGGTGGGTTGACGGTGCTCAAAGAATCAAATGCGATACTCTGAGGTGAGTTGACGATACTCTGAGGTGGGAGTGGGATGATCCAGGGTTCGGCAGTGATGGTCTGAGGTAGGCGCAGGATGTCTAGCAAGGGTATGTCAATAGTTTTGTGTCAAAGGTGAAAAGTTAGAGGGGAAATCGG
>NZ_JBJPHT010000059.1:0-40472 GCF_052939475.1 Phormidesmis sp. 146-20
GGATGAGGGATGAGGGATGAGGGATGAGGGATGAGGGATGAGGGATGAGGGAGGAGGGATGAGGGATGAGGGATGAGGGATGAGGGATGAGGGATTTTGGGCGTTGCTGAATCAGGGGATGAATTGCCCCAAAGCGGAGCGAAACCCAAGGTTCAAAGTCCCCCAATTTTGGGGGATTTAGGGGGCGAAAAGATGGACACTTCCCACAGATTCATCCCTCAATCAGCAACGCCCATTTTCCTGTCTAGCGTCCAGAGTCCAACGTCCAACGTCCAAAAATTCCCCGCGTGGGTACTGTTTGTTGACGGGTGTGCTTTCACAATTAGGGCAGAAGCATTTGAGAGTAGCGGACTGCTGAATCGAGCCAACTGAACGCAGAAATCAGAACAGGCCTTTCATCCCTCATCCCTCCTCCCTCATCCCTAATTCCGCAGGAGCCAACGTGTTTACCAATATTCGTCTGAGTCAGATTGATAATGCTGTTTTTAGTAAAGCTGCCGTTCGTCTGACCGAACCGATGCCCCTCGTCAGTGAAGTTGCCGCGATCGAGACCGTTCCCGTCGTACAACCTGCCTTGACTGCCCAATTAGAAAAGGTGCGCTGGATCAATCCTGAATTGGCAGCGGGGATTGCCATGATTCGAGAACCGATCGTCGGGGTGCCTCGTAGTCAAATCACAGTCCCAATTTCGCCCAGTACAACGGTCACAGATGAAGGGCTGTTTGAAGCGAATGGCGCAACGTTTTATCTGCCGCGCTATCGAGTAGCCGAGCGTAATCAACAGGTACAAATCTCACTGGGAGCCAGTCCTCAAGGCTGGAGTCTAACCATTCACCTCGAAAAGTATCCCGCAGCAGCCATTCAAGAATCTGCGAGAACGGCTCAAGAACTCAGCCACGCGGTCAGCGTCATTTTGCAGCATCGCTTAGTGCCAGGGGTGGCGAATGGGGGACAAAAAGAACTAATTTTTCAAGAAATTACTACAGAATCAGGCGGCATTCAGGCTGTGTTGCAGGTGCCTTCGATCGCAGAGCGCGACTTACTTTATCAAGTTCTGACCAATTCTGACTATGCAGCGGTTTTGACGATTCGGCGATCGGCGCGGGTGGGCATTCCTTTATCTGATGTGGCAACAACTGCAAGCGCGATCGTTTCGTCGGGAACAGGAACCATTCGCGGCACCTGGACGTTTAGCTTTGACACGGGCACTGAGGGCGGCGAGGGCGATGTTTGGTGGAATCAAGAAACCAATGTGCTGCGGCAAATGGTGCCCCGTGGCAACGCTCAAATTGTGCATTTAGGAAGTCGCAACTTTGATGAGATCACGGTCAAAGAACTGCAATCTTTAGCCTACGGAACAACGCCGATCGATGGTTCTGTAATCCGCAAGCGATTTCCCAGGCAGACTATTCCCATTCGCAGACCTATTGACCAGGAGGTTGTGCGCATTAATCCTAAAATCAAGCCAAATGTGCTTCGGGAAAGGGTTAGTCCGTTTAGACCCATTGATAACAAAGGTGAGACCATTTGGAGAGGCCCGATTCTCGAAGATGATGATCCAACTGCTTTTCGTCGCAATCTATTAACTAACGGAAATGTATTCGCCGTCAGAACGAATAGCGGTAATTTTGCCAAGGTACAAGTGTTGTCTTATGGATACGATTTGCAAGTCCAGTGGGTGACGTATCGATCGTCTATTGAGCCGCAGTTTCGAGAAGTGACGCGGGTTTTGGATGTTGAGAGCAATCGCGTTCCTTTTGTTTTTCCGCCCAGTCTGCATCCCTATATTTTTAGCAGCATTACAGGAAACAACACCCCCTTTAAGCCGACGTTACAACAGGTTAATGGACATAGCTATTACCAAGATCCGGTCGAGCGGCATGTGTTTTATTATTTGCCCGATAGTTTCAAGTTAGTGCGCCGTCCTGAGAGTCCTCATTATCCTTTGTTGTCGATTCAGTTTCATCCTGTGGGCGATTCCGAAGACGTGCGGGTGACGATCGGCTATTGGGCGTATCCCTATGTCAATGCGGCTCGATTAGAAACGGCGACCAGTGAGTTGACCAAAAAGATTCCCAATCCCCTGCCTGCGGGAGTCACCGGAGTTGTCTATCAGCCTTTGGTGGCGAGCAATCCGCGTCTCTACCTGGGCTTGCCTCAGAGTGATGGGTCTCTCGCCTATCAAGAACGCCCCGAAGTGTTGGTCGAACTGCGAACCGGATTTCGCGATTCTCGCACCCTCTCACTTGAGGAATTTCAGGCGGTTTACGATGCGATTTTTAGCCCCACGACTCAGCTATTTCAAGGACAAGTTCAGGTTTCGTTTCCCGACGGACAACACACTGAGATCATTCCGTTTACTGCTCAGATGAATGATTTGGTTGGCGAAAAATTTGACTACAGCAAAGAAATTGATCTGGCAACCGGATCAATTCGAGCCACGCTCAAGAATGCGATCGAGAGTCCCATCCGCATCAATCAACTCACCGCAAAGATTACTCACGACAACGCTCAAGTGAATGGAGTGATCAGCTTACTCAGCATCCCGTTACCCGCCGTATTACCGCCCGGAGAGTCACTTTCATTCACGGTTACACCCGCTAGTATGATCGCAGGCAGCAGTTCTCCTCAAGTCACATTCGATCTCAGCGGCGTTGAAGTGTTAGCCGACTCAAAAGCCATCTGGGACAAAATCGTGTTGCCTCAATCGACAATGACTTACAAGCGCAAGATCAGCGTTAACACCACACAAAGCACCTTTGGCGACCGCATTGATGTCATTAGCGTTGATCTCAAATTGGGCACGACGATCAATTTCACTCGTGATGTTTCGCTTGATGCCAATGGCGTTCAGACCAGTGTTACGACTCCGATTCGCGATCTGATTTTACATGAGGCTGATTCTGGTATCTATGAGTATCGATCGCTCGTGATTCTCAAAGATGGCACCAGGGTCGAAGATCCGGCAAATCAATGGCGATCGGAGACTTCAGAAACGCTGTGGATCACAAATACAAAGCTGCCAGCCTTTTAAAAAGGGCTAGGGGGATCTCAACTTCTCAGCCTCCGATCGTCCAAACTGCCTCTTAGCATCATCTACCTATGTCACTGCAAGGACTTCCTGATTTTCATCACCCTATCCAGACAGAAGAGGGGCCGATCTTTTTTGCTTACGAAACGGGGGGTTGCTTTGTTTTGCCGAATGCGGTGTCGATCGCAAACCGCCCCGATGCACAGCCTGACTTCGCTTTGACGCTGGTTCGGGGACAAAATCCGACCTTACCTCCCAAGCCTTACGGACTCCTGGATTTTAGGTTACAGCCCCACTATTTTCTCGATGCGGCGTTGGCTGCGGTTCGTCAACAAAATGCTCAAGCGACCGTAGAGCCGATCGGCTTTCAGTCTGGTTTTTTGCGCCTCTACCCCGAAGTGGACAACATTCCTGACGATCTAAAAGTGCCGATCTCGTTGGCGTGGAATGGATTAACGAGTGCCCGCTACAGTCTTAAGCTGTCCGAATCAACGGCGATCGCGCTCAAAGGGGCCCTGACGGGAAACATTCTCAGACTTCGGGGACAGGCTGAAATGGAAACGATCGGCGTTGCTCCCCGCTTGCCGATTCGCGTCCGATTTGATCCCGCAACCTTGCTCAACCAGCTTGCCGCTTTAGGAAATGCCCAACGCCAGATCGCCTGTGAGGACGTTCTAAACTTCTTTCGCAAAGACATTCGATCGTTGCCCTTAGAAGCGATTTCGACCACGCCCCTTGAGGGATTTTTGGAGGGATTTGCAGAAGCGATGACCGATTGGATTCGTGCTCATTTTGGCACCTTCATTCCCTCGCCGATTGACGATCGCCGGGCGTACATTGCCCTGTCTTCCGCAGATCACGGCAGCTTTAAATGGGATTTGTCTCAACCGTTGCAAGCCTATCGCACGATCGTGTTTTCGCTTGATCCGTTAGAGTCCGCTCGTCAACTGGTACAAAATCAGGGATTAGAAGCCGTCTTTCGAGAACTGACCGTTCCCCCAATTCCGACGGGCACCTGGACGATTAGAGCCTCTGCCAATCTACCCGATCGTCGTCTGGGAGTGATTGCGATCGGAGTCACGCTAAAATCCCCGCCTGCTCTGCCTTATCGTCCTCAAGCGAGAATTGCCTCTGCCCAATTTATTCCACCTGACGACACAGCAACGTTAACACTGCGACTATCGCCTATCGAAAAGCTGGAATACAAGTTTTTTACATCAGTTGTTTTAGAAGATGCCACTGGAACAAGAGAACTCAAAAGTGAAGAAATTACTCACCAGGGAGAACGCCTATCGATCAGACCTGATCAATTTCCAGTCAAGTTTTTGATGATTGAAGGAACACGATCGCTGCTCACATTAGCCACACTTCGAGGAATCTGTCGCTGGCAAGAAGCCGAACAGGTCAACACACAAACTTTTGATTTAACCGCAGCCGCCTCGATAATTGCGATCGCTCTTCCCAAAGATATCAGTAACGCCACACTAGAAATTTTTGCCCAGTCTCTAGAAGGCAATCAGACGCTACACCTCGACCCTTTCCCCGCCAAAAGCTGTCAGATCGGACTTCACTCCTTTCGAGAGTATGGCGTGCATCAAATCAGCGTCGAATGTGAGTTTAGCGAAGCCGTGAAACTGTGGGCGATCGACCTTCTCCCCGATGGTGCCCCCGAATCAGAAATGACTGTCCTATTTTTCACACCGTCTCAGCCCCAAAAAACCTGGAGTTGGTTAGCAAAATCTCCCTTCCGATCGGGCTATCGCTACCGTCTCCATCCCACGATCGGTGCCCTTCCCTCAGACTGGTCAACCCTCCAATCCCCGTTTGCCTCTCTCAAGATTCAGACGAACTCACCCTAAAGCACGTCAGTTCAATCTAGTTTCCTGGCTGCGGTGTTTACATCTTCTGCCCCCCAAGCTGCCAATTCTGAGGGACTGTAAACCAAGAATTCTGGCTTTCATCCTCCCTCCTCCCTCCTCTCTCCTCACTCCTCACTCCTCACTCCTCATTCAGGTAACAAAATGACCCCACTTCCCCAAGGCTTCGACTACCAGGGCATCTACTGCTATCCCAATCCGACAGAGGCTTCTAGCTTTTACTACATTCCTGGCGCTCCCGTTTCACAGCGCACTTCTCAGGGGTTGCCTTCTATATCGCTAATGGCGATCGATCAGTTTGCAATGCTTCAAGTTAGCAGCGAATGGACTGTCGCTCCAGAACAGTTAGAGGCTATTAGCAACACGATCGCCTCTCAATGCCATCCGTCTGATATTCAATTACAACTGGCCCCGATCGTCGTCGAATCTGTGACGCTGCTGCTCAAAAATGAACGAGGCGAGTTTGAAATTCTTGGGACAACTCAATCGTCCGGCTATGTGCCATTTTCAGCGGTGTTTAGCGTGCAGTTGGTGAATGAACAAAAAGCCCAGGCGATCGCAGCCTTCAATGGGCGAGCTGATCAGCTCAAAGTGACCTACAAAGCGACGTTAGAGGTTGAAGTTTCTGCCAAAGTCACGATCGCCGGAGACATCACAGCCGACCTCAAAAAACTGCCCAAAAACCCAGAAATAACCGACTGTCAGACTCAAATCGAAAGCGCGATCGCCCATCATCGCCTCAAAGTAGAGCAGTCAGCTTCTCCCCATGCCTCAGACGACTTGCAAAAAAGAACTCTAAAACTTGCCCAAGACCGAGCAGCAGACCTGTTGTTGCACTTGGCTCAGGGTGCCCCGATCGTTCACGACCGATCGACCTTTCGCGCATCGGCTGATCTGATAGAGAGCCTTCCCGTTTCACTAGAGCGATCGGGTGATATTAGCACCTGGTTTGCGACGGGCAGCGGAATGGACTATGTGCAGCTAATCGGCTAATCCAAGACTGGCGTTGCTGAATTATGGGATGAATTGCCCCCAAAGCGAAGGAAGCCCAATGTTCAAAGTCCCCCAAAGTTGGGGGATTTAGGGGGCGAAAAGATTAACACTTCCTACGCATCCCTCCAATCAGCAACGCCAGTTTTTCCTTATCTCACCAATCCCGTCCGCAGTGCCCGCACCGCCACCTGAGTCCGATCGTCAGCACACAGCTTATTCAAAATATTGCGAACGTGAGTTTTGACCGTGCCGATCGTGATGTACAGCTTTTCTGCAATCTGCGCGTTGCTGCATCCATCTACAATCAGCCCCAACACTTCTAGCTCACGCCCCGTCAGCGGGTAAGCCGGAACAAAATCACCATCCTCAGAAGACATGCGATTGATGGTAATCGTTGAAGACCCACTATTGGGATTGGTGTCGCCATAGTTTCTCTGGTTTTGGTGAAGGACAATCCGAGCGATCGTGGGATCAATCCAGGCGTTGCCCTCAGCCGTGACTCTTAGCGCCTCAGTCAAGCGATCAATGCTGGCATCTTTCATACAATAAGAATCCGCACCAGCCGCAAAAGCCGCCAAAACGGTCTCCTCATTGTCCTGCATCGTCATAATCAGAATGCGAGTGTTGGGGCATTCTCCAGCCGCTTGAAACTGTCTAAATTCATGAGTTAGATCAATTCCATTCATATCGGGCATATCTACATCCACAATTGCCACATCTGGCTGTGTTGATTTCAACAGTTTTAGCCCCGATTTACCGTCTCTTGCTTCACCAATCACTTCGACCCCTTCTTTGCGTTGGAGCGCCGATCGCAGCCCAATCCGAGTCAGGTCATGATCTTCAATTAAAACAATTCTAGTGGTATCCATAGCTCAACCTCAAATTTTAATAGTGGGTGACAGAGATCACTCTTGAGACAGGTGAACGTCTGTGAAAGGATTTTATGCGATCCCTCGATCGGCTCTGTGTATCTTGAGAGGCATCTATTTGCTCAAAAAGTTCTTACCCAAGATAGAGAGGTATAACTTGACACAGGAGCTAACTTGCTTTCGGTCTATAATTGGATTGAGAGGGTCTTTCACATTTCTACCGTCAACTTAACATTCCAGCAGTCTCGTATCTCGGAATGTTGCGAAAGCTGTTGAAAGATTGCAAAAACTCATATCTCAGGGATTCCTCACAAGTTCCTCAGATTCTGACTTTAGTCTCAAACCGTGATCCCTGAGAATTTTATCCCTGCTGTCGCGATCGCTCACCTTAGAAAGGACACAGGGAAATAAATATTCAATTTTTAATTCCCTTAAAAACACAATGTCTAATTGTCCTTGCTGCTCCGATCAACTATTACGCCAGGTTCACCGGGGGGCACTCTCCTGGTTTTGTCGCACCTGCTGGTCAGAAATGCCCAATTTTGAGGCAGTGCGATCGCAAATAGACTCCAGATTACACCTCAATATTACTGACTCCATCAGCCAGCCTACTCTCAAGCCGCTACGCCCTCACCGTCCACAGGATCTAGCAGCCTGACGATACGATCGCCCAAAAGCAGAGTTCTTGATCAAGATTATGGATTCAATAAACTCAGCTACCGTTAGCTTCGCAAAGTGCATTCAGCAACACAGCCATCAAGACAAAACCAACCTTTCCAGGCTAAAGCTTTTTTCTAGTCTACGAAGGTGGACTTCGTTCTCTTGAGCGCAGTTTGAACCATCAGCCAAAATTAGTGTCTTTTCTGAGAATCAATTGACAAGACGGCCCAAACCCTCGATCGTATCCTTGTTGACACCCGATCACGGAGCGCGCCCCCGGCCAGATACCGTCCATGACTCAGATTCCTTTTGACCAACTCGCCAAACAGTTTCTCCAAACCGTACTTACGCCCCTGGGCAATGTTGAGCGCAGCCTCGAAGTGCCGGGAGAGTCTAAGTTTGTTGATGTCTGGTTTGAGCCTGCAACCACTCCAGTCGTTGACCCAGCCAGTCTGGGCGTATTGGGTAAAATCGCCGCAACCCCCTGTCTGCTCGAACCCTTCCGCAACCCTCCCACGCGCACCGAAGTTCGGACTTGTTTGCTCAAGCTTTTGTGGGTACAAGAAGAAGAGCATCGCAAAGCCACTCGACAGGATTCAAGACTTGCAGAAACCGAATTGTCTCAGTTGTGGATTCTCGCTTCTGCGGTTTCCAGACCGCTGCTCGAAGATTTTGGGGTGACGCTCAGAGATGATTGGGTGGCAGGGATTTATTTTTTGCCCAATTCGCTCAAGAGTGCGATCGTCTCCATTAATCAACTTCCCGAAATTGAGGAAACCCTATGGCTGAGAATTTTGGGTCGAGACACCACTCAGAGACGCGCGATCGCTGAAGTCATTGCATTACCCCAAGACGATCCCCGGCGGGCAGAAACGTTACAGATGCTAACCGCCTGGAAAGTTACAATCGAGATGAATGAACCCCTGGAAATTGAGGATGAGGCACTTCTGATGGCACTATCACAAGCTTATTTGGAATGGGAACAAGCCACTGAGCAACGAGGCGAACAACGAGGCGAACAACGAGGCAAACAGCAAGGCAAACAGCAAGTCATTGAGGCTCTTCTTAAAGCTAGATTTGGTGAACTGGATGCGTCTTTGGGGGCGATCGTTCCTCAGATCCTGGCCTTGCCCACCGAGGAGTATGCTGTTCTCTTGCTGCAACTTTCTCGTGAGGAATTGTTGGCGCGCTTTGCTAATGAAAGGCAATGATGGCAAACGTTGGCTATTTTAGAGACTCCAGGCGATCAAAAACGAACTTGCAATGTAAGCAAAGGCTTCGATCAATCCTGCGCCCACGTTGGGGACTGATTGATGAACAATTTCGTCTGAGATTTTTACTCCAGGCACTAACACCAAATCTGCAATCCAACGCACGATCGCCAGCGCAATCAAACAAAGCACTAACACGGTTCCGTATTCAATGAAGCTCTGTTGCCAGCTTTGAAATTCTGATGCAAATGAGATTCGGACAATGTTGCCCGTCCCGATTAGTAAGCCTGATAGAGCGAGTCCGGCGGCGAGGTTGTTGCGATCGTAAATCTCACGAAAGACGTTGTAGCGGGTCATGCGAGGATAGAGGCGCGTCGCGATCGTCAAAACGCCCAACCCCACTAGCCAACAAGTTAACCCAACTAGCCAGGAGCCACTTTGTCCGGCAAGCGCTGTGCTGAGAATCAAACCGTTTGCAATGTGAACGCCCGCTTCTACTAAAGCAGCCCCGATGTTTTGTTCTTCTTTGACCTCACGGGCGCAGTCACAATGACGCAAAATCAAGCGATCGCCTATCCAGGCTCCGACCAACATTAACAAAATCACCAGGGCACCATAGCTGATCAGATTCACAATTTGTTGTTGCCAGGTTTCGGCTGTCTTATCCAGTACGCCTGCCAGGGCTGTCACGATGCCGAGATAGTAGCCGACGAGGGCGATCGCCACTGCGACGTTATCTCGAACAAACAATTCCAGGTTTAATTCCAGCCGACGAAACAGTTTTTGGTAAGCTAATTGTCCTACCCAAAAGAGTCCAAAGCCTACGATAATTTCGAGGGCCGTCAGTCCAATTTGAGAGAATCCAGTTTGCAAAAATAGCGGCATAATAAGGGGTGAATTTTGAACGGAAATAGGAGAAAAAGTATTCTTTAGTTTGGGTTTGTGATCTGTTGCCAGGTGTGGATCAAAGTGTCAGCGAGACGGTCGTAAAAGAAGTAGTCTTGAGCGCCGATCGTAGTCACGATGCGGCCTCCAAACTGTCCTTTAAATTGAGAAAATTTGGCGTAGCTGTGTTGTGGATCGCGAGTGTATCCATAGAAGTCGTAAAAGTGACAACCTTTTGATTTTGCACGCTGCATCGCGGCCCAGTGTAAAGCATAACTTGCCATCACTTGAGGATGATTTGTGCTGCGTCCGCCGTAGAGATAGGTGGCACGATCGCCCCAATAAATAATTAGAATTGCGGTTAAAACTTCACCCTGCCATTTTGCAAAACCCACTTCTGCGATGTTGGCTAAAAAGAGCGTTTGACAGAGGTTGATAAAAAATTTGTAAGGTTCGCTCAAAAATTGCTGTCGCTTTGCAGTTTCCCAAAAAATTTCGTAAAAAATAGGGATGCTCTGAGAATCAGTTGTGAATTGAGTTTCGACTTGGTGACGCTGGCTTAATTTGAGATTGTAGCGTCCTTTGGGTTTCATTGCGGTCAGCCTTTCTTTGAGGGTGGGGCGTAGATCAATGAGAAGCGTTTCTGAAGGCATCCAGTCAGCGGGGGCGCGAACAAAGTCTTTGAGATGGTTTGGTTTTTTTGAGATTAAGGGTTCAATTCGGAGAGCGATCGCGCCTACTTTTTTTGCTAATTCTGCGGCTTTTTCTAATATTAAGGGCATAGCTTCTAACTCAAAACCCGGTAATAAAATAGGCGCACCTGGAGCAATCAATAAGTTTGCAGAATGGGGGCGAGGGTAATAATAAAAGAGACAGCCGCCAACTAGTTTCTCTTGATTAAAAACACCATACCGAAACGTCTGGTAGCCTTCTAACTCTTTGAAGTCTGCCCAAATACAGGATTGCATAAAGCAGCCTGATGAGGTTTGTGTAAGGGCATTCCAGGTCAAAAAGTCTTCTCGACTTAAGCAACGAATGATGAGATTTGAAGCTTCAATTTGCATCTCAAATTACTCTTCTTGCTGAGATAAAATAGCCCAAAGCCATGCGCCTCCTATGAGTAAAAAGCTAAATCCAAAAATTGGAAAACTGCCGTTAGAACAGGTATAATTTCCATTTGCATCGTAACAACTACCTGAGCTACTGCTGCCACTTGAATAGGAAGATCCTTTAGCAAAAACGGCATCGGGAGCCGCCAAACTCGCCATCAATAAGGTGACAGAAAGCAAAATAATTACTTCACTCGCTTGATTAGAAAGAGAGATGATTGGTTCACCAGTACGGAGTTTTTCTTTGAGTTTTTTGAGTTCGGTTGCGAGGTGAGGCGGCAATTCTTGAATGCGATCGACCAGACAATCAACAAGCTGTTTGAGATCAATTTCTTCTAAAAGTGGCTTCAAATGTCCAAACCATTCCTGGGTCATTTTAGAATCATGTGAATGGTGCTGAACGGGGAGAAGTTGATGAATTTGGGCTACGTCTGCCTGCTGAAATTTATCTAGCCAAATTTGAGCCAGAGCTTCTAATTGAAGGGGATCTTGAGTACTAATCAGATGTGAGCCAGCTTCTTGAATATTGATGAAGTCGATCGCTCCTTCTAAGTCATCCCTATTAGATGGATTGAGCAGGTAATAGAATAACTGAGGATGCTCTAAAGTATGAAGGTTAACGGAGTGGCGATCGTGGGCAATTTTGTTAGAAAATCGAAACGCCGATCGCCAGGAATTCTGCATTCCGTTTAGTGAATGGGGAAGCATAATCGATTCGAGTTCTGACTTGAGAATAGGCGATTCAGATGCTAGAAAAAATCCCCAGATTCCGTAGTCGTGACGATCGAAGGAGGGAATCTCAATCTGCATTGGTTTTGCTTGAAGTTTTGCTGCCAATATAGTTTGATAAAGGCACCAAAAACCCGTTGTGTTTCGTTCTGGAGAAACGCCATTGGTTGCCATTACGCCACCCCGATAGAGAATGCGCTGCAACTGTTGAAACCATTCTAAACTGTAGACCTGAGTTGCTTCTGAAGAAGTGGGAAACGTGAAATCGCAAATAACAGCGTGGTAACAGCGATCGGGCAATGCCGCCACAAATTCAAACGCCTCACGAGTATGCACCGTCACCCGATTTTCGCCCAAAGCGCTATTAGGATTGTCTATTAAACTGCCGCAATTGTAGGGCGCAAAGGTTGTTCTTCCTAACTCCACTACGTCTGGATCGTAGTCTACGATCGCCACTTCACTAACTTGAGAAAACCGCAAGATATCGCGTACCGCCAATCCATCACCACCGCCACAGACGAGAATTCTCAAAGGCTGATTGGGGAAACGCTGACAGGCGAGGGCGATCGCAGGCACCACTAAATGTTCGTGATAAATTGCTTCGTCTGCGGTGTCAAACTGCAAGTCTCCATTGATGTAGAAGGCGAGTCCGTGGGGATGGGTTTCGACGAAGAGAGAGGGCATTGGGAGGGATGAGGGAGGAGGGATGAGAGAGGAGGGAGGAGGGAGGAGTTAGATGCCAGCGAAGATTAGGAGGATGCCGATGAGGGCGATCGCGGCGGCAATGATGATTTGAATTGTGCGGGCATCGGAGGTGAAGGGTTTGGTGGATTCTAGGGTATCTGACTCGTCGTTGTAGCTTGAAAGGGAGGAAGCGCCGATGTAAGCGCGTTGTAGGTTGCTAAAGTCAGTGGGGTGAACTTCTTTAGTGGAGTAGACGACCAGGGTGCGATCTCTTCGAGTTACCCGCAAGGGGTCGCTCCAGGCTTCTAGGGCCAGATTCCACAAATGGGGCTGATCCCAGTAATCCCAGGTGATGCGCGTTGTGGGGGTGTCGTCTGATTGGTAAGTGCCTTCGGTGCGCGACTCAAATTGGTAGACGCGGTTAAAAACTTGTAGTTCTGGATAGGGCGTTTTGTTAGAGCGGATATCTTCTGACAGCGTGAGAAACAAATCTCTGGTTGACCCTGGCTCAACGATCGTGGGATTTTGCAACGCTTCGGCGATGTACCAGGTGACAGGCTTTTCTAAATTGGCTGGATCGACCTCACGTAGAAGGTAGTAGGCTTTCGCAGATTCTGATTTTAGCAACCACTCTTCTGTCTCATAACCCTGCGGATCGGTGTAAGTACTATAATCGCGAACATGCCATAAAACTCCATAATATCTCACGCGATCGCCTGCTCGAAGCTGTCTAAGTTCTGTTTCCGTTAGCGTTAAAGACATGAGAAGAAAGGGGTTGAGTAAGGTGCAATTTTGCTGAGTTTTGGTTTAGTTTATTTAGTTTGATTTATCCAGTTGCGAGTAAATAGCTCCAGTGAACGGTTTTGTGATTAGTCGTGAGCGCAATCGCTAACAGCTCGGTTAATCGTTTTGCTTTGTCAAAATTATCTTGATAGTAATCACAAACATGAATATCGACTGCGATTTTGCTAGTTTCAGTCCAGATATGTAGCGCGACATGAGACTCTTCTAAAATCAACACAACAGAGACACCCTGTGGCTCAAAGAGCGTAGCTAACTCTCCGACTGCGTTGAGACCTGCCGATTGTACACAACTTCTCAGCAAACCAAGTAGCTCGGCGGGAGATTGAGTCATCAGGGTCTCGGCAGCAGTCAGAATGGCAGAAAAGTGATGCGATCGAATCATTTGTGACAAACGATTGCAGTCAATGGCGGGTTGAGATTGAGACGTGACAAAGCGCAAAAAACTTGGTGACTTGAGCGATCGCTACTCTAACAGTTTCTTTGGCAAGATGAGTCATATTCATGAGTTTTTTGTAACGTTTGTTGGTGCAAATTGTTTAGGTTGATGAGAACTCGTTCTTTGTGGTGATTTGGAGAATTTTGGTTTAGTGGTAAAACGGGCAAATTAATCGAGCGTCAACAAACATGGATAACGTACCACCTACCAATCGTCAGCCAGTTTGGGATCAGATCAGTACGAATGCGATCGTGCGTTTCTTGCTGTTTTTTGCGGCAGGTTGGGCGTTTGTTGCCCTGCTTCAGTATTTTGAGTATGTGATTTTTGTGTTTGCGTTTTCGGCAATTTTGGCACTGTTGTTAAATTATCCGATGCGGTTTTTGCAGCGATTTGTTGGGCGCAGTGTTGCCTTGGGACTGGTGATTACAGTTAGTCTGATTACGATTATTGTGCTGGTGATTGCGATCGGGCTGACGCTGACCAATCAAATTCAACAATTAGCGACGCTGCTCCTTCAAACGCTCAACACGGCCAACAATCCGCTTGACCAGATGCAAACGATGCTGGCAGCCCGAAACATTCCGCTTAACCTGGATGCGATCGAGGCTCAAATTCGCAATGCTTTTGTGTTTGGGCTGAATTGGGTTGTGAGTTCTTTGCCCGTGCTTTTACAAAATTATGTGACCTTCATTATTATTTTAGTTGTTTCCTTTTTTATGCTAATTGATGGTGCAAAGCTATGGCGGTTGGTGCTCAAACTGGTGCCTGCTCAAAATCGCAATCGTGTCTCGATCGCAGTACAAAGAAATTTTGTAGGATTTCTACGAGGTCAGTTATTAATCTCGTTTTTGTTAAGTCTGTCAACTTTTTTAGTGTTCGTATTGTTTCAAATTCCGTTTCCATTTTTGCTGGCGGTGACGATTGGCATTTTTGATTTGATTCCGGGTATCGGCGCGACTTTGGGAGTGAGTCTGGTGTGTTTGGTTATTTTGGTGCAGAGTGGTTGGTTGACGGCGCTGAAGGTATTAGCGATCTGTGTTGTTTTGCAGCAGCTACAAGATAATTTTGTTTCGCCGCGCGTGATGCAGAGTACCGTTCATCTTAATCCTGTCGTTGTGTTTTTTGCGTTGCTAGTGGGGACGCGCGTATCAGGACTGTTGGGAATCTTTTTGGCAATCCCGATCGCGGGTGTCATTGTCAGCCTTTTAGAGATCGAAGAGGCCCAGGGAGACTAAAAACTTTTGGTTGAGAAGTCTGGTTTGAACGGTTGAGTTTGACGACGCTCTACTTCTATCGATCGGCAGATATTAGAAGATGGTCGCACCTGCTATATTTTCAACAGGAGATTAAAGGAATAACGATGGAAGCCACAAGAGATCAGGTAGTCTATCTGAGAGACTCGTGGTTTCATTGTGATAGCCGAAGCTCTGTCTTTGAAAGACGTGCGAGAATCTATCTAACGTTTAATAGCTGACTAAAATCTTAGGCGTTGCTGATTGGAGGGATGAATCTGTGGGAAGTGTCAGTCTTTTCGCCCCCTAAATCTGCCAAAATTGGGGGACTTTGAACCTTGGGCTTCCCGCCGCTTTGGGGCAATTCATCCCCTGATTCAGCAACGCCAAGTCTTATTTGCGATCACCGATTCAATTTGCGTCCTCTATTGATTAAGTGTATCGAGGGTTGTACTAAGAGTTGTGTTAGGGGTTAAACAACAGTGAGCGACTTTCTCACAATTACTAACAATTGCTCATCTTTGAGGACTTGGAGCAACATCCGAATTGCGCCTGTCTTGGTGGCACCTGTTTTCTTGCAGTACGCTTCGAGTGCTGCAAAGTCTTCATCTGAAACCCGAAAATCTAATCGTTTAGACATGATGTTTGTACGTCGCTTGCTGTACGATGATATCATGCTCTTAGGATTCAAGACGGAACTCAAACTCAACCATCAGCAGCGTACCGACCTGCTGAAACATTCTGGCGTAGCGCGTCATGCGTGGAATTGGGGACTCGGACTAACCAAACAAATCCTTGACCACAACCAAGCAAATCCAGAGAACAGAATTAAATTCCCTTCTGCAATTGACTTGCATAAATGGTTGGTTGCATTGGTGAAGCCTGAAAATCCCTGGTACTTTGAGTCCTCAAAATGTGCGCCTCAATATGCGCTGCGAGATTTACGACTGGCTTGGGATAGGTGCTTTAAGAAAGTCTCAGGGGTTCCCAGGTTTAAGAAGAAAGGACGCTCAGACTCATTTGAGTTGGACGGCACAATCAAGATTCGTGGTACTCGTCGAATTCAAGTTCCGAAACTTGGCATCCTGCGAACTTACGAAGAGTTGCCGCAAGTGCCCATCAAGAATGTCGCGATTAGCCGCACCGCCGATAGATGGTATCTCTCATTCCGAATTGAGGTAGAGCCGATCGCATCGCCTAAATCAGTTGATGTTGTGGGAGTGGATTTAGGCGTGAAGTCTCTCGCCACTCTCAGCACGGGCGAAGTCTTTGAGGGTGCGAAATCGTATCGCCAACTCGAATCAAAGCTGTCTCGACTGCAATGGCTCAATCGCCACAAACAGCGAGGATCAGCCAACTGGAAGAAAGCCCAAATCAGAATTGCCCGATTGCACCAACGGATTGCCAACCTCCGTAAAGACACGCTTCATAAGCTCACGACTTATCTTGCCAAGAACCATGGCATGGTAGCGATTGAAGACTTGAACGTGTCTGGAATGATGGCAAATCACAAGCTTGCAAAAGCCGTAGGTGATATGGGCTTCTATGAGTTCCGTCGGCAACTGGACTACAAAACCAAGCTGTACGGGTCTGAACTCGTCATCGTAGACCGTTGGTTTCCGTCGAGTAAAACTTGCTCGAATTGTGGAGCCAAAAAAGAAGCACTCACCCTCTCTGAGCGCATGTTCACCTGTGAGCATTGCAGATTCAGTCTTGACCGAGATCTGAATGCGGCAATCAATTTGAAAACCGCGGGAAGCCATCCCGTGTCAGCCTGTGGATCGGGTGAAGCCGACTTCTCCGAGTTGAAGCAGGAAGATTTCAGTTTGTTAGCAAACGTTAGTAAGTTATGAGCGGAACTGTGCCAAGGTAAAGTCCATGAGTTTTGACCTCTCACCTTCACCTGAGATTGCCCTAGACTCACCTGCGACGGTGACTGAGATGGATGTGTGCATTACTCCATTGTTGGCGCAGCGTTCCTCAAGGCGAGCCAACTTTGAGGCAGAAAATCGAGCCTTTCAAACCTTGGCGCAAGCCCTGGCAGGAGATGCCCGATCGCTCCTCAAAACGCTAACTCACCTGGCGCTTCCCCTCTGTCAAGCGGATACCGTCGGCATCAGTTTGTTAGAAACGTTGGGTGAGGAATCTGTCTTTCGGTGGGTGACCGTGGCGGGCAGTTTGGACTCGTGGGAAGGGGACATCATGCCTTTTCTCAGTCCGTGTGGAACAACAGTGCAGTCAGGACAGCCACAGCTATATACCCATCCCGAACGCTATTTTTGTTATCCTCAGAAACCCTGTTCACCGATCGCAGAGGCGTTGTTGATCCCTTTAATTGCAGACCAGCAGGCATTAGGAACGATCTGGCTAGTCACCCATGATCCCGATCGCCATTTTGATCGCGAAGATCAGCGCATTCTCACCAATTTATCTGGCTTTACAACTGCGGCATTAACCAACCTCAAAGCGCGACACCAAGCTGAAGACCTGTTACAGCGCGAACGGGCAGCCCGACAAGAAGCGGATCTGGCTCGTCAGGCATTAGACCAGTCCGCAAAACGCGCGATCGACATTCTCGAAAGCACAACCGACTGTTTTGTAGCGCTCGATCACGACTGGCGCATCACCTACGTGAACCGCACCACTGCAAAACTCAATAATCTGTCACCCCAAGACATGATCGGTAAAACACACTGGGAAATGTGGGACTGGTCACCCGGTACGATCGTCGAACAAAATTATCGTCAAGCCGTTGCGACTGGACTTCCTGTTGAGTTTGAGGTGCTGTATGAGCCGTTGCAAATGTGGCTAGAAATTCACGCCTATCCTACCAGTGAGGGATTGAATCTTTACTTTCGCAATATCACCGATCGCAAGGAGACTGAAGCCAAACTTCATGAACAGTTTGAAGAAATTGAGGTGATTTACAATACGGCTCCGATCGGGTTAGCAGTCCTTGATTGTGACTTGCGCTTTGTTCGCATCAATTCAAGGCTGGCCCAGATCAATGGACTTTCTGTAGAGGCGCATCTGGGGCGCAGCGTTCGAGAGATTGTCCCCGATTTAGCTGATGCCGCAGAGCCGCTCCTTCGTCACGTCCTTGAAACGGGAGAACCGCTGCTCGATCTAGAAATTAACGGAGAAACTTCTGCCCAACCAGGCGTTAAGCGTACCTGGAACGAAAACTGGTTTCCCCTGCGGGACGCAACGGGTCGAGTCGTCGGTGTCAATGTCGTCGTAGAAGAGACCACACAGCGCAAACAATTTGAGGCGGCTTTGGGCGAGAGCGAAGAACGATTACGTCTGGTGCTAACGGCTGCAAACCAGGGCTGGTATGACTTAAACGTACAAACCGGAGCCTCGATCGTGTCTCCCGAATATGCTCAAATGCTTGGCTACGATCCCGAAACGTTTGAGGAAACGAATGCAAAATGGCGCGATCGATTACACCCCGATGATTGGAAACCAGTTAGCCGCGTGTATGAAGACTACATTGCAGGCGATCGCAGCGAATACCGCGTAGAATTTCGGCAACGCAAACAGTCTGGCGATTGGATCTGGATTTTGTCTCTGGGTAAAATCGTCGCGTGGGATGCTGACGATCGCCCTTTACGAATGCTCGGAACCCACACCGACATCACTGATCGTAAGCAAGCCGAAATCGCCCTACAAGAACAAACCAGACTCCTGCAAGTGATCATCGACAGTATCGGAGATGGCTTGATTTTGGCCAATTCCAATGGAGAGTTTGTGCTATTTAACCAGGCGGCAGAGCGCATTTTTGGTCGGCTCTCTAACGATCGCCCCTGTGAAGACTGGTCACACACCTATGGGCTATATTTGCCTGATCGACAAACCTTCTTTCCGTCTGAGCAGCTTCCACTGTATCGGGCTATGCGAGGAGAAGCGGTCAATGATGTCGAGGTCTTTGTTCGTCCTGATCTGACCAGAGAAGGACGCTGGATCAGTATTAGTGGGTTTCCGGTGGCTGACCAGAGTCAAGAAGTGACGGGGGGCGTGATTACCTGTCGAGACATCTCAGAGCGCAAACAGGTCGAAGCCAAACGCCGACAAATCGAAGCCGAATTAATTCGTACCAATCGCATCAAAGACGAATTTTTAGCGGTGTTGTCCCACGAGCTTCGTACGCCGCTCAATCCGATTTTGGGCTGGGCTAAAATTCTGCAAACAGGCACCTGTGATGCTGCCAAAACACAACAGGCCTTGGCGACGATCGAACGCAATGCCAAACTTCAAACGCAGCTTATCGACGATCTACTTGATGTCTCTCGAATTTTGCGCGGCAAGCTGACCCTGGCTTCTGAACCTGTGAATTTGACCAGCGTGGTTGAGGCGGCGATCGAGACCGTACGGTTGGCAGCGGAGGCTAAATCGATCGCCATAAGATCTCAACTAGAGCCAACGCTCAGCGTATTGGGCGACGCGGGGCGCTTACAGCAAGTCGTTTGGAATCTACTCACCAATGCGGTCAAGTTTACGCCCAACAGCGGGCGAGTCGAGATTCAGGTCACTCAGGTAGACAGTACGGCTCAGATTCAGGTGATTGATACGGGTAAAGGCATTCGTCCAGACTTTTTATCTCAGGTGTTTGAGCGATTTCAGCAGGCCGATTCTTCGACGACTCGACAGTTTGGCGGTCTGGGATTGGGGCTAGCGATCGTTCGTCAACTCGTCGAACTTCACGGCGGCACCGTCCAAGTCAGCAGTCAGGGCGAAGGGCTAGGGGCGACCTTTACCGTTTGGCTACCGCTCATTCCTGGTGCGTCTTCCATTCAGACTGTCTGCAATCGAGCAATCTTTACGTCACTACAAGGTCTGCGCGTTTTGGTCGTAGATGATGAAGCCGATGCGCGTGAGCTAGTCCAGTTTGTGTTGGAGCAAGAAGGCGCGATCGTCACCAGCGTTTCATCCGCCAGAGTAGCGCTTGAGTCGCTAAAGCAGGACACCTTTGATCTGATGATCAGCGACATTGGAATGCCCGACATGGACGGCTATGGGCTGATCGAGCAGATTCGCTCCAATCTTCCAACAAGTCGTCAAATTTTAGCGATCGCGCTGTCTGCCTATGCGGGAGAAGCCAATGAGCGTCAGATCCTAAAAGCAGGATTTCAGAAACATTTGGCGAAGCCTGTTGACCCGATCGAGTTGGTGACATTGGTCAGACAGTTGACTTCACTCCGATCGGCTTCTGCCCTCTAAATTCCCCAAAATTGAGGCTGGCGAATACTGTTAGCTTCGCAAGTGCCTTCGGCAACGCGCCTAAAAGAACAAAGTCTGCCTTCGCAGACTAGACCTCTCTAGGGGGTTGTTAATCCGCGACGGCGGATTTTGTTCTTTTAGCTGCGGTTTTAACCGCCAAGCAAAAAGTTTTGTCTGCATTTTTAACCGCCAGGCTAATCTGAGACTGACCAAAACTCACTCTCTGTTGAGCAAAAAAGATTAATTTTTTCTATAGCACGTGAGATCTATTCCTTTTGGATGTGCCCCCCCGCAAATCTGCTGACTAATGTACTAATAGTTTCTGGCTGTCTTTCATGCGTCAAATCCCAGGAATCTTTGGACTCGTGATCTACTGGCACTTTGCGAAGTCAATTCGTCTGACAGTGTTTGTGGTGATGAAGTTTTTGGCAACTCGTTGAGTGATCGCTAAAAGTATCGATCGCTCAGACGATCGCGATGTGGATCAATGGGTTATTTAACCTGCTGCTAATCCAAAAACAACCTTTCTGACTTATATCTACTAATGATTGCAGGGATAGTGATTGCAAGAAATGTACAGCGTTTTATGTGGTTGGCATCTACGCAATCTTTTGTGGCAATGCTATTTGCAAAGAAACGGGTTTGACCTGACTTGCGATCGCACTCCACCTCCAGTTTTTGCCCAAGTTTTTGTTTGAATCCATCAAAACTCATGAGTATTGTTGAAGCGAAATGCACTGCCACGGATACGGTTTTCCATGTGGAGGGCTACGAAAAGATCGAATTTGATTTGCAGCTTGTCGAGGGTGTATTTGAGATTGAGAATGCGGTTTTGGCTCAGAGCTACCAAAGTTTTGGGCGCTGTCTGGCGGTCGTCGATCACACTGTCAATCGGCTCTACAGTCTGCAAATGCAGGAATATTTTCGATACTACGGCATCGATTTGACGATTTTTGCCATCCAGATCGAGGAACCTGCCAAAACAATGGAGACATTGCAGGCGATCATTGATGCTTTTGCAAGTTTTGGTCTGGTGCGTAAAGAGCCTGTGCTAGTGGTGGGAGGGGGACTTGTGTTGGATGTAGCTGGCTTTGCCTGTGCCACTTATCGCCGCAGCACCAATTTTATTCGCGTACCGACGACGCTGATCGGGCTGATCGATGCCGGAGTCGCGATCAAAGTCGCAGTCAATCACGGTAAACTCAAAAACCGTCTGGGAGCTTATCACCCGCCCAAGCAAGTCTTACTCGACTTCTCGTTTCTCAAAACGCTGCCGATCGACCAGGTGCGAAACGGAATGGCAGAGTTAGTCAAAATCGCCGTAGTCGCCAATGCAGATGTCTTCAATTTGCTCGATGCTCATGCCGAAGCGTTATTGAGTACCCATTTTGGCTATCTAGGTGGCAGTGAAGCCCTGAAAGCAGCAGCCCATCGCATCACCTACGAATCGATCAAAACCATGCTGGAATTAGAAACGCCTAACCTGCATGAACTGATGCTCGATCGCGTCATCGCCTACGGTCACACCTGGAGTCCGACGTTAGAACTTGCGCCGAGTGTTCCTTTGCTGCATGGTCACGCCGTCAACATTGACATGGCACTGTCTGCCACGATCGCTGCCCAGCGAGGATACATTTCTGACCTGGAGCGCGATCGCATTCTCACCCTGATGAGCCGTTTGGGATTGGCGATCGATCATCCCTTACTCGATGGCGATTTGCTCTGGTATGCCACTCAATCGATCACTCAAACACGAGATGGATTGCAACGAGCCGCCATGCCTCGCCCGATCGGAGACTGTTTTTTTGTCAATGACTTCACCCGGCCAGAACTCGAAGCCGCGCTTGCTCAACACAAACAACGGTGTCAAACCTATCCGCGTCAGGGCGCAGGGGTAGACGCTTACATCGGCAGCACCCAGTCTGACCTAGTGGGGAGTGCATCATGACAGGCACGATTTCGCGCATTGCAGGCGATCCGGTGCGTCCGGTGACTCCAATGGGGATTTTGGTCGATCAGCTTGAAGCGATCGTCACTCAGGCGACTCAATGCCATCTCCCGTCCGATCTGCTGGCTAACTTACAAACGGCCTACCAGCTCGCTTCGGGACTCGATCCCTATGTAGAAGCTTGCACTACAGTAGAATCGGCCGACCTGGCAGCGATCGCAACACGCACCCAAAACGAGCGCTGGAGCCAACGATTTAGCGAGGGTGAAACCGTACGTCAACTCGAGCAAGAAATGCTCTCAGGGCACGTCGAGGGGCAAGCGTTGAAGATGTTTGTCGCCATGACCAGAGCGCGACGCATTCTCGATATCGGCATGTTCACCGGATATTCTGCTTTAGCAATGGCCGAGGCGCTTCCCCCTGACGGAACGCTATTGGCTTGTGAAGTCGATTCCTATGTTGCAAGTCTGGCAAGGGAACTGTTCGATCGCTCTCCTCACGGCCACAAAATTGAGATTGCGATCGCGCCCGCTCTAGAGACATTACAAACGTTAGCTAAGGCAGGTGAATCGTTCGATTTCGTGTTTATTGACGCTGACAAAAAGGAGTATGTTCAGTACTTCCAACTGCTGCTCGACTCTAGTTTGCTCACGTCGGATGGCTTGATCTGCGTTGACAACACGCTGCTACAAGGACAACCCTATCTATCGAATCCCTCCGCCAATGGAGCAGCGATCGCTCACTTTAATCAAGTGGTTCAGGCTGATTTGCGAGTTGAGCAGGTGTTGTTGCCATTGCGAGATGGCGTGACGCTCATTCGACGAGTGACCTGATGTTGAGAAAGATCAACCAGAAAACATCCCTCTAACAGAACGTCTATTTGATGAGGTTTTTTCGCTTTGGTGTTTAGTGCTTCTACGCCTCAAGCTGCCAATTTTAGGGGTTCAAAGTCCCTGACTTGTCAGAATTTGAGAGACGTTTCTAACCTAGCCATCGTAGCGGAAAGACTTCATCGAATCTACGTTCAGAAACCTCTCCTATCAGTTCGACAATGGTGAATTCTATTAGGTGGCGCATTTGGGCGATCGTGCAAAATTTACTGACGCTGATGGCGCTCACGATCGCGCTTCCCTTTAATCTCAGTCTGGTGTTGGGGGCGTGGGTTGGCCACTGGCTGCGCGGTGATTCTACTGTTGTGCAAGCTGATGATCCCAAGACGATTTTGATCACGGGCGGCAAAATGACCAAAGCGCTGCAACTTGCCCGATCGTTTCACAAAGTTGGTCATCGCGTTGTTTTGGCAGAAACACAGAAGTATTGGCTAACAGGGCATCGGTTCTCAAATGCTGTCGATCGCTTCTATACAATCCCGGCTCCACAACCAGATGCTGATAGCTATATTCAGGCGCTTTTGGCGATCGTCCAACAAGAACAGATTGATGTGTATGTTCCTGTGTGTAGTCCCGTGCAGAGCTACTACGATTCGTTGGCTAAGTCAGTGCTGTCGGGTTCCTGTGAAGTGTTTCACTTTGATCCGGATGTGACTCGAATGTTGGATGACAAGTTCGCGTTTGCGGAAGCAGCGAGAGCGATCGGGCTGTCTGTTCCCAAATCCTACTTAATTACCCATCCTCAACAGGTGCTTGACTTTGATTTTTCGAGTGAAACGCGCCCCTACATTCTCAAAAGCATTCCTTACGATTCTGTGCGTCGATTGGATTTGACCAAGCTCCCTTGCCCCACTCGCGAGGAAACTGAGGCGTTTGTCCGCAGTCTACCCATTAGCGACGAGAAGCCCTGGATCATGCAGGAATTCATTCGCGGTCAGGAATATTGCACCCACAGCACCGTGCGAGATGGTGAACTAAGACTGCATTGTTGTTGTAAATCTTCAGCCTTTCAAGTCAACTATCAGCAGGTCGATCAGCCAGAGATTCTCCAATGGGTCAGTAAGTTTGTTCAAGCAGAAAATCTCAACGGTCAGGCATCCTTTGACTTTATTCAATCTGAAGAGGGTGAAGTGTATGCGATCGAGTGCAATCCTCGGACTCATTCTGCAATCACCATGTTCTACAACCATCCCGATGTAGCGGATGCTTACTTAACCGACAAACCATTCACAAAACCGTTGCAACCCTTGCCCACTAGCAAGCCGACCTACTGGATCTATCACGAAGTTTGGCGACTCAATGAAGTGCGATCGCTCCAAGATACCCGCAAGGGGTCGCTGTCAGATCTTCAACACTGGTGGCAAACAATCCGACAAGGCAAAGATGCCATTTTTGAGCCTGATGATCCGCTCCCCTTTCTCATGGTTCACCACTGGCAAATTCCTTTACTACTCCTCGACAATCTACGTCGGACTGCTGGCTGGATTCGCATCGACTTCAACATTGGCAAACTCGTCGAATTAGGAGGCGACTAGCTAAAGCCTTCAGTGTTAGACCAAAGTTCAATGTTCAATGTCTAATGTCCAATGTCCAACAACACTCAACACTCATGACAACAACCCCCTTGTCGATCGCGCCCACCAACACCGAAGCCAAACGCAAAATCTTTGGCATGATTCAAGCCTTTTGGCAAAGTCAATGTCTTTATGTTGCAACGCACCTGGGCATTTTCAACCTACTGCACGACGAAGGCGCACAATCAGCCGAAACGCTGGCTAACAAAACCGTAACCAAAGTTGATCGTCTCTATGTTGTCCTGCGGGCCCTTGCTCATTTAGACATACTAGAAGAACGCCCCGATCGCATCTTTGCCCCGACTGAAACTTCGACACTATTAGTCACGAATCACGGGCCGTCGATCGGACATTTTGCAATGCATATCACCGAGCCTGCCCAATGGGATGCCTGGAATCAGCTTGAAGCCGCTCTGCACACAGGAGAAGTCGCTTTTGAGCGGGCCAACCACAAATCAGTGTATGACTTCTGCCAGGACGACCCCCGGAGCGGCGATATGTTTATGAATGCGATGAGCTTTTTGACCGACCATGCCGTTGATGCACTGTTAGAGGTTTATGACTTCGATCGCTTCTCGACAATTATGGATGTGGGCGGCGGTCAGGGCGGTTTGATTGGCAATATCGTCAAGCGTTTTGGCTGCAAAGGGATGTTGTTTGATGTCCCTTATGTGACGGCGACGGCTCCTGCTTATTTGCAGAAATTGGGAGTTGCTGAAGGTGCGATCGACATTGTTTCTGGTGATGTGTTTGAGGCAGTCCCGACGGGGGCGGATGCGATCGTCATGAAGTACTTCATCTCTGCCTGGAACGATGACGACGCTCGTGTGATTCTCAAAAACTGTCGGGCTGCACTTCCTCCCTACGGCAAGATCATTCTTCTGCAAGCGTTTGTTCCTGATCTCGACGACCCCAAAACTGCTCCAGACGGCATCATGCCCGGACTTTTCGCAGTGCAAATCATGGTTTCCGTCCCCGGTGGCGCTTGGCGAACACGACAACAATTCAAAACGCTGTTTGAAGAATGCGGCTTTAAGTTAGAGAAAACAGTAGACACCGGGACAAATCTATCAGCAATGGAATTTGGACTCGCTTGAGAAAGATATTAGACATTAGTTCAATAGACGCTGGACATTAGACATTAAACTTTGGTTATGAAGTCCCCTAGAATTGGCCTACCGTGTACCCACAAGTGGATTGGTCAATCATTGCCGAGATCCTTCGCCCCCTAAATCCCCCATTCTGGGGGACTTTGAAATAGAAAGATTTTCACAGTTCAAGCAATTTCTCAGGGGTTCAAAGTCTCTCACTGGTGGGGGGTTTAGGGGGCTGAAGCCGACTGAAACGAAGCAATTTATGACTTGTGTGTACATGGTAAAGAATTGGCAGTTTGGGGGCAAAAGATTTGAACAACGGGGGGAATAACCTACATCAAACACACCTCATCAAATTAGCCAAGATCTAATTCTTGCTAAATTACGATCGCTTTCCTCAACCACTCTTACTCTCTTTTGTCTAATCTTTTGTCTAAACATTGACATGCAACTGTCACCCTTCCAACGTCGAATTCTTAGCCAGCTTGAATCATTGCCCACGGGCGTTTCTGAATTGGTCAAAGCTAGTTTGATCGAGCGCAGTCAGATTCAATTAGGCGAGGCGATGACCGGACTCTTACGATCGCTCCGTCCCAAACAACCCATGATCTGGGACCCGTGGATTCTCAAAACGGGCAATCTCTATCGTCTCTACTACCTGCGCGGACTCGAAGGCCAAACGCCCTGGTGGACAGTCAGCAACCTCTGTGGGGCGGTCTCTGAGGACTTAGAGAACTGGCACGATCTAGGGACGCTCCTCAAACCCAACCCCAATCACTCCTGGGAATCTGGTCGCATCTGCGCGGGTTGCACTTACCAAGAAGACGGCGTTCTCTATCTGTTTTATTCAGCAGGCGGCAAAGAAATGCCCGACTTGCGAAATGAAGCGATCGCGTTAGCCACCTCCACCGACGGACTTCATTGGCAGCGTCAACTTGACCATTTTCCATTGATTCCCACTGAGCAAGATCCCTGGTATGGTCGCTGCAATTTAACCCAACACGTTCACTGGCGCGATCCTTATGTGTTCAAAGATCCCCAGGACGATCGCTATTACTTGTTTATTTGTGCCAGTGCCAAAACTCCCGGCAACTTTCAGGGCTGTGTGGGGTTAGCCGTCAGTGATACGATCGCCGGACCTTATCAACTCTTGCCGCCTGTCTCTGCCCCAACTTTAGAAACCGCTGACCATTGGCCCTTTTACCACATGGAGCGACCACAAGTATTGTTCAAAAATGGACGCTATCATCTGTTCTTTTCTTGCTTTCGGGTCTATCTCAATCCAAGCTGGCTAAGTCAAGTTAATTCTCGCTACATCACCAACTCAACGTTGTATTGGTATGTCTCCGATGCGGTAACGGGCCCCTATCTGCCCATGTTTGAGAACGAATCAATCGTTCCGGGTAGCGATCGGGTGGGCATGTATGGCATGAACTTTTTACCTGTGACCGAGCGCTTAGACGACTTCATTGCTTATGGGTGGTATCACCGTCTGCATACGCTGGGAGTCTCTTCAGCCCTGAGAGCAACTTGGAAGGAGCGCGATCGTATCCAACTTTTTTTTGACGCAGCCAACCCGATAGCTATCCCATTTGAGTTGTGAAAATTCGGTGGTTAGTCTCGTCAATTAATGGCTAAGAACGAATCACTAATACCAAGTTGAAAATAAGCTGCAACCAATTGATCAGTCAAACTTAGTCAAAGTCCCCCAGAATTGGGGGATCTAGGGGGCGAGAGAACTCAAACCCGCTCAAACATGCTTACTCAAGCGTTGATAAACTGTTGCCAAGGCGATCGCGTCTCCAACATTGCCCGGAAACAGCACAACGGGAAGATTAGGGAAGTCGGGATGATCGGCAGGCGTTCGTACCATTGAAACTCCCGCCAATACTTGACCCAGCAGATTTGCAGTTCTCAACGCCAAACCCTTACTCAGCGTGTCATTGGACGTAATGCCCCCTTTGCTGATCAAAAAACCAATATCAGAGGGGAGCGATCGCAACACATCCATCAATAATCCAGAAACCGCTTCGCCAAAATCCAGTCTAGTTTGCACACTATCGAAAGTGAGTTCCTGGCGGCTAGTGAAAATGACAGGCGTTTTATCTGCGTTGTGAGCATCGTTAACTTTTTTAAGCGTGTCGCTAAGTAGCGTAGTACGCGCATCGCCAGCGTCTAATAACTGAGATACCTCAATCTCAATGCCCACCGTTCCCGGCGTGTGTAGAAGAGTTTGAAGTTGCTCGGTGGTTTTTTTGACGTGAGAACCAACGATCACCGCTCCCGGCTTGCCTGCCCGCACGTATCGAGCCATTTCGTCAGGGGCGATCGGCTGTTTGGGTAATTGCGCCAGGGCAGTCAACACACTCGCTGCACTGCGAAACAAAAACCGCTTTCCGGTTGAAGCGGCCGTCAACACATCCGTTGCAAATCGATTTAAATCGTCCTGAGTTTCGGCATCGACGACACAGCACTGATTGTGGTGCAAATTCAGCAAACGATCTCTTTGAGATACCCGCAAGCGGTCGCTCACCCCAGACCGAATCTCCGCCAGCAAAAACCGTTCTACCTGCGCGGCTTGAATCCGTCCCTTGGTCTTTTCTTCGACATAATCGGGCAAATAGCTATGCTGATAGCCAAACACGGAATCCTTAGCAAACTCAGTTTGGTGAACTGGCGTATCGACCCCGTTGACCTTCAGATAGTGAATGCTGTCTCGCGTGGTGCGTCCCCCTTCAAAAAAGGCAGGAACTAGAAAGTGAGCATCAAACGGGCCAAGCTCCTGTGCGATCGCATCCGTCTCGATCGGGTAATGTCCCCGCAGCGTGGAATCAGACCGACTGACGACTAAAAAATCTTGAATCTTTTCGAGGGCGATCGCCTGCTTAAGATTTTGACAAACTTCTCTCGTGACGGAGGCTGCTCTATCTGGAGTCAGCGCCCTAGTGTTAGTCAACACAAAGAAAATCGGAGCCTCGTCAGCCAGCCCAATCCGCAGCGTCTCAACATCCCACCGCATCAGCAACAGACAACTATGAACCGTCTGGGAACCCGTCGGGTCATCATCCAGAACAATAATCTTAGGTCGTGTACTCATCAACTCACCTGGCAGTCTACCTTCGCTCAATCTACCAGGAAAGGGAGGGAAGGAGGGAGGAGGGAGGAGAGATGAAAAAAGTAATGTCAGATCGATCGACGCAAAGTTCTTTTATTGGCGTTGCTGAATCAGGGGATGAATTGCCCCAAAGCGGCGGGAAACCCAAGGTTCAAAGTCCCCCAATTTTGGGGGATTTAGGGGGCGAAAAGATGGACACTTCCCACAGATTCATCTCTCCAATCAGCAAAGTTCTTTTATTCTCTACAACTTCACTTTCTACACAAAACCCTGACTCATCCCTCATTCCTATCCCTTCTACTTACGAATATCTCGCGCCATATTGCGGAACATATCCATGCTTGAGTCAGCTTTGCGACGATCAACGCTTTCATCCTTTTTGACTTCGATCACAGGCTGTTGAGCGTTTTGGGGCATCACGACTGAGTTGGGTACGGTGACTTGTTTGCCGTTTTCGACGATGCGCTTGGTGGCGGATACTTCCTGGACAAGCTCCATTTCATCGGGCTGATCGACGGTTTTAGGAAAAGTACGTTTGACCTTTTTGGAAGCCCGCATGTAGTCTAGATCGCCGTAGGTTTGTGCCTCGTTTGCGTCTAGAAAGAAAGCACTGGAGTTTTTGGGAGCGGGAATTGGTTTTTGTTTTGCGGGTTTGGGGGTTTCTGCTTTTGGTTCTGAGTCAGATTTATCTTTGCCACTAAACAGTCCACGAAGAAATCCAGTCATCGTCGGTTCCTAACTTCAATATGTTAAATCAGTTTAACTTATGTTAACTAACATTAAAAGACTGTAGAGCGTTTTTCTAGCAGGTTTAGAAACGGCTTGTAGAAATGACGATCGCTCCCCCCTTAGTAAACTTCTAATTCGCATTAATCTGCTTTCACTCAAAACTGCGAAAATAGAATTGTGAGAGGAGTGAAAGAACTGATCGCCCCCGCTACGACTGAAAGTGACCTCTTACGGGTCACTCGAAGAGATCGGTTTCTAAATCAGCCCATTGCTAAATCAGCCCATTGACTGACCAGAGTTCTTCTCTACGGACGACGGTCGTCGCTAAATTTTTGAGTTAAATATGAATATCTGAATCGGTTTGAGACCAATTTGCGGAATTCACGTAAAAGCTCTTGGATCTACTGAGAGATTCAAGTCCACCCTTGATAGACACGCAAGATTGAATCGCTCCGAACACTCTGGAGGATGAAGAAAATGAAAGTCAACACGATCGGGATTTTTGCTTTACTGACAGCCATCTGTGTGGCACTTCCTGCGAGAGCCGAAAACCCTGACCAAATGAGAAGACTGCTCGAAACGGGTGAATGTTCCGGGTGCAATTTGGCAGGAGTCAACCTGAGCGGTGTACATCTTTTGGGTGCAGATCTGCGGAACGCAAACCTACAGGGTGCAAATCTGAGCGGTGCCAATCTAGAGGGGGCAGATTTGACAGGTGCAAACCTTAAGAACGCGAATCTGACGAATGCATTTATGACCAATGCCAGCCTGGATTACGCCATCATGACGGACGCAAATCTAGCTAACGCAAGACTCTACAACGCCAACACCTCTGGGGCAGTTCTCACGGGTGCAAACATTCAGAATGCAGAAGTATTTGGAAGCGGCATTAACGTTGGAGGAGAGTGAGAGAGACTCTGGACTTTGGACTGTAGACTTGGACTCTGAACAAAGAAGCATATTCAGCGGGGTGTCTTTAGTCTAATGTCGTTCCCTAGCCCTCCAATTTCACAAAAATGCTACCTCTTTGGATTCCTGATTCGCTGCCATAGCTGCTGACGGTGAGCGATCGTAGATGTTCTAAAAATGGTTGTCCTGCCAGTTCTACCACTTTGAACAAGGGGAAGCGATTTTCTAAAATTGGCTGCGCTTGCTCCCAATCGATAAACAAATAGCCATTGTTAGGTTTTGAGAAGGGGGCGATCGCGTCCCCAAATTTTTTGGTTTGAGTAATGGGATTTTTTGGAGCTTTGAGCAGGTCACTCAGCACTTCGACCGATGGGGCAAAAATCTCGTAGTTACCGACAGCGGCATGGACTCCAGTCACTTTAGCTTCGACGGCCTTCTGTCCTGGTTTGGTCAAATCTGATGTAGAAAGCCGAGTCCAAACGTTAACGGTCTGATCGCCCAGTGGCAGCGACCCAACACTCACCCCCTGCTGCTTGGCAATATCGTCTAGATGAGCGATCGCTCCTTCTGCCTTCTCAGTAGACTTATCCGCCACAAACACCCAATTCAGCCCTTTCTCTTCCTCACTTTTCACTCCTCTCTCCTCTCTCCTCTCTCCTCCGGGCACCAATCCCAGCGCATATTCGCCCTTAACCCAGCTAAAAATATCTTCTGGCAAGTTCAGTTTCCACTGTTGTTGAAGCGCGTCGATCGGCTGGTTGATCCATTTCGCCAGATCGGGATAGCTAGAAACGCCCCGCGACAGGTCGTTCCACAGTTGCGCTAGATCGGTGCCGGACGCAGAGAGCGGACTGTCTGGAATGTATTGGAGTGCGCCCACAGGTTGAGAAAGTGCCGCAGAATGAGCGCCCTGTCCATCGGTTTGCAACGCGGTTTCTGCGATCAAGCCTTGACGATCGACTCCCAGCGCGATCGCTAGACTTTCATATCCGACAGCATCCTCGGCGACTGGTTTGCCAGCCCAGCTAGACAACTGAGGAAAATTTAAAAAAGCGATGCCGATTCTGCCTTGTTTGAGATGAGCGATCGCTTTTTGATAGTCTGCCGAACTGCCCAACCCTAGCTCGATCGCCTGAACGTTATTGATCGCATCCCGCAGCACTTTAGGACGATTGGCAAACAAGACAAAGCGGTTTCCGACGACAGCGCTGGCAAAAGAGGCGTGAGGCGTGAGGCGTGAGGCGTGAGGAGAATTTTTTTGACTGCCGGAGGTTTTTGGGAGGTTTTGTTGGGCTGCTTCTGAATCGCGACTGTAAATCAGCTTGGTGCCTTTGTATTGCTCAAAGACTAGCTCTGCGCCAGCGATCGCTCGTTTTTGCCAGAGGATTTGCAGAAATTCGCGCGATCGTTCGGCATCTTTGGTGGTGACGGCGAGTAAGTATCCGGGTTGTTGTCCGTTGTCGGGGTCGCGATCGCTGTCTAATGTCGTCACAGCCAGCGTGATCTCGTTGCCTAGCCAGGGTTTGATGTCTTGCGAGTAGTCCAAGCCAGACGTACCAAGAATACTTTGCTGAAACTGGTTCCACTCCGATCTCGCCTGCTTGCGGTCTTGCGGTTTTGCGGTTAAGAGTCGAAGGGATTCTAAGCGATCAGGGTTGACCATCAACGAGGCCATCACAGGAGCCTGCTTGGGCACAAAGATTACAGCCGACGGCGTAGTTTCTGGGCCGCCTTTGAGCAACCCTAGCGGACTTTGAGCAAATAGCCAGACAACGCCGATCGTGCCCGTCAACAGCAAGCCAGCGGCGATCGTTCCCAGCAGATAGAAAAATGAACGAAGCTTCATGGGTCAGTCCAGACAAAACGGATCAGTTCGTGGAGTCAGATCGGCAGTGTTTCAAAGTTTGACCAATCTACCCAGCCTCATTATTTCAGCACAAGGTTCCGGGCGATCACGAATTTGTGAACGAAGGAAGTTGATTGACCCGCACAGCAGCTAAAAGACTGTAGCTAAGAGGCTCGTCAGGAAATGGGCGTTGCTGAAAGAGGAATGGTTTAACCAGGCAGAGAGACCGATCGGTTCTTCAAACCGTGAAGCAATAGACGTAGCGAACAAAAGTCCCTCACTCGTGGGGAACTTAGCGATGGTCATAGCGGACAGCCTACCTGAAATAGCTATCGTTGAATCTTGCGAATCTGACGAGCCTCTTCCAAAAATCCTTCGATATCTTCTGCCGAAACTCGCTTGACATAGTTGACTTTGATTTCTTCAAGCAAATCTGTCGCCAAAGACTGGAGTTCTTGAAGCGATCGCTGATCTCTCACTTCTGAGACGAGGGTTTCACCAAATTTCTTAACTAACCGATTCAACAAGTCGGCACCTGCTTTATCTTCTAGCGCTGTAACGATCGCGCCATAGGCTCCTTCGGTGACTTCTGTAACCAGGCGATCGTTGATCTGCTTGGGCACCTCTCCCACTAGAGGCACCATTTTTAGGGCTTGATAGGCAGGTGATTGACTGAGAATGGCTTCTACATTGTGACGCAGGAGCGCTTCTAGTTCGGGTTTGACTTTGGGCAACACGTTGTAAACAGTCAGTTTGAGAATGTGGCTGGTGAGTTCTTGAATTTCGTCGCGCTGATTGAGGTCAACATAGGGACGAGACGCGGTTTGAGCTACCCATCGAGCAAATTCCCCGCGCGCGATCGACACCTGAATGCGATCGATCACCTGTACGACCACAACTTCGGCCAGTTCTTCCGAAATGTTGGCGATAAAACCCTGACTTGCCTGTGTGCGAATTCGCTCCCAACTGACCAGACCTGCCTGTTCGAGACGCATTGCCACCGGAATCACCCGCAGCCAGCGCCAAAACGGAATCAGCAAAAACACGTCATACCAGCGCCAGAGCATCGCATCTAGCCAGCTCAGACTTCGATACTTGCGGCTGAGATAGAACGATCGCGCCAAAAACTCCAGCCCAAACAGAATGACAAACGGCGCATCAATGATCCAAAACCGCTCGGTGTAGTCGCCATTTTCGCCGATCGTTCGGTAGTAGTTGACCGCCATCAAGGGACGAATCTCGCGATCAAAGAATTGCAGTTCGTTAGCAACGCCTCTTTGAGTCAAAAAATCGACGCTCCAAAACGTCTCAAAGGCTTTGCGAGAAGATTCACCCCGACGTTGGTTAAAAACCTGCTCTCGCATTCGATTTTTGATTTTCTCAAACGTGCCGCTTTTGTTGGCCGCTTGAAAAGGGTTATTTTGAATGATGTCGTTACTGCGATCGCGCAATTCTCTCAGACGTTGTTGAACTTGATCGCTCTGCAATCCTCCTTGTGATAACGCTTGCTCTAACGCATCGACATTTTCAAGATAGGCAACGGTATCTCGGTGAGGTTCAATTCCTTTAATTGGGTCGTACCACTGAGTCACCACCGGAACTCGCCGAAACCAAAAATCGCGCCACGGAACATAGGAGAGATCAAACGCAACTAGAGCTAGATTAGTCGTGGCTACGATCGCCATCAGTCGTTCAAACCACAGATTCTTACGGCGCGATGCCTTGATTGGTACAGAAGGAGCCATAGTGCCGAAGTCCCGCTTTGCAGCTTGTCTGACAGACAATTCTTGAAACGGTATTCAGTGTAAATCAATTCAATCCCCGACGGGAAAAGTATTCGGGATGAATTAGCTGTTTTTCGGGTACTTCGTTAACGTGAATTCGATGAGAGTTTTTTCGCTTCGTTGTTCACCGCTTCTGCCCCCCAACTCTCCAGTTTTGGGGGACTTTAAGAGAGGAATTCTGGTTCAAAGTCCCTCACTCGTGGGGGATTTAGGGGGCGTTCCTGGATCTAAAAGCGAAGCGAAGCGTTCATCGAACTGACGTTTCGTTAGGTCTGACTTTAACAAGTTGGTGAACGGTCGTGTCCCTGATTTTGTGATCAACAAACTAACGGATGGAGCGAGAGGCGACTTGAGGACAGTAGTGCTTAGGGGCTAATGAGGTTGCGATCGAGAGAGAAACCAGTTTGAGTTGAAATTGTTGCTGGCTCTGCTCATATTCTTGTCGATTTGCACCAGCGGGAGAATAGGCTTCCAGAGACTCATACGCCTGCATGTATTGACGTTCCATAAACTGTCCTTCTGAGATACCAGACTGTCGCGCTTCACAGTAGGTAGTTGCAGCCTCAAGAAATAAGGATGGATTGGTTTCTACCATTGCAATCAGCGTAGGATCGGCTTGACCTTTCATCATTTTTCTAATGTCAGCGAGATAAGCAGCGTCTTGTTTGACCGCTTTTGAAGCTTTTTCGGCATTAAACCCACACACCGATCGTGTCAAATCAATAATTTGTTTGGAGTTTGTCTGCATGTAGCAGTCATAATCAGGCTGTTTGGCAGAGGCTTGAAAGGGGAGTAGGGCAACGGCTGCGATCGCGGAAACTCCCAGGAATATTTTGAGCATATAAATTGAGTCAAATGTCTATTCAAACATGGCTCGATTTACATAAAGACTTTGAGAACCGTGTGACGATCGATGTAATGTCTCGGTGAATTCTCCACCAATCGTGCGATCGATGACTTCCTCTCTTGGCTCTACCAAAAGTGAAGTGTGTTTCAGGCATTGCAAAGTAGGGAAACGACTCAAGAATACCAATGCTCTAACAGTGCTCTAAATTAGCGCTACGAAGACTGTAAAGACCTTGGACTTTAGACTCGAAAAACCAAAGTTCTTTTGTGGTCAGTGCTGTGCTGAGTTGGAGACTGGTAGGTTGATAGCAACGGAGGTGGAGCTAGCCGATCGCACTCGACAGCTAACTTGTCCGTTTTGCATCTCGACTCGCTTGCAGCAAAGGGCAATTTCTGGGGCAAAATCTTGCTGACCGACCGGAGCAAATCGCTCGGCGACAATCTCGATCGCAGCCCACAACTCAGAGCAACTGACTTCTAAACTGATCGTCGAATCAGGTTGAGAATACTTGAGCGCTCGTCCCAAAAGATCCATCAGTATCGCTTCTGTATGTTCAGGATCAGCGAGAACTAACGGTAATTGAGTTGGAATTTTGCAAATCAGACGAGGTGCCACGCCCGATCGCCCGACCAATAAATGTCGAGTTAAAGAATCTAATAGTAAGTGCAGGTCGATCGCTTCTAGCTGCACTGTCACTTTTCCGGCTTCTATTTTTTGCAGCAAAGTCGCATCGGACAGCAGATCACCTAATTGATGAAGTTCACCCGCCATTGACGATAAGGTTTTTTGCCAGTCGGGGTCATTGTGAAAAGACTGGTCGAGTCGTCCCAAATGGGATTGAATCGAGTCGAGCGATCGGGCAACTCGCCGCTCTAAAGCCTTGACTAACTTGTCTTGACCTTGCAGTTGGCTTTTTAGATCCGCAGTCTCCGATGTGAGCGATGTCAGCACCTGTTCAACGTCGGGCGAGGGGCGAATTTTCAAACGAGACGACTGAGACATGATGGATGCCCAAACAAGAATAAGGTGAACGATCTCTTTGAGCTACCCGCAAAGGGCCGCAAATGGACTCTTTAAGAAACTTAACAAATATTTAGATTATTCTCAAGAGCATCCCCAAAAAGGAGAAGATTTTGTCGCAAACGAATCGTTAAAGCTTCTCTCGTCTGAAAAAATGCCCTTTATGAGAAATTTATTTAAACCTTGATCGACGGGCCCCAAGACCGATTCTGAATCCGCATCAAGCAGACGATTTTTTAGTGAAGGTCAGGGCATCGTCTGCAAAGTCAATCACGATCGTATCTCCTTCGACAAAGGCGTTTTCTAGCAGCTTGGTGGCGATCGGGTTTTGGATCTGACGCTGAATGGCCCGTTTGAGGGGACGCGCTCCATAGGTCGGGTCGTAGCCCGCATCCGCAATATAGTTTCGGGCAGGTTCCGTGATTTCCAGCGCAATTTTTTGGTCAGACAACATGCCTTGAATGCGCCGCAGTTGGAGAACAACGATCTGACCCAACTCAGTCCGACTCAGCGGATGGAAGAGAATCGTATCGTCAATGCGGTTGAGAAACTCTGGACGAAAGTGCTTTTGCAGCGCATTCATTACCCGCGTTTGCATCTCCTCATATTTGGAATCGTCGCCAGAAATATCCAGAATGTGTTCGCTGCCAATGTTGCTGGTCATGACGACGACGGTATTGCTGAAGTCGATCGTTCTCCCTTGAGAGTCGGTGATTCGTCCGTCATCCAACACTTGCAGCAAAATGTTGAATACGTCGGGGTGAGCTTTTTCGACTTCATCCAACAGCACCACCGAATAGGGTTTGCGACGAATCGCTTCGGCAAGCTGGCCGCCTTCTTCGTAGCCAATATAGCCTGGAGGCGCCCCAATCACGCGCATGACCGAACTTTTGTCCATATATTCCGACATGTCCAGGCGCACCATTGCATCGTCCGCGTCAAAGAGAAACTGCGCCAGAGCTTTCGCCAGTTCAGTTTTGCCTACGCCAGTCGGCCCCATAAACAAAAAGGAACCGATCGGGCGACCGGGATCTTTCATGCCCGATCGGGCCCGACGAATGGCTGCCGAAACCGCTTCTACTGCGTCTTGTTGTCCAATGACTCGCTGGTGCAGGTGGCTTTCTAGGGTCAGTAGTTTTTGGCGCTCTGACTCCATGAGGCGATTGACGGGAATGCCTGTCCATTTGGCGACAATCTCGGCGATGTCTGCTTCGGTGACTTGTTCGCGCAAGAGTGCCCCGCCTCCAGACTGCATGGCGGCCAGGTGAGCTTCTTTTTCTTCGAGTTCGCTCAAGAGTTTGGGCAAGCGTCCGTATTGCAACTCGGCTGCTTTTTCGAGGTTGGTTTCTCGCTGCGCTTTGTCGATTTGACGACCCAGGTCTTCTTCTTCGGCTTTCAGCGCGTTGACCGCATCCAGCAAATCTTTTTCTTTTTGCCAGTTGGAGTTGAGAGTACTCTGCTTATCGGATAACTCTTTGATTTCCTGGTTGACTCGCTCTAAGCGATCGCGGGCCGAGGCGCTAAAGTTGGCGGCAATGTTGGTGCGCTTGCTTTCAGTTTCGAGGGAAATTTTCTCCATTTCTAACTGCTGAAGGCGACGCTCGATCGCTTCTAATGGCGCGGGTTTGGAGGTGATTTCCATCTTGAGTTTGGCGGCCGCTTCGTCTACCAGATCGATCGCTTTGTCGGGGAGGAAACGATCGGCAATGTAGCGATAAGACAGCGTAGCGGCGGCGACCAGAGCCGAATCAGTAATCGTCACTTTATGGTGAACTTCGTAGCGGCCCTTGAGTCCGCGCAGAATCGAGATCGTGTTTTCGACGGTGGGTTCTTCGACTAACACCTGCTGAAATCGACGCTCTAAGGCGGCATCTTTTTCGATGTGTTTGCGATATTCGTCCAGTGTGGTGGCTCCGATACAGCGCAGTTCGCCCCGTGCCAGCATCGGTTTGAGCAGGTTGCCTGCGTCCATGTTGCCCTGAGTGGCTCCCGCTCCGACAACGGTATGCAGTTCGTCAATAAATAAGACGATTTGCCCATCAGAGTTGATCACTTCTTTAAGCACCGATCGCAGCCGATCTTCAAATTCGCCGCGATATTTTGCGCCTGCAATCAGCGATCCCATATCCAGCGAGATGAGAATGCGATTTTTGAGCGATTCGGGCACGTCTCCGTGAATGATGCGTTGGGCTAATCCTTCGGCGATCGCTGTCTTCCCTACGCCCGGTTCGCCAATCAGTACGGGATTATTTTTGGTGCGCCGAGACAAGACTTGAATCACCCGGCGAATTTCTTCATCGCGACCAATCACAGGATCGATCTTGCCTGCTTTAGCTTTCTCGGTCAGGTCTTGCCCAAATTTCTCCAGGGCCGCATAGCGAGATTCGGGACTTTGATCGGTGACTTTCTGACTGCCTCTAACGTCCTTGATCGCCGCTTCGAGTCTGGCTGTGTCCAGGTTAAAGCCTCGAAATAGCCGCACTCCCAATCGGGGATCGTTGGCAAATCCGATCAGGAAATGTTCGACTGAGATGAATTCGTCTTGCCAGGTATTGCGGGCAGCTTCGGAGCGATCGAGCATCGTATCAAGATAGCGTCCCAAAAAAAGCTGTTCACTACTGCCGACTCTGGGCTGACGTTTGGTGAAGTCTTCGATCTGCTGACCAAACCGCTGCACTTCTATGCCTGCTTTGGTCAAAATTTTGTTAGCCAGACCGTCTTTTTGTTCGAGCAAGCTGGTGATTAGATGTTCGACTTCTAGATTTTGGTGTTGATAACGACGAACTACATCCTGTGCCTGGACGATCGCCTCCCATGCTTTGTCTGTAAATTTGCTCGGATCAGTAGGTTGCATGTTCTCGTAGTAAATCTTTGTAAAGCTGCCTCTAGACACTTCATTGTAGCTTTTAGCTGTTGGCTGTTTGCTGTTAGCGGTGAGCAATTCGCGATCGCGTTGGCCGTCCGCTCAAGTGGTTTAAAAAACGAACAGGCAAGAAGTTTGTCTAGCTCCTTGCCCCACTCAAATTTGAATTTGCTTTAACGTGAATTCGATAAGAGGGACTCGCTTCGTTAGAATCGCCTTCAGCCCCCTAAATCCCCCAATTTTGGGGGACTTTGACCAAAGAAATTCCAGAGTTCAAAGAAATTGTGCTGATTCAAGGTTCCTCAGAATGGGGGATTTAGGGAGCGAAGCGCTCAATAACGAAGCGAAAAAACTCCATCGAATTCATGTTGTTGATTTCGAGGCGATCGTCGTTAGAACAAGGAGCGACCAAAGGCTGACTGGTTTCTTTTGCCAGTGCGAGCAGTCGAATCATTTTTTGATTGATCACTTCTGAGCCGAGTCGAGCCGTGTTTTTAGCTATTCTAAAAGCAGAAAATCCACGGTTTGAGGTTGTTAGTGAATGATGAACATCTCTCTTCCAGACCAGGTTCAAACTTTTGTAGAGGAGCAAGCAATCGCCGCAGGCTTCAACTCCACCAATGAGTACGTCTATCATCTAATTTTGCGGGAGCAAAAGCGTATCACCCAGCAAGAGCAAATTGAATCCTTATTGCTTGAGGGTCTAGAGAGCGGGGAGCCAGTGGAGACGACGGATGATTGGTGGGAACAAAAGCGTACTCAATTAGTTGAACGTTTTCAACAGTCGGATGCATGACCAAGCGAAATATCATCAGACCGAAGGCAAGCCAGGATTTAGACGATCACTTTGCCTACATTGCTGAGAATAACTTTGAAGCAGCCTTGAAATTCTTTGACTCGGCAAGATCTACGATCGCCCAACTTGCCAGAATGCCAGGAATAGGCAGTCTTTACTCCGTCGAAGATCCTCGCTTACAAGGATTACGGAAATGGGCAGTGAAGGATTTCAGGAAATACCTGGTTTTTTACTTTGAACGGGATGATGCGATCGAAGTTGTGAGAATTCTGTACGCCACACAAGACATCAGCAGCATTTTGGAAGGAGAGGGGTAAGCCGCGATCGCCTCGTGGAGTGGATTCTGGAACAGCGATCGCCGTTTGATTCGCTGTATTGTTATGGGAGAGCGAGTGGAAGCAACGGCTGGTTGGTGGGAACAGAGAGAATTGAGGCATGAACATTACGTATCGCCTGGAGGGGTTTGAGTTTGAGTGGAATGAAACCAAAGCCCAACGCAATTTTGAGAAGCATGGAGTAACCTTTGAGGAGGCGGCAGAGGTTTTCCTCGATCCCTTTCACGTCGTTGGTGATGCATCAGCAAAGTCTGAGGAACGAGAATTTGCTTTAGGATATTCTCTGGCTGAACGGCTCCTGCTTGTGATTCATCTTGAGCGGGGGAAAAGAATTAGAATGATCTCAGCCCGTGTTGCCACTCGTATTGAGCGGAGGTTATATGAGCAGTCTTGATGAAAACCTAGTATCAGAAGAAGATTTGGTGTTGCGGGTGCATCCGCGCGATTCTGAAGCAGTTTCTATCCAAATCCCGAAAGATACGCTGGCATCGCTTAGAAAGGTAGCAGCACAGCGAGATATGTCATTAGAAGCCTTAATCAAGCTCTATGTTGGCAAATGTTTGCGTCAGGATCTGAGTCAATTGTTTACCAATCAAGTGCTAGCTTCGACTGCAAAGGTTTTGGCAAGGCATAACTATTCAGAAGACGAGGTTACTCAAATCTTGCAGGAAATTTCACTAGAGGCAAAGTAAATACACCTCAAAATCGCCTCGGTGCTGCCTTGATTTTTTGGGCTATGAGGCAAATAGCTACATTCCTCAATCCGTAGTACTTACTTAGCCAAAAGCTCCCTTGGTGCAATGGTTCGGACAGTTTTTAGTTGAGGGGATGGACAAGAAAGCTATCGATCCCTTAGGGTGCTGATCAGAAAAAAGACGCACCAAATCGATAGCTGTATGCAAATTGTACAAAGCTTACTGGAAACAATAGACCTTTCCGAGAATTTACAAGCGAGACTACTCCTGGGTTTGAGGTCATTTCA
>NZ_JBJPHT010000060.1:0-40471 GCF_052939475.1 Phormidesmis sp. 146-20
AGCGGGTGAGTATGAACTGGAGCGTTTTATATTTAATTGCACCTAACTACTTAGCTTTGATTAAAATCATTTTTAATTAGAATCATTTTTATTTGCAGTTCAAGGTTTTATCATTTAACGTTTTATAAACTAATCGCACAACCATGAATTTGTTAATTCAGTCTAGGCTTAGAAACGGATATGAGTGAACGGAAATAGATTAAGACCGTCCCTTATACTGCACTAATTCAGAACTTAATGTTCTTTATTTTTCATAGCAATCATGACGATTTCTCCCATTCTCAAAAGCACTACCCAAACGATTCTCCACCCTTTAGAGCCGCTCACGGTTGAAGAAGTTCAGACCGCCGTGACGATCGTTCGCACACAACAAAATCTTGGATCGTCCTTTCGGTTTCCTACAGTCGTGTTGCACGAGCCGCCCAAATCGGTTGTCCTTAACTATGTCGCAGGCGATCCGATTCAGCGATCGGCGTTTTTGATTTTGCTCGACAATCAGACGGGCGCGACCTATGAAGCAATTGTTAGTCTCAGCGATCGCCAAGTCACCTCCTGGGAGCAAATTCCCGATGTGCAGCCCAACATTATGGCGGATGAATTGGGCGAGTGTGAGGCTGTGGTCAAAGCTCATCCAGAGTTTCAGGCAGCGCTACAAAAACGGGGCATTACTGACCTTGATTTAGTCGTCGTTGACCCCTGGGCGATCGGCAATTTTGGCTTTGCAGAAGAAGTTGGGATTCGGCTTTCTCGCTGTTTGTGCTATCTGCGGGCAACGCCAAACGGTAACTTTTATGCGCGTCCAATTGATAATCTAGTTCCCGTCGTTGACCTCAACAAAATGCAGGTCTTGAAGATAGAAGATTTGGGTGTTTTGCCCGTACCGCCAGAGGCGAGTGAGTATGCGCGATCGTTTATTCCCAAGTTTCGAGATGATATTAAACCGCTGCAAATTACGCAGCCAGAAGGGCCGAGTTTTGAAGTGAATGGGCATCGAATTCGCTGGCAAAAATGGCAATTTCGGATTGGGTTTACACCTCGTGAAGGGTTAGTTCTCTACACAGTTGGCTATGAAGACCAAGGCAAACTTCGTCCGATTCTCTATCGGGCTTCGATGGCTGAAATGGTAGTTCCGTATGGCGATCCACGGGTACAACACTTTCGTAAAAATGCCTTTGATCTGGGCGAACACGGGGTCGGAATGTTGGCAAATTCTCTCAAATTAGGGTGTGATTGTTTAGGCGAAATCCATTACTTTGATGCAGTGCTCACCAATAGTCGAGGAGAAGTCGCCGTCACCGAAAATGCAGTTTGTCTACACGAAGAAGACTACGGCATTCTCTGGAAACATACCGACTGGAGACTTGGAGAATCTGAAGTGCGGCGATCGCGTCGTCTCGTGATTTCGTTCATCGCCACCGTAGACAATTACGAATACGGTTTTTTCTGGTATTTCTATCAAGATGGCACAATCCAATACGAAGTTAAGCTCACTGGAATCTTACTTTGTGCAACGCTAGGAGACACGCCAAAATATGGTACTTTAGTCGCTCCCAAACTCAATGCGCTCAACCATCAGCACTTTTTTAGTATGCGATTGGATATGGACATTGACGGACAAAATAACTCAGTCTACGAAGTCAACAGTCAGGCTGAACCGATGGGAGAAATGAATCCCTACGGCAATGCTTTTTACGCAGAATCGACATTGCTAGAAACCGAACAATCTGCACAGCGAATTGTTGATCCGTTGAGCGCTCGCTACTGGAAAATTACCAATCCCAATATTCAAAACCGATTGGGTCAAAACGTCGGCTACAAGCTGATTCCAGGTGAAAACGTGTTGCCCTTTGCCCATCCCGATTCGCCCATTCTCAAGCGGGCCGGTTTCATGACCAAACACCTCTGGGTCACGCCCTATCACGCTGACGAACTCTACTCCGCTGGCAAGTATCCCAACCAACACGCAGGCGGCGAAGGATTGCCCCAATGGACACAGGCAAATCGATCGCTCACCAACACCGATGTCGTCGTCTGGTACACTTTTGGTCACCATCACATTCCCCGACCCGAAGACTTTCCGGTGATGCCGACTGCTTACAGTGGTTTTATGCTCAAGCCGATCGGATTCTTTACAGCCAGTCCCGCGATGGATGTGCCGCCCTCTCCCTCAAACCACGGCTGCCATTCAGACTAAGCAACCCAAAAAAAGAAGACAAAAAAAGGAGACAACTAACGGCAGGAAAGCAGTGAAACATTCCTATCATCAATGTCTCCGATCGGTCTGCATCCCGTGACGGACGCAAGAGAGTGATTAGCTGTTGACTGTTGTTCTTAAGAGATGGCGATCAAATTTCAGCTACCCGCTGTCGATCGCCTGATCCCTTTCAGAACACTTCCACGATAAGCGCCCCCCTCAACAAACTCCATTACCCCCAAGGGTACGATTTCCCAGCCAAAAAACTTCTAGCGTTGTGAATCAGGGGATGAATTGCCCCAAAGCGGAGGGAAGCCCAGTGCTCAAAGTCCCCCAATTTTGGGGGATTTAGGGGGCGAAAAGATTGACACTCCTCACAGATTCATCCCTCCAATCAGCAACGCCAAACTTCTTCATCCCTCATCCCTCATCCCTCCCTCCCATCTACCTCCAGAGAGTGACGAAATGAGTGAGCATGTGAAGAAGACTTAAGCCAGGTGTGAGTGAAACTCAGAATCCGACGGCTAATTTAATTGCCCAAGAATACGATAAGGATGTCTCAATATGGCTGATTCGACTCAAACGGTTGATTTAGATTCTACGATCGCCGCCCTACAAGGTGGATTGACTTCTCTTCCTCCCGAAGCGGCTGTGGGTGCGATCGAAAGTTGGCAACAACAGCTACAAGGAACCGAAATCGCTGAAACTCTTGGCGAACTCAAACAAGCTCTGACGGCGGGTGGCGGTGCCTCGATCAGTGAAATCCTGGCTGATCTCGGTTCTCAGACTTCATCAGCAGCCGGAAGTGCCAGCGGAGATGCAGCGTCTAAACTTCAACAACTTGGACAACTATTGTCTCAGGCAGGAAGTTCTATTTCATAGTTTTAGTGATGTTGAGTTTACAACTTTGGCATTACTTGAAGTATTTCTTTAAGGTTGAAGGCAGCGATCGGTTTGCTCACGTTTGGCAGGCGAACGCTGCTTTCTAGCGGTCACAAAATTAACGTTTGCTTGGTGAATTCTTTCGCCTTGGTGCTCAAATCTTCTGCCCTCAAGCTGCCAATTTGAGGGGCTTTTAGAAAAGCGTTTCGCTTGGAGCTTGCGAGTAGACAATAACAGAGAAGTCTTTTATTGAAACCCGAAGATTTAGTACAGAAAAATTGCACCCGTACTTTCGACTCTCATTGTTGTTGCATCAGCGCTCAAATCGGTCGTGGTGTCTAGGGTGACTTCGAGAGACTCTTTGGCGTTGCTCATTGGAGTGGGAGTAACTTTTAATAAGCCTGCATCTTGACGATCGAGCGTCAGCGTAACGGGAGTTCTCAATTTTTGCAGCAGCACTGTTGAACGCCCTGCCAAAGTCCGAGGTTTGGTGTCTCCAATGACCTGATAGCTGATGGTCGCATAGGTGTTGTTCTTTAAAAGGACAGTCACTCGATCGCTCGTCAGGGCAATTCTTGCTTGAGGAATAAACTGCTGCTCTGGAGAAGGCGTTGTCAGACTGGGATCTGGCTTCTGACTAGCTGGATTTGTAGGTGCCGACAGAGAAGGCCCGATCCCCTGCGGATAACTCAGCAAGATCGCTCCCATCAGCAGCACGCTTCTACCAATCAGCCCCTGCAATGAGGATCGAGTGATTTGAGTAAACATCATGACCTCTTCGATAAAATCGTTAAAAACAGCATCATCCTGGCGGAGTTTATTAAACTCTACCTCTATCGCATGACACTGTGTAGGCGAGATGAGTGCCCTTCTCCCAGCGCTACTTTTAACGAAAAGTCAGAACAAATCGGGCTTGTCTAGGAAGATGGCTCACAGATTTCTTCGATCGCCAACGGCTGGATCAATTCTGCGGCCAGATCGACTAGGGCATCTCGCCGAAACCGAACCACTCGTGAAGATGAACTTTGATGATGTCCAGTGGTCGAAACCGACAGATTGATATTGGTGAGATCAGATTCAATGTGTTTGACCTTGCAGATCTGCATCTTGTTATTGCAGTAAGCAACAATGCGATCGCCTGTTTGGATGTCCGACGCTTGAATTTTCAATTGCAACTCAGCCTCATCAAAGGGATTTAATTTGTTTTGCGATATCAGGTTGGGTAGGTTTGAGAGAAATCACAGACTGCCCCGAAGCCCGATATCCTACTTTTTCTACTCAAGGTATTGTTAGAATACCACAGAAATTCAATTCCGTCTCTACCAAACCCTAGATTCTTTGTCAATGGTGAATTGTACTCAATTATTAGCTATCACCGAAAATTGGGAAAGAGTAGACAAAATCGCCAATCTGAGTACTCAAAAGCTGACGATAGTCTCTTCGACGAATCGTGATAGAGATCACCTTATAGTGTGACTGGGATCGCTAAAAGTATTGGCACCGCCAGACATACTGTAAAGGACTCAACTTTAGCCGAGTCATCAACAGGGAACACACGACTGGCCGACAGATTTCTTACGAAGACTGTCGGTTTTTTATTGCTTAGTAGCGTTGGTCACTAGTTAAGATTGAGAATCTAGTGGCTTGTCAAAAGGGCGACGTTAGATAGACGTTAGATATTGGACAGGGGACGTTGGACTTCAGACTTTGATTCTTGAGCTAGATCAGGTCTAAAGTCTAAACTTTAGATTGATGGCAAGCGTGTGTTAGAGAAGACCGTGAGAATGATGATCTGTGAAAAAGAACAGACTGTAGCTGCTTTTTATCAGTTTGTGCGGCTGCCTGATTTTGCTGAAAAAAGAGCGCCTTTGCTGTCATATTGTCTGGCGCAGGAGTTGAAGGGCACGATTCTTTTGGCGCAGGAAGGGATTAATGGCACGATCGCAGGATCTCAAGCGGCGATCGCAGCAGTTTTGCAATTTCTCAAAGCTGACCCTCGACTCGCTGATTTAGAAGTCAAACAGTCTGTGACGACATCGCAGCCCTTCGATCGCATGAAGGTCAAACTCAAAAAAGAGATCGTCACGTTGGGAATGCCGCAGATCGATCCCACTGAGCAAACCGGAGCCTATGTAAAGCCGCAGGATTGGAACGATTTGATCTCAGATCCAGAAGTGACGGTGATCGATGTTCGCAATCAGCTTGAGATCAAGATTGGCAGTTTTGAGCGGGCGATCGATCCCAAAACGACATCTTTTCGAGAATTTCCTCAGTATGTGAAGCAGCTTGATCCCAACCAACACAAAAAGGTGGCTCTATTTTGCACGGGGGGAATTCGTTGTGAAAAAGCGTCTGCTCTTATGTTGTCTCAGGGATTTGAGGAGGTCTATCACCTGCAAGGCGGCATTCTCAAGTATCTAGAAGCGGTGCCTCCCGAAAAAAGCCTTTGGCATGGAGAGTGTTTTGTGTTTGATCAGCGGGTGGCGGTCGCGGAAGGGGTGACGGATGGAACTCATAAGATGTGTCGCGCCTGTGGGCATCCGATTTCTCAGGTTGACAAGGCTTCTGCTGACTATGAGATGGGCGTTTCTTGTCCTGATTGCGTCGATCGCGCCACTCCCTAGAAAGTGAAATTAACGTAAATTTGGGCGTTGCTGAATCAGGGGATAGATTGCCCCAAAGCGGCGGGAACCCCAAGGTCAAAGTCCCCCAATTTTGGGGGATTTAGGGGGCGAAAAGATAGACACTTCCCACAGAGTCATCCCTCCAATCAGCAACGCCTAAATTTGAGGAGGTTTTCTCGCTTCGTTGCGTAGAACTTTTGCCTCCCAAGCTGCCAATTTTGGGGGACTTCCGGACTTTCAAACTCAACGATGCGGATTCAGCATCAAGATTCGACGATTTACAAAGTGGCGACATCCCCTCTACTGATCTACTGAGACTGAACGATCGCCCCAAACTTCTACTCAAAAGCTTCAGGAGCAGCGCTGTAAAAACTGCTTTGATATTTCCAACGGTAATAGAGCATCGGAAGAATCCCGATCGCAATCGCGCCAATACTTAGATAAACAACAGTACTCTCAAATTGAGTCAGTTGATAAATACCAACGACTAACAAAAAAATCGCTGACGTGAATGGATAAATGCCCTTCATCAACAACGTTTGAAAGTTTTGGCGCAGTTGCCGACGATAGTACCAGGTGCAGGCAAATCCTGTCATCGCGTAATAAAAAGCCACCTGAACACCGATCGTTTGGATCAACCCCGCCATCAACTCATTAATCGTCGAGATCGAACTTGATGCCACTAACAAACTCAGCGCCAGCAAACTGATCACAAACGTTCCTAGCCAGGGGGTTTGAAAGGTTGGGTGAATCTCCTCAAAGCGGCGACTGATCACCCGATCGCGCGCCATCGAAAACAGCGTTCTAGAACATTGAGTGAGCTGAGTCTCGATCGTGCCCACCGTACTCACCAAAACGGCTAAAACCGCAATATTTCCCCAGGGACGCGGCAGCACTATATCGCCCAAAACGCCCAAAAGATTTGCCCCCGCTTTCTCAATCTGATCGGGTGTCATGCCCACCTGCACCAAAACTTGAAACACTTGAAACAGCAGAAACACGCCCACCATCCCGATTACACCACTGTAACCCGGCGTAGAATTTGAGTTTTGCGTTTCTTCAGACACATTAGAGGAGACATCCCAGCCAAAATAGTAAAATGTCGCCACCAGCATTCCAGCCATAAACGTTTCAAGGTTACCAAACTGCGTTGGAGCAAACCAACTCCAGGAAAATGGATTCACGGGATTGGCTGAGAATTTGACTAATGCCCCGATCGCCAGTGCTATTAGACTGATCACTTCAATCCCGGTCATGATTTTCTGAAATCGAGCCGCCAGACTCACGCCCATCACGGTAATGGTCGCTATACTGATTAGCCAAAAACTGCCGACGATCGTCGCTAACACAACATTTTCTGAAAGCGCTGTCGAAAACAATCCCAGCGTGGCTACTCCGATCGGGACGGCTGCGGCCGCCATAAAAATCGTACTTAAACTGAGAAACGTCCAGCCTGACAAAAAGCCAAGAGACGGTTTGAGCGTGCGACCGACCCAGGCATAGGAGGCCCCTGCATCCGATCGCCACTGGTTGAGATACATAAAAGCAAACGAGATGCCAAACATCGGAATCGCCGCATAGAGCAATGCGCCTGGGCCAGCCAGCCCGACAGCCGCAACGAGCGTGGCCGTAGTCGCATTTAATGAATAGGAGGGAGCCGATCCTGCAACGGCAAGCGTTACCGTATCGACCATCGAAAGGGCATTGTGCTTTAACGCTTTTGACGGACTAATGGAGGCTTCGATCGTCATGTAGGTAGTCCCTTTAGTTTTACAGTCTGGAATGCTAGAATTTCCTCGCCTCAGCGCTGAGGGCATTCAATTCTTTCTCTATAGCGTTACAGAGATGGGAATGGGTAAATAGTATTCTTCATTACATAAATGTGAACGGCTCGATCGAGCAGAATTCATCGCTGCAATTGATTAAACAAATTTCTAAGGGATTGTAAGAGACATTTCTAGAGATTAATTTTTGTGTGTCTGCCCTAAACGCTCAATCGCCTGTCTAGACTGGATGCACACTCCCTTCTACTTCAACACAATATGACTTCTGAGAACCGCTTGAGCCTAGACTCAACTGCTTTTTTGGTGTGTGGATTGGGCGGACTGGGACAGTATTGTGCGATCGTGCTTAAAGAATTTGGCATCCAGGTTCATGCAATTGATCGGGTCGATCGTAGCGATTGGGATATTCCTGATTTGTCGGCGGCGATCGATCAGTTGGTCATCGGGGATTGTTGTCAGCCCAAAATTTTGGAGCAGGCTAAGATTCAGCAGTGTCGGGCGATTTTGTTGGTGACGAGTAATGAGCGGGTCAATATTCAGGCGGCGTTTGCGGCGAGGGCGGTCAATCCTGACATCAGGCTAATCGTCCGCTCAGATCAGCAAAATCTCAATCAGTTGCTGGGTGAACGGCTGGGAAATTTTGTGGCGTTTGAGGCGACTCAGCTTCCGGCTGCGGCCTTTGCGCTGGCAGCTTTGGGCGGAGAAACTCGCGGATTTTTTAATTTAGAAGGTCAACTGCTGCGAGTAGTGCGGGTGCAAATCGATCGCCATCATCGCTGGTGCGATCGCGCTCAACTACAAGAACTCAACACCTCAACTCGTCGAATTTTAGCTCATACGCGCAGTGGTAATCAGCCTGCCAAAGGCTTTTATAAATGGGAATCCGACACGAGAATTACAGAAGGCGATACGGTGGTATATGTCGAAGCGATGGCAGAAAAGATAATTCCAGGAATGCAGGCTTCTAAGCAGCGATCGAGGCTGAGAGAATGGAGCGATCGCCTCAGTTGGAAAACACTCAAACCCTGGCTACAACAATTTTGGGCAGATATTCAACAAACCCCCACTCAACAGGTTGCACTACTTTCTGGAATCACAATGTTCAGCTTATTTCTGATTGGTGCGCTGTTGTATAAACTTCAATATCCAGATCTCAATTTACAAGATGCCCTTAATGTATCTCTAGTTCTGATCCTCGGTGGTTATGACAACTTATTTGGGCAACTCAAATTAGCGTTCCCGGTTCCAGTTTGGTTACATCTATTTAGCGTTGGCTTAACTGTAATCGGAACTGTCTTTGTCGGAATTCTCTATGCGTTGCTGACCGAGCGGGTTCTGGTTTCTAGATTTCAGTTTCTCAAGCGTCGTCCTCCTGTACCAAAAGCGGATCACGTTGTCTTGGTTGGGTTTGGGCGAGTGGGGCAACGGGTGGCAAAGCTGCTGCAAGATCTCAAACAGCCGATCGTCGGAATTCACAGCACCTCGCTGGAGACGAGCGTTTTACCCCAAATGCCGCTCATTGTCGGCAATCTAACGACGACTCTCAATCGTGCGAATCTGATGTCCGCCAAAAGCATCATTGCGGTGACTGACGACGAAGTAACTAACTTAGAAATCGGACTGATGGCCTATGCAGCCAATCCGACATTAAATCTGGTGATCCGCACGTTTGATCCTTTGTTTAGCGACAATGTAGCGCGGCTATTGCCCCATGCGAGAGTGTTGGGCGCGTATGCACTGGCGGCCGAAGCCTTTGCAGCGGCAGCATTTGGCGAAAATGTGATCAATCTATTTCGGCTTAACAATCAGACGATGTTAGTCACAGAATATCGAGTAGAGGCGGGCGATACGCTGACTGGATTGCTATTAGCCGAAGTCGCGTATGGCTATGAAGTCGTGCCAATTTTGCATCAAAAAAGAATGCAGAATTTTGCGAAACTCATGCCGCCTGATGATACGCATCTAGAAGAAGGCGATCGCTTAATTATTTTGGCAACACTAGACGGATTGCAGCGCATCGAGCGGAGCGCCCTAAAGCCGCGTCACTGGTTTGTGCAGGTAGAAAAAGCTTTCTCATCTGAGGCGGTGTTTGATGGCGGGGTCGCGATCGCTCGGATTTCTGGCTGTGAGATTGGACTGGCACGATCGCGCATGGCTCACTTACCCGGACTGTTTGACTATCCGCTTTACAAACATCAAGCCCAACGGCTCGTCAGCGAACTAAGTAAGGCTCAAGTTTTGGCTCATCTCGTTCACCAGAGACCAGATTAACGCGAATTTGATGGAAGTTGTTCGCTTCGTTGCTGAGATCTTCTGCCCCCCACCCCCCCAATTCTGCTGCCGTGTACACACAAGTCGATCAGTCTGTCATCGCTGAAATCCTTCGCCCCCTAAATCCCCCAAAAATGGGGGACTTTGAGCCGTCGTCATGGCTTTAAACTTTGGAAATCTTTCCTTTGTCAAAGTCCCCCAACATGGGGGATTTAGGGGGCTGAAGCCGACTGAAACGAAGCGACAACGACTTGTGTGTACACGGTAGCAATTCTGGGGGTTTAAGAGAAGAACTCTGGTTCAAAGTCCCCTACAAGTGGGGGATTTAGGAGGCGTTCCCGGATCTACAAGCGAAGAGTTCATCAAACTAACATGGATTTAGGGAGGCGTTCTTGAGTCTGTAAGCGAAGAGTTTATCGAACTAATGCTCAAACAATCGGCTCTCAACGCTTTGCCAGCGCAAACTTCCAAAAATTAGCAACCGCCTCTCGTGGAAAAAACCGCGGCCAGTTGACCAACACCTGATTGAGTGGATTACCCGGAACGACGATCGCTTCTCGCTTTTCCAACGCATCCAGCGCATCTCGGACGACTGTTTTGGTGGGTGTATAGGTTCGAGAAACCAGGTCGATCAGATAAGAAGGAAAGCCTGCTTCGGCAAAAAACTTCGTTTCACTTGGGCCGGGACACACACCCAAAACGGTGACTCCATAGCGACGATTTTCGGCAGAGAGCGACTCGCTAAAGCTGAGAATAAAGGCTTTAGTCGCCGCATAAATCGAGAAGTAAGGCATCGACTGAAAGCCCGCAACAGAAGATAGGTTAATAATTCCGCCCGATCGCCGTTGGCGCATTCCCTGCAAAAATCGATGAGTCAGATCCACCAATGCCAGAATGTTGAGTTGAATGATCTTGAGTTGAAGATCGCGATCGCTTTCGGCAAAATCACCATAGTCGCCAATTCCGGCATTGTTGATCAGCAAATCGATGCTGTGTCCCTGTTGCTGAACGGTGTCAAATACGATCGCCGCTGCATCCGGTTCCGTCAAGTCTTGAGCAATAATTTGAACTTGAATTTGATATTGCAGTTGTAGCGAGTCTGCCAATGATTGCAGCTTATCTTGCGATCGGGCTACTAGAATCAGATTCGTCCCGCGAGAGGCGAGTTCTTGAGCAAAGGCGGCTCCGATTCCGGCTGAGGCTCCGGTGATGAGGGCGGTGGGCATGGGGGATGAGGGATGAGGGATGAGGGATGAGGGATCAAACGGGAGCGGGGTTCTAATGTGAATTTGATAGAAGGTTTTCGCTTCGTTGTTGGGTGCTTCTGCCCAATCCTCAATTTTGGGGGACTTCTAGATAAGAATTCCAGTTCAAAGTCCCTCACTTGCGGGGAGTTTGGGGGGGGCAGAAGCTTGACATTGAAGCGAAAAACTTCGTCGAATTCACGTCAAATAGGATTGCTATCGCTGCGAGTAGAAGACAGCGAGTAGAAGATGGTTATTGAGCGATCGGGACGGTCTGACGTTGGGCCACTAGAGAGCGATCGTAGTGTGCTAGAAAATCGGCGGGACTGTCGTAAATCTCCAGGGCACCTGCTAACTGAGAATCGTCAAAGTCACCCGTGCGGAAGGCAATTACCTGCACGCCTGCTTTATTTGCGGATTCGATGTCATAGGGCGTATCGCCAAACATGATGACTTGCTGGGGCTGTAGGTGTCCTTTGTCGAGAGCCGCCTGCACGAGATCGGGCGCGGGTTTTGAGGATTCGGTGTCGCTGGCAGTGGTGGCAGGTTCTTGCGTGAGTAGGTCGTCAACCTGGGCTGCTTTGAGTAAAACCGAAAGTTCTTCACTGGTCGCAGAACTCGCTACAACGAGTTGAAATCCTTCTTGTTTGAGTTTGAGCACAAAGTCTCGTGAGCCAGGAGTCGGAGGCAAAGTAGCACCAAACTTGTTGATGATGAGTTCTTTACGGCGATCGGCGATCTGTTTGCCAATGCCTTCTTTTCCAGACAGTTCAGAAACCATGCGGGGCACAACTTGATCGCCACCCATTCCAATCAAAGGGCGCACGCTTTCAAACGCAACTTCGTAGCCATAGTCCGCAAACGATTCGACCCAGGCTTGAGCGTGAGCATCGTTGCTAATCACCAGTGTGCCATCAATGTCGAGCAAGATGCCTTTGACCATTGCATCCGAAGTAGCATTTTGACTGGAATTAAGAGACGAGTCTAGTTGAGAAAGTCCATTACTTACTGTTTCTTGAGTTTTGGCAGCGAGATTAGAAGCGCCTTGTTGAATGCTTTCTCCAGCATCCTCAACGTCTTGAGCAATCTCTTTTCTGGCTTTGTCTGCTTGGGTGGCGAGACGATCGATCGCTTGATTTAACGACGGCAGCGATTTACTTTGATTGCGAGTTGCATAGTAGCCCAACCCCGCAGATTTTGAATTTTGAACTGAGGCACTCAACGCCCCCAAAACTCCACCCAAAAGCGCACCCAAAACGCCTCCAGCCATTGCACCAAGTGTTCCGCCGATCGCGCTGACACCGACAACTCCAACCGCAGGATGTACAGAGGGTGCATTCACTTCTTTGAGGGCAGCATTAGCATTGTGATTGGCAGACTGAGCAATTTGTTCACTTGTATTTGTCATAATCAACCCCCGAATGATTAACGTCGCCTCATTCTAGAAAGTGCAACTCTCGGTGATGTCTGCTTTAAGGGCTATCTTTAGTTAAACGTTAGTAACTTAAGAACGGTGGGAGATGCTAACCACTCTTTATTCGACTTCCAGATTGAATTGATTAGTGATCGCATTCAGCACAATTGCTTCCTGAGACGAGATTTCTCCGCTGCTTTCAGCAATACGACGACATTGGGCAAGTAAGGGAATGGCAAAATCGCGGTTAAGTTGTTGTAGTAGCTTGTCTAATGGCTCAGGTGATTGAATGTTCGTCGCGATCGCTTCTAGAGAATGAGGTTCTAGTTGCAGGGTTTTGAGTTCGGGGAGAACGCTGTCCCAGGTTTTTTGAGGATAACTAGCTAAGATCATATGAACTAGAATCTGATCCATTACTGCTTGTTGAGCGATCGCAACATTCATATATTGTTCGCTCTCTTGCTGGATGGCTTTTAGGGTTTCAGCATTGGGTTCTTCAGTGGCTTCTCTCAACTTGGCTTCATAAAATCGACAAGCCGCATAGCCCAGTGAATATATCATCGTGGCATTGGTGCCCGCTCCGATCGCTGCGCCTGCTAGGGGAATGTTTCTCAGAAAGCCAAAACCTGCTCTGAGGGCATTGCTACCACCGAGCGCTAATCCAAAGATTGCTAATACTTCTCCTTTACGGTTTGGGTCACGCAGATCTAAGCCATAAGCGGCGGCGATTTCATATAACATTTCAGTCTGAATTGCGGTAGTAGCGGCCAGATCGATCGCCAATAGCGCCACTGCAAATCCCGGTAACATACTGGTGAGAAAGCCTGTTCTTCCGGCGTTGATGGCTTTTTTTACCATAATCCGGTGAGCAATCTGGCTAGGAGATTCTTGAGGATGCTGTTGTTGAAGTTGTTTGACTTCAGATTCGGCTCTGTCAAAATCGACGCGATCGGTCATGCCAATTAGCCAATCTAATCTCAGCACCCCAACAATTTTTTGCACGATCGGGTTTCTCAAAAAGGGAATATTGCCCACCAAAGACAGGGCTTCTCCGGCTCCTCGCGTCAGGTTGCTAATCCATTGAGTCGGCTTTTGGGTCAGGGTTTTACCAATCTCGACGGTTGTACTGACGATCGCCATTCCCGCTTGAAAGGTTATTAGCCCGGCGATCGAACCTAGTAGGTTAGCCTGCTGCGAACGGGTCTCTAATGCATGAGGTTCTTCTTTTGAGCGACTTGGATCAGATTTGACCATTGTGATAACTCCTCGTTGCGATGATGGCACTCTATTGAATTGATGAGTTGTAGTAGAGAAAGTAGCCCCTCGACTGTGCTGCCGTGTACACACAAGTCGATCGATCTGTCATTGCTGAGATCCTTCGCCCCCTAAATCCCCCAAAAATGGGGGACTTTGAGCCGTCGTCATGGCTTTGAACTTTGGAAATCTTTCCTTGGTCAAAGTCCCCCAGACTGGGGGATTTAGGGGGCTGAAGCCGCCTGAAACGAAGCGACAACGACTTGTGTGTACACCGTAGCTCGACTGTGAGAGGCTGTTTCGAGGGGCTTCTAGCTGTTCTTGTCGGTGCCTAATACTTCATTGATATCACCCACAATCTCACGCTTAAAGTTCCTCACTTTTTGAGACAGTTCTTGACGTTGAGAAGCAGTCAATAGATAACGATAGACAAACCAGCCTGTGTAAATGATTCCAACTAGCTCAAACAGTGGGGACAGAATTGGAACACTGGTAGCAACTGTCAAAATCGCACCCAACAAGGTGAGAAGTAGATTCAGGGCTACGATCGCCAGCAATGTCCAACCAATTGCTTTCAAGATCGGCCAATAGGGCTTTAGAACAGAAGAACTGTAGCCGATCGGGTCATCAAAAAACGCTGAAATTCTTGCTTTGTCTCTCAGCCACTCTTCGGTGGGAGGGGCAGTAACGGTTTTGTTTTCGATCACTAAAGGATCGCCTGTTGGCAGATCAATCACTGTGGTTTGGGTCGTGACTTCAGGCAATCCTGTGGTTTCGGTCGTCTCGGTTGACATGATGGAATCTCCTAATTTAGAAATCTGGACTGAACGGGACATTTCTAACCTCCCAAAAGCAGAAGGTCGAGTTAAGAATTTTGCAGCTACTTCCTGAAGGTACTCAACCAGAGGGATGACCTCATCTTGCTTAAGAGACAAGCCACCTCTCTCGATCGTCGTATTTTCTCAAGTAAAACTAGACAGACAACTTTAGATCGCAGTGAGTTGCTAAAGGAAATCGATCGCGTCAATTTCTAGTTCTCAAGAAGCCAGTGATCTAAAAGCTTTATTAGACGTGTTGCTTAATAAAAGGCTTTGCAGGCAAGCGCAAAGCGCATTTCCTCTCCCTATCGTAGTTAAGCCACCTCCAAGTAGAAGTTCCACAACCCAGCCGCCGTGAGCATCAGGTGATCATCGAATTCAGGCACACGATTTCTATAGATGTCCGATACCGCACCGTAGCGCTTCATCCCCGCATGGGACTGTTCACAGACGACTCGTTGACGGCTAAACTCTCGGTTGTGCTGTTTTTGAGCCTCGCTGAGTTCTTTGCCTCTGGGTTTTTTGTGCGGCAGATGGACGTTGACAAACTCATTTTGCAATCCCTGAAATCCCAAATCTGCTTCGATTCTGACTGCATCGGGAATCTTGTCCACCCAGTCTGCTTCATCCAGTTGTCGCTTGTCATGGATCTTTCCGGGTTGCGCTTTCGTGAGCAAAATCACTCGCTTTTTTCGCGTGCTGCCCGTGATGTGTTTACGGGTATGCCGTCGTTTCTTGCCCGAATAATGCGCTTTCTGATTCTGAGTTTCCTGAGGGCGCTGCACGGGACGCTCTGTGCCGTCCAAAATCACTTCTTTCACATCGCGATAGCGCTCCAGAAACTGCTCCATACTTTCCAGCTTGCGCTCCGGCAAGACCATCTTTTTGCCTAAAGCCGTCTCTAAGATCTCCTGTAACCGATGCACCCAGCGATTGCTGCGTCCTCTCTCTAGGTCAAATAACCACCCTAAAACATCAAACGTGGGGTAAGTCTTGAAATAGAATAGGCTGAAGAACAGCTTGGCTTCCACACTCCCCAGTCGGGCTTTGCGCCCCCTCCTCTCGCTCGTTTCCGGGGCTTGGGGTCGTGTTGCAGCGCTGCTTGATACCCCTCGTCGAAGACCGGGCACAACTCGTCAAACGCCTTGCGATTGAGTCCGGTTAGCGACCTCAATAGGCGATCATTGTCTAACGCTCGACTAATGTTGAACATCGTCTGCTTCTGCTCCTGAGGTATCACTAATCTACCTTATAAAGCAACAGGTCTAGCGTAGTTTGCTGTATGGTCATCCACCTAAGTTTATCTATCTTCAGGTGAATGGCACTTACTTAAGGTCAATCAACGAGCTAGACTAGCTTTGAGAATTGAGCGAGGCTGCTTCATCAGGGGGAAGGCTTTCGTTCTGCGTTTTCTAACTCTAGGTTCATTGTCAAGTGGAGACTGGTCGCCCTGCACTGGCTAACCAACTGATCACCCGACTCACCGCGTTGCGACAACGCTTGTCGCTGTCGAACACCGGGGATAGAAATGCCCACAGCGTCACGAACGGATTAAACAGACGATCCCGATAGCTCACGGTCTCTTCGACCAAGACCCTGGCTATCACAGATTCAGGCAGGATCTGTTGAAACGGTAAACCGACCCTGTTGGCGAATGTTTGCTTGAGAATTTCAGCAGAGTTTGGCATAGTGGAGCTAGTTATTTTAGTCACTCCCAGCCTGTGACCTCAAAAAGACCAGGGTTGGAGCTTTTTCTTGCTCTATTTTCTCAAAACCCCGACCCTTAAGTAAGTGCCATTCGTTTGAGGTTAGCTTTATGACAACGAATCGAGCTTCAATCTGGTCGCTTCTTTGGCAAATGATTACTTATGCTCGATCGCTGTATTGGACAGACACCATTCTCTGGCTATTAATTGCTGGACTGCCTGCTGTACCCGGTGTGATCATTCGCGAATTCTTCAACACATTGACGCGCCAATCTGCTTTCTCCTTTTCTCCCTGGGTATGGATTGCGATATTACTTGCAACAGGTCTAGCGCAGATTGTTGTTATTTTCAGCGGACGAATTACAAAAACGCAGCATCGTTTCACAATGAATAGTTTAATTCAGCGCAATCTTTTGTCGAAATTGCTAAATCGTCCCGGTGCTGAAGCTTTAACCACGACTGGCGAAAACACAATCTCACCCGGAGAAGTAATCAGCTTTTTTCGAGAAGATGCGAGTCAGATTGAAGATAATGTTGTGGGTACAAATGAAGTTTTAGGTGAAGGCATTTTTGCCATTGGTTCGTTGCTGTTGCTCTTCAGTGTAAATGCCACGATTACGCTGTTTGTATTTTTGCCCCTGGCGCTCATTGCGGTGATTCTGCATCAAGTTAGCGATCGCATTAAACGTTACCGTCGCGCCAGCCGTCAAGCGACACAGCAAGTAACCGGAATGGTAGGAGAAATGTTTACGGCAGTGCAAGCGATTCAAGTAGCTGGAGCCGAAACCAGTATGTTAAGCCATTTTCGACAATTGTGTGATCGCCGTCGTCAAGTGATCGTCAAAGATCAACTACTCAATGCAATTTTAAGTTCTAGCTTCGATAATCTTGTGAGCTTAGGAACGGGTGCAATCCTCTTCTTTGCGGCTCAATCCATGCAGAATAGTCAAACGTTGAGCGTTGGAGACTTTGCGCTATTTGTATATTACTTAGCGTATGTCACCTATTTTCTGGGGTTTTTAGGCGAGTTTATCGCGCTCTCAAAACAAAGCGAAGTGTCTTTTGAACGGATGCAAGCCTTGGTGAATGCAGAGGCGCAAACGCTCGTTGCCCATCATCCGCTCTATCTGCCAAGGTTGACTGGGCGAACTCCTCAACTACCTATCATTCAGCAGGAAACAATCTGCGATCGCTTTGAAGAATTGCAGGCGTTCAATTTGACCTATCATTATCCAAACAGCGATTCTGGCGTTACTAATCTCTCTCTCCAGCTTCAACGCGGTAGTTTTACAGTGATTACTGGATCAGTCGGATCTGGTAAAACGACGCTATTGCAGGTTCTTTTGGGACTATTACCTCTGCAATCGGGAGAAATCCTTTGGAACGGACAGAAGATTGCTGATCCGGCTCAGTTCTTTGTTCCGTCTCAGAGTGCTTACACGCCACAAGTTCCCCAACTGTTTAGTACAACGCTGCGAGAAAATATTCTGCTTGGGCTACAGAAGAGCGATGAGGAAGTCCGAAATGCGATCGCGCTTGCAATGTTCGATCGAGACTTAGCAATGATGCCCGATGGACTCGATACCCAGATTGGCTCTAGAGGAATGCGGCTTTCTGGCGGACAAATTCAGCGAGTTGCTGCGGCTCGAATGCTGATTCGTCAACCGGAACTCTTAGTCTTTGATGATCTGTCGAGTGCTTTGGATGTTGAAACAGAACAAAAGCTTTGGTCGAAGCTATTTCAGCTTAGTTCGCAGTCTTGGACACCTACGTTTCTTGTAGTCTCTCATCGGCGAGCAGTTCTTCAACGGGCTGATCGTATTCTTCTACTAAACAAAGGCAGGCTTGAACTAGAGGGAACTTTTGAAGACTTGCCTCTAGCCTATACTGAGATTCAATAATTGAGAATGAGTTTCATCTATGATACGATGCTCCTATTCATTTTACAGTGCCAATTGTAGAGAATGGCAATTACTCTTTCGCAGCAAGATTACTGGGAACTCATTTGCTCTGAAGTAGAGGCTCCACAAATGTTGTCAAATTTCGACTGCACTTGGAAATATTGTGGTGAGCTTGGAGCGGGCTATTACCGAGAGATTCAGATTCGAGATGGCGTGGAGTTAGCGATCGCGGAAGATTACTTTCGTGAGGAACTTAAAGTAGTTACCTGCGATCGAGAACATCCTCTAGAACTGAGCTATACGCTGATTGGAAGCGCCGCATCTAATTTAGACGCTGCCAATGCGGGTCAATATATTTTTTGTGGGAGCGGCATGGCTCCCGGTGAAGCACTGCAAATTGCAGAAAATCAACGTAATCTGAGAGTAACACTCCATATTGATCCGGCTGTTTTTTGCCAATGGATGTCAAGTCTGACGAAGCAAATTCCGGTCGAAATTGAGAATTGGTTGAAACCCGCTGACCAACCCTACTACACCCAAGTTAGCCAGACGACAACTGCAATGCAAGCTACACTTCAGCAGATTTTGCAGTGTCCATTTCAGGGATTGACTCAGCAGATGTATCTAGAAGGCAAAGTCTGGGAACTGATTGCATTGCACTTTGCCCAGACTGCCAAAACGGATCTAGATCGTGTGCCCAAACCGTTAAGACCAGATGACATTGAGCGAATTCACTATGCTAAAGAAGTGCTAGTTGCTCGGTTAGACGAGCCGCCCTCTTTGATTGAGTTAGCTCGGTTGGTCGGGATCAATGACTGTAAGCTTAAAGTAGGCTTTCGTCAGGTGTTTGGTACAACAGTCTTTGGCTATTTACAGGACTATCGAATGGAGCGATCGCGGCAGTTGCTAGAGTCCGGAGATCTCAGCATTGCAGAGGCGGCGAGAGCAGTTGGATTGGTGAATCGCAGCCACTTCGCGATCGCGTTTCGCAAGAAGTTTGGGGTCAATCCCAGAGATTACCGTCAATCGGTTTTGAATCGATGCAATGTAAGTTAAAACTCCGTTCACCGTTCAAAAAATTCCGTTCACCGTTCACGCGATCGCAGAATGCTCACGATTATTCGGTATGCTTCTGAGAATATTTCCTAAGTATTAGGCGGCGAGTGGAGGAGTGATGGCAAGTTATCGATCGATCGTTTTAGTAGGAATCAGCGTTTTATTAGCAACACCCTGCATTGCGGCAGAGTTTGAAGCGGATCAGCCCGTTATTTCTCAAGCGGAGCATTCTGCACCAGCTAAGACTGCTGATCCTCACATTTCAACTGTAAACGATCGGCAGCGTCCTGCTACTACTGTCAAAGAGTGGAAAGCACAGATCCAAGCACAACAGATTCAAGCACAGCAAATTCAAGCGCAACAGATGGAGGTTGAAGAACCCGATGAAGAAGTGGTAGTCACGGGTGAAGAAGAGCCTCGCTATCGGGTTCCTCGATCGAACACAGGAACAAGAACAGATACGCCTGTGCGTGACATTCCTCAATCGATTCAGATTGTGCCCCGACAGGTATTGCAAGACCGAGGCATTAATACAGTTGGTGATGCGCTTGAGAATGTGAGTGGTGTTGTTCAACGAGACGCAACCGGAAGCATTTTCGGGGATTTATTCACCATTCGGGGCTTTTTGATTCAATCGGGCATTACTAGTAATGTGTTTCGAGATGGCGTTCCTTATGTGGTTCCAGGAAGACTGACCACGGATGATATTGAGCAAGTAGAAGTTCTCAAAGGTCCAGCCTCAATTCTATTCGGCGCAGGACAACCGGGAGGGGTGATCAATCTTGTTTCTAAAAAGCCGCTGCCCAATCCTTACTACAATGCTGAATTGACTATCGGAAGCTTTGACACTTATCGCGGCGCGATCGATTTCTCTGGTCCGTTCGATGAGCAGAAACGCTCTGGTTATCGATTCAATCTAAGCTACGAGAAGTACGATAGCTACCGAGATTTTGTCAGTGGGAATCGCCTTTCAATTTCACCCGTTGTTTCTGCTGCGCTTGGGAAAAACACAACTTTAAGCGTCTATGCCCAGTTGAGTCGTGAGAGTGAGACAGCGGATGAAGGCATTCCGGTGATTGGCGATCGCATTCCAGATGTGCCGCGCGGTCGTTTTTTGGGAGAAGACTTTGCAGAAATTAGCAGTACAACCTTTAATGTTGGATACGCTCTAGAGCATAAGCTTAACCCAAATTGGACACTGCGCCAGAACAGTCAATATCTATTTTTCGAGTTCGATCGATACTATCCTACCCTAGATGGAATTGATGAAGCTACGGGCGATGTTAGCCGCACAGCCTACGCCACTTCAGGCAAGTACCATCGTTTTACAACCAATGCAGATATTGTAGGTAAGTTCTCCACAGGCAGCATTCAACATACCCTACTATTTGGTGCTGAGTATCGCTATGGAGCCGAAAATCCTGCTTTTCAGTTCTCCACAGCTTACGACCCGATCAATCTGTTTAATCCTGTCTATGCCCGTCGCCCTTACGATCGCGCTTTTGAATTTTTTCGAGATGATAATTTTTCGACCTTTGCACTGTACTTGCAAGATCAAATCGCGCTCTCTTCCAATCTGAAATTCGTTGCAGGCGTGAGATATGACACAACTCGACAATTTCGCACCACTCAAGACCTCGGCTTCGATCGCGAAGAATTTGAGCAAACTGACTCTGCTTGGAGTCCGCGGCTCGGAATTATCTATCAACCGATTCCAGCAATCTCGCTTTATGCCTCTTATTCCCGCTCCTTTGCTCCTGCCTTTGGCGCTCGACGGAATCTAGATGAGACAACCTTTGAACCCGAAACCGGGCGGCAGTTTGAGGTCGGAGTTAAGACTGATTTGTCTGATCGTCTAAGCTTAACGATCGCTGCTTATAATCTGCGGAAGCAAAATGTTGAAACTCCTGATCCGAGTGATCCAGATTTCACACTTCAAACGGGAGAGCAAACTAGCCGAGGAATTGAAGTTGATCTAGCAGGTAGAGTTCTGCCAGGTTGGAATATTATTGCTTCCTACGCTTATACGGATGCTGTTGTGAGCCAGGACAATTTTTTCCCGGTTGGCAATCGTTTGTCTGAGGTTCCGTATCATCAAGCAAGTCTGTTCACAACCTATGAAGTTCAGCGAGGTACACTCAAAGGGTTAGGGCTGGGACTCGGTTTTTATTATATGGGCGATCGACAAGGAGATTTAAGCAATACTTATGAGCTTCCTGGGTATCTGCGGACAGATGCGCTGCTCTATTACAAGCAAAATAACTGGAGAGCGCAGCTAAATTTCCGCAATCTGTTCAATCGAGAATACTTTGTGTCAAACTTTGGCGATCGCTTCGTCACCCCAAGCGCACCGTTTAGCGTTTCTGGAAGCTTATCAATCCAATTCTAAGCTATGCGCCGATTGATCTTTGTACTGTTGATGTTGTTCACACTGGGGCAAACTGTAGGCTGCCATGCGACTGTTCGCCCAGTGGTTCAAACCGCTTGCTATGAGGTGAAACACGCAGTTGGTTCAACCTGTGTCCCCCGCACGATTCAGCGATTAGTCACACTGGATTCAGTTTCTTTTGAAGATGCGATCGCGCTCGGCTTCAAACCTGTCGGCACCGTTCTAGCAGAGCAATCCACCCCTTACCTGGACAACCAACAGCTTGCTGCGACCAACATTGGGCAAATGGGTACACCTAACTTAGAGAGAATCCTAGCATTACACCCTGATCTCATCGTTGGGCTGGACTACCACAAAGATATCTACGCTCAGCTATCACAAATTGCGCCAACTTTACTGTTAGAGTTTGGGCATAGTGGAGAATGGAAGTCATCCTTTCAGAACTTTAGTGATGCCTTGAATCGAAGCGCGATCGCACAACAAATCATGCAAGCTTACAGCGATCGCTTGCAAACCTTTAGAAGTCGCCTCAAGTCAGCACGCCCTAAAATATCGGTTGTCAGAATGTATCCTGATAGCCTTAGTCTCTACTTACGCGATTCTTTTGCTGGAGTGATCCTCAATGATGCAGGACTCGATCGACCACCATCTCAAAACCTATCTGCTTCAGAGGCACAAGCCATATTTGGCAATGATATTCAAGCGATCGTTAGTGTAGAACTCATTGAGCAAGCAGATGGAGATATTCTGTTTGTGTGGACATCTGAAAACACAGCGGCAGCAGATGAAACTGCCCAGAAAAAACTAATAGAACTGCGCTCAAGTCGCCTCTGGAAAGGGTTGAAGGCTGTACAAAATAATCAAGTTTACCAGGTTCCTAATTACTGGATCGGGAGCGGTCCACTCGCTGCAAATGCCGTAATTGATGATCTATTCAGGTATATTCCTTAAACCTGTAAACATCAGAACGCCCCATAGCCCGATCGCAATCATACTCAATGCACAAGCTGTATAAATCAAGGCAAAACCTGATCCAGGGCTTGCACCAAAGATCCACTTGATCAATCCTGTTGAAGAAATCATTGCAGGTTCAACAATGCGATCTGCTTTAGCAGATATCTCTGCGAGATCGCCTAACGGGCCCGCCACGAGTGCTGCGATCGCTGATAAACATTGAGCTAAAAACGAATTTGCCGCAAACACTCTTCCTTGGGCTTCGGGGCTAACTTTTGCCATCCAAATCGCAGTTTCGGAGCTATCCATTAACGGAAAGTTAAACGAAGAGCAGAATTGAGCAGGAAGCCACACTTGAGGAACTCGCCCTAAGCCTACAGTCATTTTGCTCAACCCTGCGCCAATGATTCCACTGAATACTCCTCGAATTGGCTGTTTGAAACCTCCCCAAATGCTAATCACGATCGCGCCTGTCACGCCACCAATTCCCGCTGCTGTCCCAATCTGCCCCAGGACTGCGGCACTTCCGTTGGTTCTTGCCAAAACCATTGGAGTGTAGAGCGTTTCACCCAGATCATGCACAAACCAGAAGGGAAGTATTAAAACTAGCAGGTTGCGTAGAGGAGCATGGGCGAGAAGGAAGTGAAAGCCAAACATCAGATCTCGTCGGAAATTGAACCTAGCCGACTGTTCAGGCATTTCGGGTTGAGGAATTCTGCGAGTAAGGAGTGTTGCGATCGCGACAAGAAAAGTCAAGCTATCAATTCCTAAAATGCCTCCCACTCCAATGATCGGATAAAGACTCGCTGCGAATGCTGGCGCTAAAATCAACGAGCCATAATGTAATGCTGATCCCATACTACTAGCACGGGTGTAGTGTTGCTGAGGAACAAGTGAGCTAATTGAAGCAGAGTAAGAAAGCTCTTGAAGCTGGCTAAAAACGCTAGTAACCGCAGTCGTTAGATATAAGTGCCAGATTTGCAGATTGTGAGTCAAATATAGAAATAACAATAGCAAGCTGGAAAGAGCCGCGATCGTATCGCCTAAGACCATCAGGCGTTTGCGGTTAAAGCGATCGACAATCACACCAGACACTAAACTAATCGCAATTCGAGGAACTTGAAAAAAGAAGCCAACTAGTGCTAACGAGGTTGCAGAACCCGTCGTCTCCCATGTCCAAAGTTCGAGAGCAAATCCGCTCATGTAAGTGCCGATCGTTGAAACAAGCTGACCGAACCAAAGAATGATAAAAGTACGCATTGCATTTTGGTAGGGTTAATCAACTATTCTGTTTCTGGACTAAATGCTTCAGCACATCATCAAGAATTGCGTTCGCTGAAAGAATATTTCCAAAAACCCAATAGCCTGAATCAACAAAGTAGACACGCTGATTTCTCACTGCCTTTAATGTTTGCCACAAAGGGTTATTTGCATAAATCTGAAAGTTCTTTTCAGCACCCGGATCAAGTGCAACAAAGATTGCATCAGCATCAAGCCAGTCTACTTGCTCTAAACTAACCATGACATAAGTTTCATCTGTTCCTTTCAGTTGACGCTGAATCGTAGGAATAGAAACAAGCTTTAGTTCTTCAATCACGCTTCCAGGGAAAGAGACATGGTTCATAAACTGTGTGAACTCAAGTGTTGTATAAAATCGCATGATAGAAACTTTAGTATCACCAAGCTTCTGCTCAACAACGGCGCTTAAGTTTTTTATTCTTTGTTGATACGCATCTAATATTGTTTCAACCTCTTGTTTTTCATTCAAAACTTCTCCGAATTGCCGTAGAATCCTCTTCCATTCAGCATGACTAAAATCCATTGAAATCGTAGGTGCAATTTCTGAAAACAATTTATAGTTTTGAGGCTCCATATACATTCCAACGATTAAATCAGGATTTAGCTGCACTATTTTTTCAAGATTTGGTTGTCCCTCTTTTCCTAAATCGACGATCGTATCAATCTTGCCATTCAGGATGAGTGTTTTATTACCCGTTCGATTCGCTCTTGTTGTAGCGATCGGCTTTATTCCCAATGCCACTAATATCTCTAAACTGTCTTGATCCATTGCGATGATTCGTTGTGGATCAAGTGGAATGCAACTTTTGCCTAATTCATGCTGAACCATTCGACAATTCGATGATCCAGCCTCTTGCAATGGTTGACTCAGTAGCACACCGCAACTCTGAATCAAAACTACGATCAGAGTCCCGACTAAAAATAGTTTGATCCGCTGCCACCAAGATTTATGAACCATTGTCATTGCTCTCAAACAACCTCCTAAAACGTCCAAGAAAGCGTTCCTCTAACGGTGAAAGGCGCACCATAAAACACTCGCAGAGGACTTTCTGCTGTCTCAAAATAGCTGATATTAAATAAATTCTCAATGTTCAATCCAATTCGATAGTTATCTCGACGATAAAACAAGGAAGCATCGGTACGAGTGTAGCTAGGAACTTCAAAAGAATTGTCTAAATCACCTTGGCGCTGCCCTACGTAGAAGATACCAAGCCCGAAGCCTAACCCTCTTAGCGAACCCGTTTGAACTTCGTAGGTTGTCCATAAACTTACAGCGTGTTCTGGAACGTTATTGATGCGATTTCCGATCGCTAAAGTATTGTCTTCTGTAATCCGAGCATCCGTGTAAGCATATCCAGCCGCAATCTTCCATCCAGGTAGAATTTCACCTGCAATGTCAAGTTCAATCCCGCGACTTCTTTGTTCTCCGGTCTGGATTGAGAAATTTGGGTCAGCGGGGTCAGCCGTCAGAACATTGGAACGAGTAATTTGGTAGAACGCTAGAGTTGTAGACAATCGACGATCGAGCCAATCTGCTTTTACTCCGACTTCGTATTGTGTTCCTCGCTCCGGTTGGAAAAGTTGATTATCCAATGCTGTGCCAACACTTTGCAGAAAGGAACGGCTATAGCTGGCGTATAACGAGAGTGAATCAGTCGGCTGATAAACTAAGCCAACTCGCGGACTGAAAGCTTCGTCTTGTTGAAAGGATTCAGTTCCATCCGCAAACTCAAGCTTTTGTCTCACAATGTCAAACCGTCCACCCAGTAATAGTTTCAGATTTGGCAATAGTTCGATTTGATCTTGTAGATAAATGCCAAGGGAATCCGAGGTGAAAGGTTCTCTAGGGAATGTATCAAGTAAGGTTGCTGACTGTCTGTACACGGGGTTGAAGATGTCGATCGGGGCTAAGGCAAACTGTTGTAAACTCGCTCCAGAGACATCTCGGTTGAGATCAAAACCAAACAACAGCTTATGGGCAACGCTACCTGTTCTGAAGGTTCCAACGACATTCGTATCGAGGATGTAGTTGTTCTGAAACTGGTCTTTTGTGCTGAATAAGCCACGCTCTAAAGTGCGATCGTCATCGAGTAAAGCCGAGGGAAACAGAGAGTTTTGAGGAACTTTCTGGAATGTAGCTCGGAACGCATTGCGTAATTGCCAGTCGGAACTCAATTGATGTTCTAGCGTGTAACCGAAGCGCAGCGTGTAGCGATCGTTTTGATCCAGTTCATCCTCCGGTTCACCGATAAATCGATTTCGCGGCAGCCGCCCATTGTTATTTGGGAGAACGGTGCCCCTAGCAGGCAAGCCCCGCGCGTTCGGCTGTTCAGAAAGGGTGTATTCACCCTCAAAAGTGAGCTTCGTTGCTGGACTAATTTGCCAGGTGAGACTAGGGGCAATCACAAAATTGCGGCGATCGAAGAAGTCAATAAACGTTCCAGTCGTAGAACCTCCTGCAATCAAGCGATAGAGTACGGTTTTAGAATCATTCAGCGGCCCTGTAAAGTCTAGAAACCCTCCATAGGTATCAAAATTACCGATCGATGCCTCAATTGTGTAGCGAGACGTAGACAACGGCTTTTTCGTGACGATGTTTACTGTACCTCCCGGACCACCCTGACTAAACAGCGCTCCTGCCGGACCTTTTAGCACTTCAATTTGTTCAATGTTGGGAACAGCAATCCGGTTCGTAATATTAGTATCATCCCGTAATCCATTCCGAATGATGTTACGCCCTGTAAAACCACGAATCGTGACTCCTTCAAATGCAGAGTAAGATGGATTGTCCGGTGTGACTCCTGCAACCGTTTGCAGCGCTTCATTCACACTTTGTACCTGACGATCGCGCAGCAGTTCTTGAGGAACAACTTGAATCGAGAAAGGTAAGTCCCGAATCGGTGTGTCTGTTCTACTTCCGGTTGTGGAGCTAGGGACACGGTATCCACGCTGACCTTCTCCCGTCACAACAACCTCTTCATCCGGCTCTTCCTGCTCCAGGTTAAGGCTGTAGGCAGCATTTCCCACTCTCAAGGTTACTTCTTGCTTTGGTAGAGCATTATTTCCGATAACACTGACTCGAATGCGGCTTGCATCTTGTTGTACAACCTGAACAGCCGAGATTCCTTCAGACGGATTTTCTGCTCTGAATGCTGGTGCATCGGGCAATGACAGAACAGCGTTAGGGATGTCTGCGATTAGGCTGTTGCCTTCGGTGCGGAATTGGGTAGTGTCGATCGCTAAAGGCTTACCATCAGCCGTAGTTAGCGTAATTTCTAACCCCGTAGTAGTTCGATCGACCCTCACTTCTGTTACTTTGATCGTCTCTGCCTCGATTTGTGCCATCCACTCCTTCAGGCTGGTGGCAGGTCGATTGCTCCGCAAGCTTCCAAGGGAACCAAGGGCGCGAATCCCAGACACTTGGGAATTATTTTGAATTTCTGCTGCCCAACTTGCTTGAGTCGTGAGTACTGATGTCAAGCCTAAAAACCAGAGCGCGAATGTTTGATCCATCTCCCCATCCTCTACACCAAATCTTGAGAAGCTTTTCATTCCATCAATTAGGAAATCTTCTCAACTGCAATGTTTTGAATATTACGATGAATCAACAGTCTGCCACTTTGCCGAAACGGAATTTTTGTTTGCTCAAACGGAACTTTTTTGATGTTGCAGTGTTTTTGGACTCACTCCGAAGGTTTTGCGAAAGGCAGTACTAAAAGCACAAAGATTTCTGTAACCCACTTTACGAGCCACCTCTGTCACGCTCCATTGACGATCGAGAAGCAGCGATCGCGCTTGTTCCATTCGGTGCTGATGCAGATAGCCAAATATAGTTGTACCAAAAACTTGTTTAAATCCACGTTTTAGCGAACAGTCATTCAGTCCGACTTGTCGTGCTAAAGCCAGCAACGATGGGGGATTGTCCAACTGTTGCAACAGAATTTCTTTTGCATGATGAATCTGATCGATATCTTTACTTCGTGGAACAGTCGATCGCGCAATTGAGGCATCACTCGAACAAGCTTGATCGATCCACAATGCTAAAACTTCGATCGATTTACTCTCCAGATACATCTGCTTGACCATGCCTTGATAGGGACAACCTAGCATTTGCTGGAGGGCAAGTTGCATCGCGGGTGTAATCGTGTGAACAGGTGAAAAGGGAATTGCTTCATCTCCGTCTAGCATTTGCTGGATTTCAGGCGGTAAACTCTCTATTTGATCACCGATGAGAGTCCGAAATTGCTCTAGTTCTAGATGGATATCAACTTCTATCGTCATTGTGCGGGATAGTCCTTGAAATTGCCCTCCCGGTGAAATTGAACCCGCGAGGAGATGCTGACCTTGATTGAGTTGTACTCCATTCGGAAGTTGAAGCCCTGATGAAAGAGTAAACATCCATTCCAGACAGCCAATGTCTCCGGGTGGTATGCAAGCAACAATCAAATCATCTTTAAATTGGTAATGATGAAAGGTTAAGTCAATGCCATTTCGTAACTCAATGTCTCGCTTATACCCTTTGCCTAACATTTGCGGACATTCAGCTATACGATCGCTCTTATCTTCTGGGTCAACTTGTCGTGCCTGTTGACGGCTCACCTGCCAAAAGTCCTCACAAGTTTCGTCAGACAGTACACTTGTCATATCGGAATGGTTTGCTAAAAGGGATAGTCAAGGCACCTTATCACAACTGAGAATTGATATCAATAGATTATTTCCTTACCCGTGCAAAATATTCAGCAAAAAATCCGTTTAGGAGCCAAAAAACTCCCGATAGCCGCCAAAATCATCTTCTCTATCAAATCGCTCCACGGTAAACTATGCTGTAATCTTTTTTGGCTCTTGAGATTAGTGCGACGATGCAGAACTCCCTTCAACAATACAAACTGCTGCTCGCTGACTATCTCAAGCCTCAATGGAAGCCCGTTTTGGCATTAACGATCGCACTTCTTACCAGCATCGCGCTCCAGATTATCAATCCGCAAATCTTAGGATACTTCATCGATACAGCCGTTCAGGGTGGCTCACAGCAAGCCTTACTTACCGCAACGATCGCGTTTATTACGATTGCGCTTCTAACTCAAGCAGCTACGATCACTGCAACTTACCTGAGCGAAATTGTTGCCTGGACTGCGACTAATGCTCTTCGCGTTGATCTGGCAGCTCATTGTTTACGCTTAGACCTAAGCTTCCATAAAGCTCATACACCTGGCGAGCTATTAGAAAAAATTGATGGTGATGTCAATTTACTGTCTAAATTTTTCTCTGAGTTAGTCATTCACATATTAGGAAATGGCGTTCTTCTTTTCGGAATTCTAATTGCTCTCTGTTTCGAGAACTCTTTAGCAGGAGTCAGCTTAACTGCTTTTGCTATCATTGCCCTAACTGTGTTACTTGCACAAAGAGCAATGGCGATCGCACCTTGGGCAGAGTACCGCCAGATCAGTGCTGAGTATTATGGAACAATCGGCGAACACATCGCTGGACGAGAAGATCTTCGAGCAAATGGCTCAACCAGCTATGTCATGATTCGCTTTTATAAATTGCTGCAACGTTGGCTTCCGGTTTACCAAAAAGCCAGGTTTGCCAGTACTATTCTGTGGTTTACCAGTGTGGGATTGTTCACGATTGGAAATGCGATCGCGCTCTTCCTCTGTGCCTATCTCTGGTCTAAAAATGCGATTACGATTGGGACTGCTTATCTCATCTTTCACTACACGAACCTTTTAGCACAGCCGATCGAGCGAATTCGAGAAGAACTCGAACAACTGCAACAAGTAGAAGCGAGTATTCAACGCATTTATGAGCTACGAAACACACAATCAGCGTTAAGCGATCAAGGACAAGCCCTTTTACATTCTGGTGCTTGTGCTGTTTCTTTTGAGCAAGTGTACTTTCAATATGAGCCTAAGAACTGGACACTGCACAATCTATCGTTTTACCTTCCAGCAGGTCAAACACTTGGAATACTAGGACACACAGGCAGCGGCAAAAGTACGATCGCTCGTTTACTACTACGGCTCTATGAAATTCAAGCGGGTGAAATTCGCTTAGGGAACTGTGCGATCGCAGATCTTTCACTCTCAGACTTACGATCGCGAGTTGGGCTAGTAACGCAAGATGTCCAGCTATTTCAAGCCAGTGTGCGCGATAATCTCACCTTTTTTAACGCTCGCATTCCAGAGACTTCCATCTTAGAAACACTGGAGGAGCTAGGATTAGCACAATGGCTGCGATCGCTTCCCAATGGGCTTGATACTCAATTGGGAGCAGATAGCAATGGTCTATCCGCTGGACAGGCACAGTTACTTGCATTGGTGCGCGTCTTTTTGAAAAATCCTAGCTTGGCGATTCTGGATGAAGCTTCTTCTCGGTTAGACCCACAAACCGAACAATTAATTGAAGGAGCAATTGATAGGCTGCTTGCAAAGCGAACAGGAATGATCATTGCTCATCGTTTGCAGACTTTACAACGAGTCGATCAGATTCTAATTCTAGAGCAGGGAAAAATTGTGGAATATGGCGATCGTAAAACCTTGACGAATCAACTTGATTCACGATTCTCACAGTTGCTTAGGAATGAGAATTAAATAACTTCGACAATTGTAGAGTCTATCGCCATCCATTCCCACTCAATTCCCACCTCTTGGGCATACTGGTTTAACCCTATTTCCCACATCGCTAAAAACACCCCTTGCTCCACCCATTCACTGAAGCGGTCATAGACTGTGCTAGCGGCTCCTAAACTGCGCGGCAGCGCCTTCCACTGACAGCCCGTTCGCAGCACATAAAAGATGGCATCTAAGGCGGCGCGATTCTCCATTCTCGGTCGTCCGCCTCTGGGCTTAGGACGCTCGGCCGGAATCGCACTTTTAATGCGTTCCCAGACTTCATCGGGCAGGCGGAAAGCAGGGTCGATCTCGGTGACAGTCATGGGAATAAAACCTCTGAAACTCGCTGCCCTTCAGTCTCTCACAAATTCTGCTGTTTTCGGATAAGCTCTTATTGTACTGCTTGTACTGCACAAATTGTACTGCTTGTACTGCACAAAGAAATTACAGCAGATTTCTAGTTAGTGAAGCACAGTTAAATCGACAAGAAGCCCGATCCTCCGGGAGTTTTAATCACTTATTTTTGTACTTTATCTATTTGCAAAGTGCCGTAGGGTAATTGTTTATCCTAATTCCCTAGCGCTGTGTTGACAAGTTGCTATTTCTAAAGATTCCTCAAACTAGCGTGTTATCTGCTGAACTTCGGCTAGTGGTAGGTCGAGCGCTTCAGCAATCTGCTCCACGCTAAGTCCAAGTTGTAGCAATCGCGGCACAGTTTCTAATTTTACGGCTCGTTGTGCTGCGTTACCTAGCTTTGCATCATCAATATCAATAGGTGTAGCAATTTCTTCGTCAAGCGGTTCAACATCCTCAATTTTACTTTCAGTAGTTTGAGAAGACGGATAAAAATTGATGCTTCCAACCTGAACTGGATTACCAAAAATATTGGAATTTGTAGCGCTTACTCTCTCAATTGCAGCCCGAACATTTGACCTATCTAAATCTTCTCCCAACGCTTTAGAAAGAATTTGCCAAAGTTCGTAAGCTTCGTCTTTTGCGTGTCCTGATGTGCAATTGTACTCTTTTGCAATCTCTGTGTACTTCTGCCCATTGAGTACTCCTTTCAAAATTGATACTTGCAAGGTATCGAGATGCTTTCCAGTTTGAGCAAAAACCAGTTCGTCCACGTATTTCAGCACGTCTTGCACGTTCATACTAAGGTGTTTAAGTCATTCAACACTTGCTCTTTCAAGCATTATCCGTCATAGTCCGCCTACTATACACTTTCTTAAGAAAATAACAGCCTTTTTCCGTCTTTTTCCGTCTTTTAAGTATTTTAATTTACTTGTAATTTCAGTGATACTCCGTACAGAGGCGCTTAATTCCAGAGCTTCCATCTACGCTTCTGCTCGGTAACAATCCAATCTTTAGGAGTACATTCCCATGAACCTTAGACGGACGAGCTTCGTGTTTGCAGGAGTCTTCCTTGCTACATCATCTTCTATCTTCTTTGGCTCGAAGCCCAGCATAAGTGCTAATCCTTCGTACTCCAATGCTGTTCACACATCGGTTGAACCGAGTCAGAAGGGAATCTTGTTGGCTCAAAACTTTCCACTTCGTGGCAAGCAGTTCGATGAGTTAAGCGACCATCGCCGAATGGATACTAGCATTACGATCTCAAACAATGGTCGTATTGATGGCGTGACCCGCACCTGGACAGCTCACAAGTACAAAGGCTATACAGGTTCTGTTGTTGTTACCATTACCGATCGTGCTGGAAATATTTTGCATGTTACTAAACCGGAAGTGTATGGTGTGAATTGTCGTCGCTGTCCCGGACCAAGCGACCGAACTGTGCAATGGGCACAGGCGATGCCAGCAAATCTAGTCAGCCAAGTTGGAGGCTATGCAATTTTTCATGCCCCCAGCCATAGACCTCGTTTTCTGGATTGGTTTAGAGATGGAAGTGAGGCGGCGAAACGAGTTGGAGAGGCTTATAAGTCATTCAACTAGATTTTGTCTGTCTAGCTCTAGCTACCGTTGATTATTTACGCGATCGCTCCCTTCCACTCGCGGGCGATCGCTTTGTCTTGGACAAGCAGGCGATCGTCCGATGCGTTTCGTAAATGCTGCGAAGAGACTAATGGTGCAAAAAGTGTCCGAGATGCCCAACAGCGTGACCAATGCTAGCGCCAACGGCGTTACAGCTTGCTTCACTGGTAGTCTGGCAGGCGATCTCCCCTGAAAGCCCATTTCCGATCGCATCGATCGGGCCTCCAAGATCTAAACCGTTATCCTGGATGGGCAGATTTGCAGGATTGGCGCGATCGACTCGCCAGTTAGGAACTTTTCTGATGTCGTTGTAGAGATGAATGGCTGCCCAAATTAACAGTGCGGCTAGAACGATCGTGATTAAAGTTCCCATCATTTTTCCTCGCAGTGGTTCTTCCTATTCTAGATACTTAAACCGCAGCTTGAGTTCCAGATATCATCCCACGGTTGTCCACCCGTTTCGAGTCCGCACAGACCGCTGGTGGCTTTGAGAATTAATTCGTTACTCCAGCGATTTCTCAGCTCTAACGTGAGGTTTCCTAACATGGTGTCGCGGCAGGCAAAGCGCAAACCTTGGGCAGTTGGGGCACGTAGCGGCGTTCCGGGTAGGTCGGTGGTGCCTGTGAGGGTGACGGTGTACAGGGCGTTTTTTGCCTCCATTTTCCAGTAGCCCCAGGGCTGAATGTCCCAACTGACTTGAGCATTCCAGGGCACAAATTCGTAGAATTTTTCTTGGTAATGAATGCCGATCATCGCGACTGATTCCATCCACCACAGTACGCCCCGTCTGCCGCCACCCGCCGTTAGTGCCAAATCAGGCTCATTCTCAAAACTGTTGCAGTTGAGCCAAAACCACCTTTGCGGAAAGGCTCCGCCCCAATTCTTTTCACCATACGCCGGAGCGTTGACAAATTCATACCGCTTCCCATTCCAATCGATCCAACCTGTGGCTAACCCATGCGCCATGAGAATCTGCCAGCCCGGTTCAAAGATTTGCAGCGACGACAAAAACCCCGCCGTTGACTGCTGCAAATGGGCCGAACTGGCCCATCCATACACAGGCTGAATTTCATACTGCCACTCCGCAGAGTTGCCGTTGGGTTCGTGAAGCTTGCCTTGATGCCAAGTGGCCGTCGCCTGATAGCCTTCCTGAACGCGGCGATCGAACCGCTCCCGCTCCAAATATTCAGGCTGACTCAGATCCGTTTTGCCCCAGTGACCCAACCCCAGCGCGTCTTTCCAGGCCCAAAATCGAGTCACATCAGGAAAGGTACGACAGAGATACTCATCGTCTGCACCCAAAATTTGCGCCGCCCCGCCACTGTAAGACAGATTGCCTGTAGGGTCTTCGATCGAATACATAAACGCAAACGTCTGACCACAGTCTGGCAGCGTCACCCGGTAATACCAACCCTCAAAAAAATTGCGGCTACTCCCATCCCAGTGATAGCCACTATGAGGGGTCTGTAAAGGATGAAATCGGTTCATAGTAAGGACATTCTTTGCAAGGGCCAAATGGATTTACCGCACAGCGAAGATGAGCCGATCGCGCATTAAATCGACAGGTAAAATCTCCAATCAGAGACCCCATGCCTTCGATATGGCGATGATCTGCCGGGAGTGCCAAAATCCGCTGAAGTTGACGCTGTTCTGCCGCTCTCATGGCAGCCCGTAGCCGGATCTGTGCCCGCGCCTCCGCTCGACGCAAGAAGATAAAAGACAGTAATGGGGGAGCAAGCCCGATCGCCAAAACCAAAATGATCTCAAACATAAGACCATTGTGCAAAATTCTCACGGTTTCTGTCAGGTCGGGATGTCAAAAAAACCGAATCTTCTGCGATCGTGCAGGCTCTAGGCCAGTGTGGGGACTCGATCGTAGTCGTCTCGATGGGCTTGTATTGCATCCCAAATGTCTACTTTTTGCTGGAGATTGAGCCAAAGCTGAGGCCCATTTCCCAAAGCTTTCCCGATCCGAATAGACATGTCTACTGTAATGGGTCTTCGACCTTGGACAATTTCGTTAACAGTCCGCCGAGAGACACCCAGCACCTCAGAAAAGGCGGTTTGAGTCATTCCAAGATCTTCTAGAACATCTGCAATGACTTCGCCAGGATGGACAGGTCTAACTTGTCTCCCGTGAATCATATTTTCTAAATCTTTCACAACCTTACCTCTATGCTTGGAGTGATTTTTTCAGCCTCGTCTTCTGGTCAGTGATAATCTTCAAGATCCACGTCATATGCATCACCATCCTCAAAGCTGAAAGTAACTCGCCAGTTACCTGAAACCTTGATTGACCAGATTCCTTGCCTCTCACCTTTGAGCGTGTGTAAATCGTAGCCGGGTATTCTGATGTCTTCTATGATTGTGGCTGCATCGATTACTTCAAGTCTTGTTCTAATCCTTTTCTCAAGCTCTGTTGGAAGACCTCTCGCACTACCTTCTTTCAGCAGCTTTTCTAAAGCCTTATTTCTAAAGGTTTCTATCATGCAATCAGTTCATCCCAACCTATCCCCAGCAACCACAGTAATTAACTATGTAACTTATAAGATTACAATAAAAATGTAATGCTACAAGTTACAGATGTCAAGCTTCAAGTTGGGAAGGCGAGTCATCCGATCGAACCCTCTCAGACAACTACCCTTGGTGTCACAAATCAGTGCGATCGCCCCCACAGACCCTATTCAAGATGCAAAATGAGAGGAGAAATCGAGGAAAGCTGCCATGACTCAAGACACTGCGAAAGTGGGCATTTCGTTCCAGTCCCTTTTAGAAGCGGTTTCATCCCTGGACGTGCCTGAAAAGCGGAAGCTGTGGGAACTTCTGGAGTCCGAGCTTTTTCAGGATGAGGAGGATTCCCCGGAGGATATGGCTGAGATTGAGGTGGCTCGTGCTGATTACAAAGCGGGTCACTACACCACGTTTGATGAGTATGCAGCTCAACGGGCAAATCGATCGACGTGATCTACAGTCTGATCACACCCAAAGCAGTGCAAAAACAGCTAGATGCTCTGCCTGATGAGGTTTACGATCGAGTTGCCGCCAAAATTCAGCTACTTCTCCGATCCAGGTTTGGGTTTGTAGGTGGAGGCGACGTGGAGTTCTCTAAGCTGCTTGTCATCGACGCTGGAAGGTGCGCTAGTGAGCAGACACCGAGCCTGCTGCGTTTTGGGAAAGGCGATCACATCCCGAATCGATTCTTCGCCAGAAAGCAACATCACCCAGCGATCGAGTCCATACGCAATGCCGCCGTGGGGAGGCGTGCCGTACTCAAAAGCTTCGAGCAGGAAACCAAACTTGTTTTGGGCCTCGGCTTCCGAAAGTCCGATCGCGGCAAACACTTGCGCCTGCATTTCGGGTTGATAAATCCGCACGCTGCCGCCGCCTGCTTCTAGCCCGTTGTAAACCAGATCGTAAGCCAGGGCACGAGCCGTTTTCAGGTCAGCCAAGTCTTCAGGATTGGGAGCGGTGAAGGGGTGGTGCAGTGCCTCTAGTCGCTTTTCGTCGGCGTTCCACTCAAACATGGGGAAGTCTGTCACCCAGAGCAGGTTGAGCTTGTCGGGATCGATCAGGCCCAGTTCTTTACCGAGACATTGACGCAGGCGATCGAGGGTCTTATTCACTGTTGCGCCATCTCCTGCACCAAACAATAATAGATGTCCTGGTTTTGCGCCTGTGCGGGTCAAGAGTTCTTGTTTTTGGGCGTCGGTGAGGTTGTCTTTGATGGCTCCGATCGTGTCAATCTCGCCGTCATCTCGAACCCGAATGTAAGCCAGCCCTTTTGCGCCCATGTCGGCTGCTTCTTTAAACAGATCGCCACCGGGCTTGATTCGCACGTTAGAAATTGCGTCGTTGCCGTTGGGAATGGGCAAAATTTTCACCATGCCGCCTTTGGCAACCGTATCTGAAAAGACTTTGAAGCCAGAATCTTTGACGATATCGGAGACTTCGACCAGTTCTAAGTCAAAGCGGGTGTCGGGTTTGTCGCTGCCGTAGCGAGACATCGCATCTGCGTAAGTCAAACGGGGAAAGGGACGCGGAATTTCGACTCCTTTCAGGGTTTTGAGAATGTGACAAATTAAGCCTTCATTCAGGTTGAGAATTTCTTCCTGGGACATGAAGCTCATTTCCATGTCTAGCTGAGTAAATTCGGGCTGACGTTCGGCTCTCAAATCTTCATCTCGAAAGCATCGGGCGATTTGGTAGTAGCGATCGAACCCTGACACCATGAGAAGCTGCTTAAACAACTGAGGCGACTGAGGCAGCGCGTACCATTCACTCGGATTCACCCGCGACGGAACGAGATAGTCTCTGGCACCTTCGGGAGTCGATCGCGTCAAAATCGGAGTTTCTACTTCGATAAAGCCTTCCTGATCTTCGAGATAGCGCCGCATCGTCTGGATAAGTTTGTGGCGCAGCATCAGATTTTTGCTCATCCGCTCTCGACGCAGATCCAGGTAGCGATACTTTAGCCGCAATTCTTCCCGCACGGTTTCGGTATCTGCCGCAGAAACCTGGAAGGGCAACTGTTTGCGAACGGCGTTGAGAATTTCAATTTCGTCAGCGTAGATTTCAATTTCGCCTGTGGAAAGTTTGGGATTCAGCGATTCATCCGGACGCTTGGTGACGCGACCCACAATTTTGATCACATATTCGTTTCTCAGATCGCCTGCCTGTTGGTGAGATCCGGGTGTGCGTTCGGGATCGCTGACAATTTGCACGGTGCCAGAGCGATCGCGCAAATCTACAAAAATTACATACCCATGATCACGACGACGATCAACCCAGCCATAAAGGGTGACGGTTTCTCCAATGTGGGTGGCGCGAAGATCGCCGCAGTAATAGGTACGCATAGGGAAGGATGAGGGATGAGGGATGAAATGAGACTGATGAATTTAAGTCTAACGATCGTCAGTCCTGAGCGCCTTAGCTTGACCAGGTTTTCTGACAAATCGTGAAAACTTTCTCATTATGCCGCAGTTGGGTGACGCTTACGAGACGGGAGGTGGGATCGAATGGCGATCGGTTCTTTTGTCCTGGCAATGCGAGGTAAGGTTGAAGTGATGGCGATCGTGACTCAGGCTGTTAGACCAAATTTTCGTTTTTGTTACGATGAAGTTTGAAATCCTCATGCCACTCGGCTTTACAGTCAGAACATCAGAGGAGTACTGGCAGCGTTTAATCACCAAGCATCCTGATCTTGAGGAATTAGAAGAGTTAGTTCAGTTTGCTCTTGCCTCGCCCGATGAGGTTAGGCGTAGCCAGAGAGATGCAGAAGTGCTGCTGTTTTATCGGGTTCGTCGAGCAGAAAGGTGGGTGGTTGCGGTGGCGAGGCGGTTAAATGGAGATGGGTTTCTCATCACGGCATATCAGACTGATGCGATCAAGGAAGGTGAGACTGTATGGCTCAAATAAAGGTGTTTTACGAACCTGAGACTGAATTGTTGAGTGTGTTTTGGCAGGCTCCCAGAAAAAATCAAATTGCTACAGAACTGGGGGATGGCGTGATTTTGCTCAAGGATGGAACGAGCGGGGAGCCGATCGGGTTAGAGGTGCTGTCTTATCGTCCTGGAGACGATCGTTTTGATGCAGTCAGTGTTGAGTTAGGTCAGTCGAATCAAATGCAGCCATCTACCTAATATTGGTATGCAACTTGTCTGGACGCAACACGCAGAAGAACGACAGCAGCAATGGGAGCAACGACTTGGGATCAGTCGCTCAGAGGTTGAATGCATAAATGAGAATGCAATACAGCGCCGAGGCTGATGTTTTAATTTTGATTCTGCGAGAACCGCTCCCAGCCAATGCCATTTCTGAGCCGGGTGGTGTGATTGTGAGCTACGACGAAGCCGGAGAACCTGTCAGCATCGAGTTTCTTAACGCTTCAAAACGGCAGTTAATTCGCCCTGGAGAAACTACACTGCCGATTCAGATGTAGAGGAAACCAGCAGGGCGCTAGGGTCGGTTATCGGGTTCGCAATAGTTGCACAAAGGTGTCGCTGACGGTGTGATCTTTGGTGTCGGCGGCGTATTGAATCAGGCGTTCGCGCAGGTCTTGGGCATCGGTGAGGGGAAGCAGGGTGGCAAGCAGGAAGTAAACGCCTCGAAAACGCGGATCGCTCATGTGATCGAGCAGACGGTTTTGGGCTTGGGGTGAATCTCCGAGGAAGGTTTGCACGATGAAGAATTCCATGATCTTGTCGTGGCGAAAGTACCATTCGTGCTGTGCTTCGCCTTTGGCATCTCTCCATTGGCGACTGACGACCATTTTGTATTTTTCGTCTTCCATGCTGACCAGTTCTTGATAAAACTCGTCGGCGGGGAGGGCTTTTTCGTCGTTGAGGCGGAGCTGGTAGACGGCTTCAGAGAATTTCTTAAGCGGAAAGTCTTGATTCCAGTGTTGTTGATAGTCTGCTGCCATCAGGGTGTATTGCTGCTCTTGGAGTCGCAGAAGGTTGGGCTGTTTGCCGAGGGCGATCGTTTGGGCAACAACACTAAGATCCATCGGGTTAGACAGGGTGCGCTGAATGGCGGCGAGTTCTTCTGGCGATTGCTGATTGTTCAACACGTCATCGAGATAGGTGCAGCAGGCGTGCGTATATTTGTCTGCAAAATTGGGAGCGACGGTTCCTTCGGAGTTGCGCTCTGCGCTAATCGCCTCCCTCGACAGCAAGAAGTCTTGAATCTGATCGCTGCGAAGCGGTTGCAGTTGATAGATTTTGGCGGTGGAAGGGGGCAGCCACTCTAGCGGCTGAGTGGTCATGATGATGTTGCCTTTGAAGAAGTGTTCGACAAATTGGGTGATTTTGGCGCGGGTGTCTGCGGTGACTTCGTTGATTCCGTCGATGCAGAGGTCGATCGCGCCACTGTAGATCAGGTTTTTGAGGAATTCGGCATCTTGCGCCTGTCCGTGGAGTTTGGTTTGGATGGCTTCGATCACGCCGTTCTCACATTTGCGGGCGGGCAAGAAGACGACGGTGCGCTTTGAGTGCTTGACGAGGTGGCGCAAAAACATCGATTTGCCAAGTCCGGAGTCGCCTTCGAGAACGATTTGCCCTTGGATGGCAGGAATGGCGGTGGTGAGTGCAACTCCCTCTTTGGCATCCAGAGGCTTTACGTCTGATGTTGGAAAGTAGGCGACGGGGTTGAAGCGATCGACTCCCGAATCTGCCAGCAGAGAGAATTTGAAGGGTTCAAAGAGTTTGCGGCGCAGGAAAGGAACCCAAGTGAGCAGAAAGCCGACGTAGCCCACGCCGAGAATGCGACGCACCCAAGGATTCCAGAAGAAGATTGCCTGAACCTGGGGGAATCTGGGATAGGCGAAGATCAGGGCAAGCCAAAACAACAGGTGAGCGGCAAGAGTATTTCTGGCGTTGCTGAACCATTGCCAAACCGTGAGCGATTCAATGGCGACCTTGACAGAAGCAGCGTTGCTTGGACTGACAGCCTTGAGATTTTGATAATGAGTCGTCAGGAGGGTAATGTCTCCAGGTTGCCATTTAACCTTTGTGGCAGCATCGGAGATCACTGAGGCAAGGCTGTTAAGAAGGTTGGGGAGGTCTTTGCTGGGTTCCCAGGCTTTGGCGAAGACATTCAGGGTTTTTATCCCTTCATTGTGATCGAGTTGAGTGGGAACGCTGCCGGGTTGCGGTTTGCCCATCCATTTCAGGAGCGTTTTGGCTTCATCACTGCCGCCACTCAAGACATAGACCCAAAACCGCCACTGTTGCGCTGCTTCTGAATTCTCATACTCAGCACCATCAAGGATAATCAACGTTTGATTAAAGCAATACTTCGGACAAATTTTGAGCAGATTTTCAGGTTCAAACCCTGATTCGCTCGTGGGACAGGATCTTATTTTCAAAGTCAGGAATAGAGCCAACTTTGAAAAATAGCTCAATGCTGGAACTGTACTTCCTGAAAGCCTTTTGGAGTCGTTCAAAAAACTGTCCGGACTATTGTTAAAGTCAAGTTGGCTAATCTTTGCCAATGCCTCAGCCGCACTGCCTCGAACATTGGAGTCCTGGGTCTTATCTTGGATGAAATTGAGGATGTCCGGGATGAAGGGTTTGGCAGCG
>NZ_JBJPHT010000061.1:0-33913 GCF_052939475.1 Phormidesmis sp. 146-20
GTTGCTCTGCATCCCCGTCCTCAAGGAGCGGGGCTTTCCGCAAAATCTCGGTAAGGCGGAAGGAGTGAATGCAGAAAAGTGAGGGGTGAAGGTGGAAAGCGATCGCTTCATTCTCCATCACCCGCTTTTGCGTCTTACTTTTCTTTTGCCTCCAGGGTTTCTAGCCGACTTTTTAGGGTCTGATTGTCTTTTTTTAACTGATCGAGTTCTTCGCGTAGCTGTTTGACGGCTTGATCGGCACCTGCATTTTTTTGGACGGTTTGGATCGACTCTTCGGCAATGCGGCGCACTCGGCCGTCGGGAGTCTGGTCAGCCAGAGATTGCAGAATGCCGATCGCTTTGGTCGTTTCCATCTGTCCCAGTCCAACGGCTACTGCCACTTGAGTCAAGAAGAAGGTTTCGCGTGAGAGTTCTTGAAAGCGAGACAAAATTCGCTCTAAGTTGAGATTGCTCTGTCCGCTCGAAATCGCTCCCAAGGCTCGAATTGCCGTTAGACGCAGCGGTTGAGGAACGCCGATCGCCGTATATTCCAGCACGAGATTTAGTGCTGATTCTGATGTTTTGAGTTGGCTGAGGGCACCGATCGCCCCTGATCTGACCACTTCATTCCAGCCCTGACGCTCTTTGAGAACGGTTTCGATCAGCTTCAAAAGGTCGTCGTTTAACTCGTCGGAGGTGGCGACTTTACCCAAACTTCTCAAGGCGGCCGCTTCGACGTAATAGCTGGCATCGCCTTGCTCAACGGTCGATTTGAGCGCTTTGTAGCTGTCGGTTGCTTTGATTTGGGCGAGACTTTCGACGATCGCTCTTCTCACTCGCGCATCTTCATCCAACAATCCGGTGAGTAGTCCTTGTAAAGCCTGGTCAAGCTGAATGGTAGCCAAACTTCTGGCAACTTCTGAACGTACTCCCCAAAAGCGATCGCTCTTTAGCGCTTCTGACAGGACTTTGACGACTTCTAAGCCCCCTTTTTTGGCCAACGCTTCCGCCGCATAAATCCGCGAAACGGGGTCGGGATCATGCTGAAGTTGGGCTTTGAGTTCTGAAACTGGATACTCCAATTCGACCGTCTTTAGATAGGAGTTGCCCACATCAAAGCTGACAAAATCGGGCTTTTGTTCGAGAGGGAAGTAGAAAGTCTGTTCGCGATCGTGAATCCGAACCGGAAACGTTTTGAGTTGAGCTTCTGGCTGCCTCTCCTCACTCTTCTCTCCTCTCTCCTCACCTCCCACAAATCCAAATCCGATCGGAATCTTGAGATCAAACAATTCTTTGGTTTCGCCTTCTTTGACCTGAGTCTGCGTCACTGTCACTTTAGCGAGATTGCTGTCACCATCCCAGGAGTAGGCGATTTTGTAGTCAGGATGACCGCCTCGAAAAACGTACTGATCAAACAAAAATAGTAGATTTCGTCCTGTTGATTTCTCGATCGCTCTCAACAAATCCACCGTCTCAACCGTTTTGTGAGCATTGTCGTGCAGAAAAGTGGCGATCGTTTTCCAAAACAGGTCGTCTCCCAACTCAGTGCGAATCATGTGATAGACGCAGGCACCCTTTTCATACAAGTGACGATCGTAGAGTTCGATCGCTTCTCGATAAATGTGGGTGACGATCGGGCGACGGTAACGAGACGCATCTTCATCCAAATAGCTGCGGGCTTCTCCGAGCAAATAGTAAGCAGCCGTTTCAGCATCGTATTCATGGTTCATCCACAGCACTTCGGCGTAAGAGGCCATGCCTTCTTTGAGCCAGGCGTGTGACCAATGCTTGATGACGACCAGATCGCCAAACCATTGATGCGCCAATTCGTGAGCCACCAGCGTTTCGGTACTGCGGTTGTCGATCGCCGCCCGTTCATCTAAAAGACAGCGATCGGTGAGCAGCGTGGTGGACGTATTTTCCATGCCGCCAAAAATAAAGTCATCGACACAAACCTGCGCGTATTTAGGAAACGGATAGGGATAGCCGTAGATTTGACTAAAAAACTCAATCATTTGCGGCGTTTTGCCCATGCTGATCTGGGCTTGCTTTTCTCGACCTTTTTCGACGTAATAGGTGACGGGCTTGCCCTTCCACTCGTCCTTAAGTTCCGCAAAATCACCCACCGCTAGTGTCATCAAATACGTTGGGTGAACCTGCCTTTGTAGCCAGTGATAAATTTTGCGATCGCCCTCCAAATCGACGCTAATCAACTCACCATTAGAAATCGCCGTATACTGCTGCGGCACACTCACCCGAATCTCGGAAGTCGTCAACTGCCCTGGATAGTCAAAACAGGGAAACCAAAAGCGAGAATCTTCATCTTCGCCCTGAGTCCAAACCTGCACAGGCTTTTGAGGATAATACTCGTCAGGAAGAACGAAATAAATACCCCGCTGAGGCTTCTCGACGCTGTAGAAAATCGCCACCTCGATCGCCTCTCCTGCCTGAGTCGGCTGCTTGAGACGAATGTGTAGCTGCTCCCCGTCATAGTCAAACGGCTGCTCAACTTCGGACACTTTCACCGTTTGAATCTCAAGATTCATCGCATCTAAGGTCAGGCGATCGATCCCACTTCTTACCGGATTGAGCCGCGTTACACAAGTGCCCTGATAGCTCTGATTGGGAATATCCAAACTCAAATCGAGAAAGATATGCTCCACTTGACCGGGACGATCGGGATTGTAGTGAGGTCGTGCGCCGGGCAGTTCAAAGGACTTGTGACGACTGTCGGCATCAAAATGAGAGTTCAGCATGATGGATGGAGCGACCTTAAAGGTTCAGTGAGAGACGGATTCAGTAAGAACAAGCATAAACTCGTTATGACTATGGACAATATCAAAAAACGGATGGAAAAGCTGTGGAGAAAAAAGTTTTTACCCGCGCCTTCACTCAGTTAGCAGACCAGCTTGAGATTAGACTCCTCCCAAAAGAGCCGCCAACAGCGCTTTCTGAGCGTGCATCCGATTCTCTGCTTGATCCCAGAGCTTTGATTGTGCGCCCTCCATTACGCCTTCGGTAATCTCTTCGCCGCGGTGAGCCGGGAGACAGTGCAGCACGATCGCATCCTTATCCGCATAAGTCAGCAAATTTTCATTCACCTGATACGGCTGAAAAATCGGAATGCGGCTGTCTGCGAGATCTTCTTGCCCCATGCTGGCCCAGACATCGGTGTAGAGAACTTGAGCGTCTTTGGCAGCGGCGATCGGGTCGTTGGTTAACATAACTTCTGACTTTCCGGCAGCGATCGTTCTGGCTTGTTGGACGATCGTTTCACTGGGTTGATATTCCGGCGGCGTGGCAATCCGCACATTGATCCCCGCCAAAGCACAGCCCAACATCAGAGAATGCGCCACATTGTTGCCATCGCCCAAATAAGTCAGCGTCAGGCCAGCCAGCGAACCAAATTTTTCTTGCACCGTTTGCAAATCCGCCAAAATCTGACAGGGATGTTCTAAATCAGTCAGCGCGTTGACGATCGGAATCTCCGCATACTCAGCAAACACCTCCAGATCTTGATGCTCAAAGGTACGAATCGCCAAAATATCGAGGTAACGATCGAGGACTCTAGCGGTATCAGCGATCGGTTCACCCCGGCTCACCTGAATCGAACTCACATTCAGATCCAGCACTTGCCCACCTAGCTGATAAATTGCCACCGAGAAACTCACACGAGTCCGAGTAGACGCTTTGTAAAACAGCAGTCCCAGGGTTGGCGCATGACCTTTGACCTGGCAAACAGGATTAATTTTTCCTGCCTTCATGTGGGCGGCAATATTTAACAGCTCGTGCAGTTCATCTGCGCTCAAATCGACCAAACTCAACAGATCTCGTCCCTTCAATTCGCTCATGCCCATCCTCGGTAGTTGCCAAAAAAACAAAAAATCTTGCACCTCAAACTGGCACAAGCAAATCATCTTAAAACCCTACCAAATCTGACCCAGTTAGCCTAGTTTTTTTAGGGATGAAGGAGGAGGGATGAAAGGGTTGTTCGGATCGATTTATAGAGTCCAACGTTTCTCGCCGAATTTTTAGCCGCCTACTTCTTATTGAGAAACCATGAAGAACGAAACCGTTTCCAATTCATCCCTCCTCGCGAAGCGGATTACCCCCAAAGGGGGAACAGATCATCGAAGTTCTCCCTCCTCGCGAATGCGGGGCAAAGCCCTCCCTCATCCCTCATCCCTCCCTACGCCGCATTCCTCAGTTCTGCGGTTTTGACTGCAAGCTGCTGAGTCTGATCGCCTCGTTGGATCTGGACTTTGAGGGTTTGTCCGAGGCGGCTGTTTTCAACGATCGTTTGGAGTTGTTCTGCGGAGGCAACCTTTACTCCATCGATTTGGGTCACAACATCGCCTCGACGAATGCCTGCGATCGCCGCTGGCGTATTGGGCAAGACTCGCACCACAATCACGCCATTCAGTTCAGGAACGGTGAAGGGAGAGTTGGGATCGCTGTTGTTTTGTTGAGCAATTTCTGGAGTTAGCGTTGTCATCTGAACGCCCAGATAAGGATGAGGGATCTTTTCGCCCCGTGCCAACTGATCTTTAATCGACTTGACCTTATTGATCGGAATGGCAAACCCAATCCCCATCGCATCAGCTCGAATCGCCGTATTGATGCCAATCACTTCCCCGCGATCGTTTAACAACGGGCCGCCCGAATTGCCAGGATTGATTGCCGCATCGGTTTGAATAAAGTCTAATCGCTTGTCAGGAATGCCCACCTGAGCGCTCGATCGCTTCAAAGTACTGACGATCCCCAGCGTGACGGTGTTGTCTAAGCCGAGGGGATTTCCGACGGCGATCGCCCACTCTCCGACATCAATCGCATCCGAATCGCCCAACGGAGCTATGGGCAAATTGGTGCCGTCGACCTTGACGACTGCCAAATCGGTCACTTCATCAAATCCGCGCACCTTGCCTTCAAACACTCGCCCATCTTTGAGCGTCACCGTCACTTTGTCTGCGCCATTGATCACATGAGAGTTCGTTAAAATCACGCCACTCTTATCGATCAAAAAGCCAGAACCCTGTCCCCGCAACCGCTCTTCTCTGGGCATCTGAGGAATGACCTCTTCGCCAAAAAAGCGCCGAAAGAAGGGATCTTCAAGCATGGGGTCAGTGGTTGCCCGACGAGTAATGGTTCGCTCGGTGTCAATCCGCACGACTGCGGGGCCAACTAGCTTAACCGCCTCCGCCACAAAACTCCCTCGCTCGATCGCTCGACTCTTCAATGCGATCTTTTCTTGAGGCGCAACCGCTTGAGACGCAACCTCCGGAGTCAATTTTTCTTGCAGGGCGGCCGCTTCAGCCGAAAACTGAAGTCCGATAGCGCATCCCAGCGTCAGAAGACAGGTCAGCACAATGGCTCGAACTCGACGAAGAACGTTGAAAACCTTGGTGAATCGCATAGCATCAACTCATAGTGCAAACGAACAGTTGCAAAGCGATCGAGGAGTGATCCTCTGATCCCCACCTACAGTCTAAAGATTCTTGAGCGGGGGTCATCAAAGAATGATCGACAATTCTGTTTACAACAGTTAAATCTATTCTGCCAATTTCGGAGTAGACCTGGGTAACGGGTTAGCCTAGAAACCCTTTAACATCCATTAAGATCGGGAATACACCTACAGACCCCTTCGCAAAAAACACCAATGACAACATCAGACCTTCCTCGCAGCGAGAATTTGAAAGATTCTGCCGATCAGACTCACGATCATGGCGCTTCTGATCATCCCCATGTCCATAGTGAGGAATCTGTCCGGCAGGTCGTCAATCGTCTGTCTCGAATCGAAGGTCACATTCGGGGGATCAAGTCGATGGTGCAGAGCGATCGCCCCTGTCCTGACGTTCTGGTGCAAATTGCGGCGGTGAGAGGTGCCCTCGATCGCGTAGCCCGCATCATTTTGGACGAACACCTCACTCAGTGTGTCGCCCGTGCCGCAGAAGCCGGAAACATTCAAGAAGAAATCAAGGAGTTAAAAGCCGCCCTCGATCGCTTTCTAATTTAGCTTCACACTTAATTTAGCTTCACACTCCTACGAGAGGAAATCGCTACGTCATGAAAAGAACAAGGGATAAAGCCAATTTCAACTCCTCTTTCATCCCTCATCCCGAAGCGGAACAAAGTTCTCCCTCCATCAAACCACCTCAAACAACTCCCTCAACTCCTTCTGAGGCGCGTCTGGTTTGGCGACGATTTCTACAATTCGATTGCGCGCATTGGCTTGAAAGACGGACTCCATGCAGACTTGAGCTACTTTAGTCCGAGGAATGCTGCCGTCAAATAACGTATCGGCTGAGGATAGAACGATCGCATCTGCGTTATCTTCATTCTTCAGCCCACCAGGGCGCACGATCGTATAAGTCAGCCCGCTGTTTTGCAGATATTCTTCTGCCTGCTTTTTCCAGACGAGAATCAGCCAAAACAAATTTAATGGGTGAAAAAACTTTGAAGTACAAAGCGAAGTCACCAGGACAAAATGTTCGATTTCTTTGGATTTAGCGACATCAACGAGGTTTTTTGTGCCTTCATAATCCACTTTGTAAGGGCCCGTGGGATCAAAGCTGGGACGGGCACCCGTGGCACAAAACACAATCGTACTGTCTCCCATTGCCGATCGCAGGCTTTCTGGATTCAAAACATCCCCAGTAACTAGCTCGATTCCGGTTGGCAAAACCGATCGGGCTGTTTGCGGGTCGCGTACCAATGCTCTTACGGGAATGCCGCGATCGATTAGTTGTTGAACAATTCGCCGTCCCGTTTCTCCGGTTGCCCCTGCGACAAATGCTTTCATAAACAGTTTTCTCTCAATTAAGCTGATTGCACATCTATCAATCTAATCGCTATCCTGTCATCTGGTCTAAGAAGGAGGCGATCGTCAACCGCCTTCAAAACATGGCTCAAAAATGACTCAACCTAAATTTGTGACTCAAATCATTCCCAGATTTCTCACGCTGTTTTAAGATACATTGCGTAACGTTAAATCAAATTAAACCAAACTACGTAGAACAAATCTCAGTAATCCGCATCACTACCGAGCTTTCACCGGACTTGAAGCCTGGATCTGCAAAAACATTCAGCCTCCTGGGAATTACCGTATCCGCGATCAGCGCAAACAATTGCCAATAAATTTAGATTGTATAAACTTTCGGGTCTGAAGCCAGATCGCAGTGAAGGAATCAATATCCTGGGGGAACTTTGGACTATAGACCCACGGCAACTTACGCAAGAGAGTGTCCATGCAGTCCCATTCGACCGATTCACCGGAGCTTCGCATCGTGAGCCGTCCAATTGCTCAACCTGATGCAATCCCATCACTTGACCCTTCCCAGCCAGGAGACGCAATCCCCAGCGTGACCGAGCCAACCCAATTTCACAGCCACTTTGTTGACAGCATGGAGATGTCTGCTGACCCCAAGACTGTCGCAGAATATTTGGATGCTCATCACGGTTGGTTTCGACGCTGTGCCCATCCGATGCAGGTGGATGCGATCGGGCAAAATAGCTATGCGCTGACGATCGGCAATTTTGGGGCGTTTGGCTACGAAATTGAACCCAAAGTCGGCTTAGACCTGTTGCCCCAGCAAGAAGGCGTTTATCGGATCGAAACGGTACCTGTGCCTGATTATGTGACCGCTGGCTATGAAATCGACTTTCGAGGCGCAATGGAGCTAGTCGAGCTTTCTCAAGTCCAAGCATCTTTCAAGACGACACGAATCCAGTGGCAGTTGGATCTGCTTGTCAGCATTCAGTTTCCCAAATTTATTCATGCCCTCCCTGATCACTTGATTCAAAAAACGGGCGATCGAGTGCTTAAACAAGTTGTTCGACAAGTCTCACGACGGCTCACTCACAAGGTACAAGAAGACTTTCACACATCGAGAGGCTTACCTCTACCCAAGCGTTCTAGAAAATGGATTTAGGCATTAAATTTAAGCCATTAAAAACCCCCCAACAGATCATTGAAGGGCTTCCTATAAAACTCCTATGGAAAAGGCTCAGTACCTACCAGCCTTTCTCAGACTGACTTAAAACGTATTCAGCGACGGCTTCTATCTCGTCATCCTGAAGACGACCTTTAAAGGAAGGCATTGCGTTTTTGCCGTTTATCACCTGAGTTCTAATCGCTTCTAGAGAGTTCATACTGTATTTCTCTAGCGCTTCTTTCCTTAACGTTTTATTGGCGATGATGACGTTGTTACCCCCAATGTGGCAAGCCGAACAGTTGGCGTTGAAGATTTGCTGACCGTCCGGTTTGAGGGCCCAGGCAGGCTGAGTGAAGGTAAAAAGCGCGATCGCCAGCAACAGAATGGGCAGCAGTTTTCGCAAGGCGGTTCTCCCCGATTCGGTGATGATTGTAGGGCTGAATGTTTGTGGCAAACCTATTCTATGACCTTTGTCAGTGGTTTTTAATCAGCCTAAACAACCAACGCTAGTAATCAACCCAGCAAGAAGGAGAACCTGCGATCGCAAAAAACTAGCCCGCAACGACAACCTTTCCAACCATGCCAGCACCGCGATGAGGCAGGCAGAAGTAAGAGTATTCGCCCGCAGGTGCGTCAGCAGGAATGGTCAACTCAAAGGATTTACCAGCGCTCTCTAGCCCTTTGTGAGACAGTTTGTCTGCCAAGTCTTTGCTGCCACCGGGAATTTTGGAAACGTCAAACACCACATTGTGAGGAGGTAGCGCGCCAACTTCCCACTTGACGACATCACCAGGCTTGACGCTGACAACTTTGGGTTCAAAAACCAACCCTTTGTTGGTGCCCATTTTCACGGTGTAGGTTTCAGCAGATGCGGGGTTAACTGCGACAAATAGACTGCCAACCACTAGGAGAATCGTGCAGAAAGCCAGGGAGAGACGCTGCGTAACGGAAGCAATTGATTTCATAGATTTCTCTGGAATACGAATATTTTCCACTTCTCTCTATATTTTACAACCTGGCGGACTCTACTTTGACAAGCAGTCAAACTTCTCTAAAAGGTATTTTTCAAAGGGTTTGAGAGATTGTTACTGGGAGACGATCACACCATCCCATTCTCAAGGAGTGATCTCCGTACCGCACTGGTTCAGCAATGTCTCAAGTTCTCTCATGACCTTCCACGGACTTTGCCCTCGAAGGGGAGCCACGATCGCCGCCTCATGAGGATTTCTACCCATTTTTTTGACGGTGGCGATCGCTAATCGAGTCGGCAAGCCTCGCCCACTAACCAACCAGGCCGCCAGCACCTGTCCCGTTCTCCCAATGCCGCCCCCACAGTGAACGACAACCTTTTCATTTTGTTGGTCAGCGACTTTGAGAAAGGGCAGGATTTGCTGAGTTAGCGTCTCACGATCAGCCAGTTGAAAGTCCGCGATCGGACTCCAACAAACGCGATCTGTGCCAAATTCTTGCTGATAAGCCTCCAACAGATTTATCGAGAAGGGGGTTAATTGCACTGTAGGCAGCAGACAGCAAACTCGCTGAATCCCTTGATTTCGCATAAATTTCAACCACTCGCTAACGTTCTGCTGAGAGTGGCCAGGTCTTGCAGCCCCAAAAACGATCGCCTCTTGTTCTCCAGCAGCCGCAAATCTGTATGGACTCATTATTGTCTCTCCAACAAAAAGAGAAGCCTCTGACAGAAACTTCTCTCCAGTTAAGCTCAAAACTTAAGATTTAGAACTGCCCCAAACTATCTCCCCATCCCAGTGCTTTTTGAGCAGCCCTAAGAATAAATCCAGCAACGCTTTCGACCTCAGCTTGAGACAGCCAGCTTGGGGGCACCTTGCGGCACTCAAACGACTCCTCACTCCCGTCATACAGCATTGGGGCGCGCATAAACTCAACCAGACTGGCGATCGTATCTCGCGGCGGCATCGCTCCTTGTAGCGCTTTGAGCGACAGTGGCACTTTAGGATTGGGCAGCGTTGCGCCTCCTACATGGCAGGTGAGACAACTTTGCTCAAAAACTTTCTTGCCGCTGGCTAACTCCTCTGCGGAAAACAAACGGCTATTGCCTTGATGGTCTAACTCCAAAGAAACGGGATCAATGACTTTGAGGTAATTAGTGACATATTTATCAGCAGCATAGGCAGGCAGAGTCACCATCCACAGACTCAGACAAGCCATCACACCAGATAAGACGCGAACCCACGACGATCGAGACAGCATTCAACTTTTGTAGTAATGGTGTGTAAAAAAGCAGGCTCTTTTGAAATCGTTGCGATCAAGAAAAGAACCTGCCCTGACGAAAATCATCGCTTGCTTTTAGTAGTGGATTTTGCCACCGCCCCATTTGTCGCCTACGATCTTGGGTTGCAGCAAAACGTGGCCCGCAATCGCCACCAGATCATCCTGCGTCAAGTTACGCATTTCTGGAAACAGATCTTTGCTCTTGAGACTGGGGTGAATCTCTGAAATCTCATTCGCGCCATCGTAGCTAGTAGGCACCTTCATGTAGTCAACCAGCGCCTCAATATTGTTACGGTTGGGAGTCGCGAGAGACAGCGCTTCTGGGTCAAGACCCACGTTGGGATCGGTTTTGGTAACGCCGCCCGCATGACACTGAGCGCAAGCATATTGGAACAGTCGCTTCCCTTCTTTGACTTGCTTCAGGCTTAACACCGTCGTATCGCCCGACTCATTGAGCGGCACAGTCCGAATGGCTTTATCGAGTTCTGCCGCGTTCGCGCTGGGGGCAAACACCTGAAAAGTAAAGAATACAGTGGCTACAGCAAGCCAGAAGTATCTTTTAAGCATGGTTCTCCTTAAATGTGGCTCGGTTATCAGAATCACAACACAACAAGCTGGCTCAATCGATCGCGCCCTCTACCCGCTGGCAAGAGGTGCGACAAGCAGACACATCTTTTAAGAAAGTTCACAACTGATTACATAAATCCACTGGGTTTCTCAGAAATGGGATTTCTCTGAAAAGGTCTCAATGGTGTGAAGTGGCGAAATTTAGATGATGTTTGCTGATGATAAAAATTGACCTCTTTAATACCAATATCATGTGAATGCCCCGATCCAGCGATGAATCTTAGAGATTGAGTATCTGGTGAGAGCAGGAAGCAGCTAAGCGAAGTAACGACAGATGGGAGAAAAAGATTTATGAAAAAAAGACATTGAGCGCTTAAGGTTCAGAAAAACTCTCGATGTCCTCTTCTATCAGTCAAATTAACGATTTTTGAATCTTTTCTACTTCTCACCGCCCAAGCCTAAAAACTTCTCTAAGCCGTGCTTAATCAGGCCCTGTTGTGCTGAGAGCCTTAATGCTAGGAAACTGGTTCATGAGATGAGAGGACGGAGCCATTGGTTGATGTAGTCGAATCAGTTGAGCGATCGTTTTCTTAAGCTGAGTGCGGGAGACGATCGCATCCACAAACCCGTGTTGCAGCAAATACTCAGAAGTTTGGAAATCGTCGGGCAGCTTTTCTCTCAAGGTCTGCTCAACAACACGGCGACCCGCAAATCCGATCGTAGCTTTCGGCTCGGCCAGGATAATGTCACCCAACATGGCAAAGCTTGCAGTTACGCCGCCCGTAGTCGGATGGGTCAACACAGGCACATAAAGCAGGCGATTTTCTTGGTGACGTTCGAGCGCCCCTGAGATTTTGGCCATCTGCATCAGGCTCAACATGCCTTCCTGCATTCTGGCCCCCCCGGAGGCGCAAACAATTACTACTGGAATTCGCTGCTGAGTCGCCCGTTCGATTAAGCGGGTTAGTTTTTCGCCGACCACCGACCCCATGCTACCGCCCATAAAGCGAAAGTCCATCACGCCCAAAGCTAGGGGTAGACCTTCGATTTGCCCCATTCCAGTCTGAACGGCATCAGTAAGCCGGGTTTTTTCTTGTGTCTCACGAATGCGATCGCTGTAGGATTTACGATCGCGAAATTTTAGAGGATCAACAGGTTGCAGGTTTTCGTCGATCGCAACCCAGGTATTGGCATCAATTAGCTGACTGATTCGCTCATCGCTGTAGACTCGCAGGTGATGGTCGCACTCCAGACAGACCATTTGATTCGATCGCAAATCTTTGGTGTAAGTCAACACGCCACAAGCTTCACATTTTGTCCAGAGTCCATCGGCGATTTCTCGCTCTTGCCCATCAGGAGTCGTAGAACCTGATTTTCGGCGATTTGCAAACCAATCAAATAGTGACATAGCCAAGTTTTTTCCTCAAAGTGGATAACTGACAATTTTTGACCCAGATAGAGCGCATTCTTGGGTTTTAGCCCTCGAAGGGATGAGAACTAATTCCGCTTTTCTCCAGGTTTCTTTTTTCTTAAGACTGTGTGAAATTATCGCAGACAGTCGATCGATTTCAGAAATCAATCACACAATCAGCATTATAGGACGGTGCGATCGGTCACGAAACGTTGACTCAATCAGCATTGGTTATGTGAGAAAGGGAGCAATCTCTATGGGAGTTTGCAGAATGGGGATTTGCAGAAGGGTACGGTGGAGAACTCTAAACAGCAGGCTTTAACCAACAGACTTTAGCTGAGGGACTAATGTTCTTGATAAAGCTGTTGTTATTAAAAATTCGCCAAAAAATGGGCGGTCTTGCCCTTAGTTATTAACCTGGCGCTCAAGACTATCTAAACTTTGCAGCCCTTTCTCCGTACATGCATTAGGTCGCAGGGTTTTGTGGGCAATGGCTACCCCATCAAAAATGCACGCTCTATTATTGCCTTGACTTAGTAATCTTGACTTAGTAGTTCAGAGAAACCAACTGAACCAAGCATCTCTCAAATTACTGAGCACTTTTACGGTTCAATTTGCTGTTCAACAAAAACAATTACTAGCAAAAAGCTTTGCAGGATTTGGGACATTTGCTGCGTAGCAGAATTTTTGTAGCCAACTCATGTCGCTGCTTTTGGGTCAAGGTCGCTTTTGTAAACATCATCAATAAGAAGAATTGACCAATAAAGTTACTCTTTCAGTAGGTGGTTGTTTCTACGGGCATTTAGAATGTTAAATTGTATTTTTTATCACACGTTAATCGTAACAAAACATGGGAATCATGAAATCATCATTAATATGTGACTTAGGGAAGTTTACCGTTCACTTATGAATACTTTGCCCATTTCTCGCCTGGTGGGTTCTTCGGAATATCGTGCTATCGCGGATGACACACTCAAAGATGAAGACAACGCCGCCTGGATTATGGAGCTTGACCCAGAGATTCGCGAGCAGTGGATTGAGCGGATTCACTGGATTCGGTTAGCTGATCGTCTGGCAGAAAACGGTCTGATTCATTCAGAAAAATCTCAGTTTCAGTGGTTTTACGATAGCTGGAACTGGCTCAAAGAAACCGGAGAGGTGCAGCCCGGATGCCCTCACTCAAAACTTTTCTACCGAATGCGCGATCGCTGGTTTGAAGACTTATCTGACCCCATCGGTCATCTCTCAATTCAATCCTGGGATCAATACTTAAGCTCTCTAGCAAAGTATCATAAAGGACATCTTGTCATCAGTAGTTTTGACCAATTTGAGGGAATGCTAGAAGATTTAGCCGCCCCTTTCTTCCAAGTTTTGCCTTTTTTATCAGAGCATCAGTGGCACGCTGCGGGACAGTTTGGCACATTAGACCAGTTCTACAACAACTTGCGAGACCTGCGGGAAGATGCCGAACAGGGAATTTGCTATTTACCAACAGAGCTACTTGATCGCTTTAAGGTCAGCCGAGCAGAAATTCTTAGCTTGCAGGCGATCGACAATCCGGGCTACCGTCCGATGATGAAGTTTTGGATACATGAGTATTTACCTCAGTTGCATCGCAAAGCCTACCCATTTATTTTGGCACCCGATCTGCATCCTTCCTGGCAAATGCTGCGAGATTGGTCACTGCATCGCTATCGGCGTATTGAGCGGATTTTTCGTCGCTGCGACTATGACTATTTGCGCTTTCCAAGACTGTATTGGCAAGAAGTCAAGCGAGATTTGGTGTTGATGCTGCCAGGGACGTTTGGGTCAGCGATCGAGAAGTCAGCTAAACAAACTTCTTATCTCAGCCGTACTAGCAAGCTGTTCCAGATTTCTGAGCTAACTCGCCTCTCTCATCCCAAAGACCCCACTGTAGACCCTGTATCCCCCTACACCCTCAATGCAGGCTAGAAAAAGTTGGATCTGGAGTGAGGCCTGGAAAGAGGATAGAGGCTTTATGCGCAATGTCCATCTACTGCCCGAAGCCCTTTGCACTGAAGAGGTGGACGGCTATTAGTAGTAGCTTCCTGATTTGCGATGGTAGACCGCCGTTACGCCCTTTTGCTCTAGCACTTTGCCGCTCTCGACCACTGCATAAAGTAGCCAGTGATCCCCACATTCCATTCGATTTTGCACAGTGCATTCCAGATAAGCCAGCGCCTCTGACAGCACAGGGCAACCGTTAGAAGCTTCTTGGGTGTCTACATCGGCAAAGCGATTTTCTCCAGGGGCAGCAGGCTTCATAAAGTGTCGTCTCAGGTTTCGTCCCTCTTTGAGAATGTTGAGGACAAAGCGATCGCCCGCATGATCCAGCACGCCATCTGCGTGATCTTTCGCGATCGCCACCGTCACCCCCGGCGGATTAAACGTCGCCTGTGACACCCAGGAAGTCAAAACTCCCGATGTCGTGTCACCTTGTTTGGCAGAGACGACACAAAGAGAGCCAACCACCCGCCCCAGCGCTTGTTCTGTGCGATCGCTCTGAGCTTCGGTTGCCACTTGTCGAGGCACTCGCACCTTTTTGGCTTTCTTGAGCGCTTGAGCAAACTCCGTCCCGGCAGATTCGCACTGTTGCAACACTTCGTCGGTTGGCTTAAATTTGACGCGAATGGTTTCAAAGCCAAAGGGATAGCCCGCATCTTGTAGCTTGCTCTCGATCAGGTCGATCGCTTCTCCGCTCCAGCCATAAGACCCAAACACCCCAGCCAGCTTGTTTTTTGCCGCCGTCGAAAGCACGAGTCCCAGAGCGGTCTGAATTTGGGTTGGGGCATGTCCTCCTAGGGTTGGCGAACCGATGATGAAGCCGTCACACTGTTCGATCGCCGCCGTGATTTCCGCCGTGTCAGCAAATTCGCAGTTAATCGATCGCACATCTACTTCAGATTGAGTTAGCCCCTTGGCGATCGCTTGTCCGGTCGTGGCGGTATTGCCGTAAGCAGAGGTGTAGAGCAGGGCGACAGAGAGTTCTTGAGTCTTTTGCTGTTCGCACCATTGACGATAGTCCAACGTGAGACGACTGAGACTGTAGCGCACAAGAGAACCGTGACCCACGCCATAAATCTTGGCAGGAAAATTGGCAATCTTATCAAGCGTCGCTTCGACCTGACGAGACTGAGCCGCATAGAGACAATCGAAATAATAGTGGCGATCGCCGTCTAGCTGTTTCCAGTTTTCATCAAAAATCGCGTCGTCGCAGATGTGAGCGCCAAACAGCTTATCAGTGTAGAGAATGCGCGTGGCGGGATCAAAGGTACAAAGTCCATCCACCCAGCGCGGTGTCGGCACAAAAGCAAACCGCAACTCATGCCCCTTGCCCAGATCCAACACTTCCTCACCTCGGACAGCGTTGATTTGCAGGTCGCGATCGGGAAAGGCCGCTTTGAGCGCAATGGCCGCAGGTCTTGAACAGACGATCGTCAGTTGAGGAGCCGCATCCAACAGGACTTTTAGAGTTGCGATCCGGTTGGGATTGACATGACCCAAAATCACATAGTCCAGCTTTTGAAAATACTGATGGTCGTGCAGTTCCTTGAGAAAGATGTCGGTAAAAGAAGCTCCGGGCGGGTCAATCAGCGCCGTTTTTTCTGCCTGAATCAGATAGGAATTAGCCGTTGTCCCTTTTTGGCGAGAATACTCAACCTCAAACTTGAGGCGATCCCAGGTGCGCGATCGTAACACCCGCGTATCTGCGCCAATTTCAGCAACCTGCACATCTTTAGGCTTGTTCATAAAAAGAAGAGGATGAACTTTATTCGGCTTGGCGAGAAGACATGAAAAAGAGAGTGAGGAATGTGGCCCAATTCAAAAAGGAAAAGTTTGAGCATCTCCACCTCAAACCCCTTTCATCCCTCAGACCTCCTCCCTCCTCCCTTAATAGTGGTTGCCCACTTTGCGATGGTGAACGGCAGTCAGTGCGTCTGCTTTGGAGACTCGGCCGGTGTGAATCGTGCTGTAGACGATCCAGTGATCGGTGCAGTCCATGCGGCTGACGACTTCACACTCGATGTAGGCCAGCGCATCCGCCAAAATTGGAGAACCATTCGTCGCGGGATAGGTCTTCACCTCAGCAAACCGATCGGCACCCGGCGCAAACCGTTTCAAGAAGTGGCGCATCAACGCTTGATAGTTGTCTTCTTCGAGAACATTGAGGACAAAGCGATCGCCCAAGTGCATGAAGGACTCGATCGCCCGATCTTTGGCGACAGCAATGGTGATGCCCAACGGCTCAAAACTAGCCTGAGATACCCAGGAAGCCAGCATTGCACTGGAGATGTCGCCCTTCTGAGCCGTGATGATGTAGAGACCGCCACTTAAGCGACCCAGGGCTTTGTCCAATTCACCATCCAGCGACTTCATTTGTTTGACGGTGCGATCGCGGGTCAGCCATTGTCCCATGTCGATGCCTGCTTCGTCGCAGAGTTGATAAGTGGCATCGGTCGGCGGTTCTTTAATCTGAATCGGTGAGAATGCTTCCGTCAAGCCAATTTCCTGAAAGCGATTTCGCAGGGGATAAACAGACTCATCATCTCCGCCGCCTGCTTCAAACAAGCCCACCGACTGCTTGGAGTTAGTCGCTGCCAAAATTGTCCCCAAGGCTGCACTGGCATTGGCGGCAAATTCACCCGATTGAGGCGGCATCCCAATCACAACACCGCTCACCAACTCAACTAATTCCCTCACATCCTGCGGCTCAGAGGTGCGTAAGTCCATCATTTCAACCGCGACACCCGTTTTGGTAATGCCGTTAGAAATCGCTTGAGCGAGCGGATCGCTATACCCATAATCCCCCACGTAGAAGACTCCAACCGTGGTCACTGCCTTAGCTTGAGCCTGACTCCACTCGCGATAGCGTCCCACCAAATCTTGCAGGTTATGGCGAAGTAATGGCCCGTGACCTGTGGCGATCGTCATGATTTCGGGCAAACCATCCATGCGTTTGATAGCTGAGAGAACCGATCGAGCATTGGGCCCCATCAGGCAGTCATAGTAATAGCGAAATTCTTCTTCGATCAGATCTAGATCTTCGTCGTAGGTGTGATCGTCACAAAAGTGCATTCCAAAAGCGTCGCAGGTGTAGAGAACCTGGGTACTGTGGTCAAAGGTAAAAATGGTGTCAGGCCAGTGTAGATTGGGAGCCTGAACGAATTCCAGCGTGTGACCGTTACCCAGATCGAGGCGATCGCCACTCTTGACCATTTGCCGCCCAAAGGGCTGATGCACAAAGCCTTCGAGAAACTGAATCGCAACTTTGGCAGCGACGATCGTAATATTTGGATTAAGTGCCAAAACGTCTTTGACCAGTCCGCTGTGATCGGGTTCGGTATGGCTGATGATCAGATAGTCGATGTCTGCGGGATTAATCAGCCCTGTTAATGTATCGAGATAAAGGTCGCGAAACTTTTCGTGGGAGGTATCGACCAGGGCAATCTTCTCGCCTCGAATCAAAAAGGAGTTGTAGGTGGTGCCGTTTTGCAGCGCAAATTCGATGTCGAAGCGATCGCGATCCCAATCCAGAGATCGGATGACTGTCGTATCAGGCGCGATATCGGCGGTTTGGATCGTGAGTCGAGTTTGACTGCGGCTGGCGCTTGTGCGATCTGAAAGGGCGACCATAACTGCCTCCGTACCAATAAAGTTTGTAAACTTATGTTTCTCTTCAATCTTAATCTTCGCTTGAGAATTGCGTCTTTGTAAAGTTCCGATAGGCAAAGCTACTTATCAGCGAAACTTATCTATAAATCGTTTTCCAATCGTTAAGCTGGATGCAATGAGCGAGAAACCGACGAATCAGCACTGGTTAGCCTTAATTATCGGCAATTCTCGGCTGCATTGGGGTTGGTTCATAGATGACAATCTACAACAATCCTGGGATACATCGTATTTATCGGAGTCGATCGTTGAGAACTTAATTCACACCTCATTCGATTTTGCAAAATGCCAACTTGCTCCTATCAGCCTACCGTCGTCACCCGAACTCTGGATCGCTTCGGTCGTGCCACAACAGACTGCCCTTTGGCAAATCTATTCTCAGGTGAGAACGATCGCTCCCGATCAAATTTCCCTTCAAAACGCTTATTCAACCTTGGGACTCGATCGTACCTTGGCAATTTGGGGGGCCAGCGATTTATATAAAAGTCCAGTTTTAGTCATCGATGGCGGCACTGCATTAACGTTCACTGGGGCAAATGAGCAACGAGAATTCATTGGAGGCGCAATTCTCCCAGGGTTGCAGCTACAGTTTCGGGCGGTTCACCAGGCAACCGCAGCACTTCCTCTAATTGAAACCAAAACCTTAACAGATCTGCCGTCTCGCTGGGCAACGGGAACGATCGCCGCCATCCAAAGCGGAATTGTTTATTCGCTAATATCCACCATTCGCGACTTTATTGAAGACTGGCAGCAACAGTTTCCTAATAGCGCTTTGGTGTTGACGGGAGGAGACAGTGCCCGATTACATCACTACCTTGAGCAACGGTTCCCTAAGATGAGCAATTGCATTCTATTAGAGCCAAATTTATTGTTTTGGGGAGTGCGATCGGTCAGACAAGTTTTGAGCCGTTAGCTTCTGTTCAGATCTCGCTAGTGTGTCACATCTCCATTGGTACTCAGCTTTCTTTTGAGGATCTCTTCCATCTCTTTGAGATCTTCATTACTTTGTGGAAATGGATACTTGGGACTGGTGGGATTTCCTCGGTTGATTAGGGCTTCGATCGCATCATCATCTTCCCGATGAGCCAATACATAAGCTCTCAATTCTTGACGATTCATTTTGCTAAAGTCAGGCTTCGTCATCGTTGAACCTCCATTGACCATCTGAAAAAATCAGAATTTCTGGGGGCATACACTTTCTGTGATAGCGAGTCACTACCATATCCCAAGAATGCGATCGCTCCCAAGGCTCTCTCGCTCAGTGGCAACTTCTAGCCAACCTTGAATCGCATCTTGCAGCATTTCTAAAAGATCTTTGAATTGTTATGCAGCCCTGTTACCTCTTCAGTCTTTCTACGACTAACCGACGATCGCCATACCATTGACTCAAGTCTTGCTCAACTTCTTCAAGAATTGCGATCGCTTCCATAATTAACTTTGCATCAGCCGATGATAAAGTAAACGCTGACTCAACTCGTTCCCGATAGTTTTGTGGACAGAGCGCAAAGCTGTTGGCAATTGCTACTGCACCTTTCTCATTCAACAGGTACTCTTCATTGAGTGCAAATAATACCTGATTCATGCAAGCCACGCTACGAAAACAGCACCCTGCTGCATAAACAATATCGTTGCGTGTAACTGCCTTTTCCGCAATTGCCAATGAAAAACTAATTTCCCAGGCAAACCTATTAATCGTTGCTTGTTTAAGCTGAATCGGATAGGGGGCTGTCTTAGCCTTTAACCCTTTTAGATATTCATATGGATCGTGAAGTGATAGACAAATAGCAACTTCACCCATATAGATAGAGGATACAAAACCATGTGGATGTCCTGGTTGGTAATCGATCGTAATCTGTCCTGCATGACAATCATCAATAACACGACTAACCTGATCTAAATCACGATAGAGAAAGTCTACAGGTACACCTTCTATCTGTAGCCAACCACCTCCATTGATCCATCTTCCCCACTCACCAATTGGGGTGACTAAATTTGCGCGATGGCTATCATCAAGTTCAGAGGCAAGGTGATTGAGTGCAATCAGGTCAAGTGGGTTTTCAGGCGAGTAGTAGATTCCCAAATCCACATCCGACTTTTGCGTGTGGCTCCCTCTTGCTCTTGAGCCACCTAGAGCGATCGCTGCAACCCCCTGAACTGTTTGCAAACGACTAACAACTTGGTGAACAAACTGAGGCAATTGCTGACTCATATCGACTGAAAATCTAAAACTTTAGAATACAAACTATCGACTGATTCTTGTGCAAAAAGTTCATCCTTCAATTTGAGGTAGTCACCCCCTCCCAGATTGCAGGCCGCGCAAAATCGAGCGACTTCAGATTGCTTCATCTTTGATAAGAGAACTTGTAATCCTTCCTGCAAAATCTGCTGCTCACTCTTCACTCGAATCATCACTACTATCTGCTTTCACACAGGCTTTACTCAGTCCAGCGTTGTCAATCCTTTGAAATAATCTTGTAGCTGTTGGTGATGATCGTGAGATAGCCGACCTTCAGGGAGCGAATTGGCATCGAAGGCCTGCACATCTAAGACCTCGATCGTATCCTTGATTCCTATTTCTCCGCGCACCTCAACTTCGACCACGACACAGATTGAGTGAATTCTCGGATCGCGATCGGGCGACGAATAAACCCCCACCAATCGGCGAATCTTGTCTACTTCTAACCCGGTTTCTTCAGACAATTCTCGTCGGATCGCCGTCGGGATATCTTCACCCCAATCGACCATGCCCCCTGGCAAACCCCACAAACCGTTGTCTCGACGACGAATCAAAACGATCCGACCATCCGGCAAAAGGGGAATAATGCTGGTGCCTGTGATGGGATGGCGAAAAATAATCCCAATTACAGTTTGAATAAAATGCCACGACCGACGCATGAGTTAAAACGCTATAGCAAATGGGACAGGCACACAGAGCAACCGTCTTTCTCTAAATACAGAATGTGAATCTAAGGGTAAAGGCATCCTGGAAATAGTCTAGGGCTACGCTAAGTCAGTCAGAATTTGTGCCGCGTGATGTTCTGGTTTGACCTTCGTGTAAATTTTCTCGATCCTAGCATCTGGGCTGATGACAAAAGTATTTCTACTGATGCCCATGTATTCCTTCCCCATAAATTTCTTTAATCCGTAACTATCGTACTCAGCAGCCACTTTTCCACCCTCGTCACAGAGTAGAGGAAATGGAAGCACGTACTTAGTCACAAATTTTTGATGAGATTTTGCATCATCGGTGCTAACCCCCAACACCACTACGTCTTGAGCCTGATACTCTGCGTAAGCATCTCGAAAGCTACAGGCTTCTTTGGTGCAACCGGGCGTGTTGTCACGCGGATAAAAGTACAAAATCACTCGCTGACCTTTGAATTTGGACAACTGAATGAGATTGCCTTGAGTGTCAGGAAGCTGGAAGTCGGGGGCAAGGTCGCCAATTTTTAGGGGCATAAGGAGAAAGTTGGATTATTTTTTGTTTTTAGACTTCTTGTGCTTTGCCTTTTCGTCCTTTGCCTTTTCGTCTTTTGCCTTTTTGTCCTTCCCTTCTTGGTTCTTGCCGTTTTTCACCGTTTTTTTGGCGGCTTCTAGCGCCTTCTCAACTTGATCAAAGCCAGTGCCTCCGTAGCTATTGCGGGCAGAAACGACCTGTTCCGGTGCGATCGCTCCGTAGATATCTTCCTCAAAAGCAGGGTGCAGATCTTGCCATTCTTCGATCGACAAATCTTTAAGCAATTTATTGGACGCGAGACAGGTTTTGACAACCTTGCCCACCAGATTGTAGGCTTCGCGGAATGGCACACCTTTGGAGGCGAGATAGTCTGCGACATCGGTGGCGTTAGAAAAATCTTCGTTGACGGCTGCGGTGAGACGATCGACGCGAAACTCCAACCCTTCCTCAAACAAAATCGTCATCGCTTGCAGACAGGCTTTCACCGTTTTGACGGTATCAAACAGCGCTTCTTTGTCTTCCTGCAAATCCTTGTTGTAGGCCAGAGGCAGCCCTTTCATCAAAACTAACATCGCTTGCAAATGCCCAAAGACTCGCCCCGACTTGCCGCGCACCAGCTCCGGAACGTCCGGATTCTTTTTCTGCGGCATAATGCTCGAACCCGTCGCACAACTGTCAGTCAGCGTCACAAAGCTAAACTCTTGCGAAGCCCAAAGAATCACTTCTTCAGACAAACGGCTGAGATGAACCATGATCAGACTGGCAGCACAAATAAACTCGATCGCAAAGTCTCGATCGCTCACTCCATCCAGACTATTTGCATACACGCCCGTGAAGTCTAATCGCTCTGCGGTGAAGTGGCGATCGATGGGAAAGGTCGTCCCGGCCAAGGCTCCCGATCCGAGTGGTGAAACATTCACACGCTGATAAATCTCACCCAACCGCTGCCAATCTCGCTGAGTCATCTCAAAATAAGCCAGCAAATGGTGTGCCAGACTGATCGGCTGGGCCCGTTGTAGATGGGTGTATCCAGGAATCAGCGTTCTCACATGTTGGGCCGCCAAATCCAGCAGGACTTGCTGAAACTGCCGAAGCTGCTGACGGATTTGTTGAATCTGATCTCGCAGATAGAGCCGAGTATCGGTGCCGACTTGATCATTGCGCGATCGCGCCGTGTGCAGTTTTTTACCGACATCGCCGACCAGCTCTGTCAACCGCCGCTCTACCGCAAAATGAACATCCTCAGCCTCCGTTCCGGGTGAAAACGCTCCCTGCCGATATTCCTGGCGAATTTGCTCCAGACCTTCGACTAGCTGGGTGCCTTCTTCAGAGGAAATAATGCCCGTTTTGGCCAACATTTCAGCGTGGGCCTGTGAGCCAGTCAGATCATATTCAATCAGTTCGACATCGAAGTGAATGCTGGCGTTAAACTCAGCGATCGCCGGATGCAAGGCTGATTCGAATCGCTGACTCCAGGTTTGTGGCGCAGAGGGTTCTTGATTCAAGAGAATCTTCTCCAGAATGCGGATGAGTGATAGACATTTGACTATAGCAGAGGAACAGAAAAGGTTTCTACGTTAGTCTGTCCTCTGTCTTACGTCGTTGAAGACACTCCAGGAAAAAGTTTACGGATTTGGGACTTAGGACTCTGGACTCTGGACTCTGGACAGAATCAGATTTGGAGCCTTTGGTCTTTGGTCTTTGGTCTAACGTCCTCAGTCTTTTTGGTCTTAGCCGTAGGTCGTAAAGGTTTTTACCATGTAACCGATCACCAGCCCAATCAAGAAGGCCCACACCTGTCCGGTTTTGACAAAGTGGGCCCAGGCCTTGCCGATGTCTCCTGCAAAATCGGGTTCCTTAAATTGTTGAGCCAGCACCATCCAATCGTCAGGCAGGGGCCAGTGCAGCGTTTGTAAGACATCTCCCCAATGACCCGCGATCGCCCCCAGACTGGTCAACTCTTGAACCATGTGAATGATCATTCTGTAAATCTCCTCAAGCAGCGTTTGCTATTTTATTTGCTTTTGAGGAACCTTCTACCACAGAATCGAGAAATGGGGCATGAATTGGCGAATGTAACCCGCTTTATCCACGCCCCGCACCCTACTGAGTTCGATGAAACCCTTTGGCTCGGTTACCGATCCGGGTTGCTCCCAAGATGAAGGACTTTGAACGAGAAATCTTGTCTAAAAGTCCCCTAGGATTGACAGCTTGAGGGGCAGAAGCCGTCAATAACGAAGCCAAACTTTATCGAACTAACCCTAACTGAGGAGTGGCATGACCGAGTTGGCAATAATCGCTGCCTGAGTGCGATCGCGCAGATTGAGTCGCCCTAGAATGCTGGCAACATGATTTTTCACCGTTCCCTCAGAAATGGCTAGGGATTGTGAAATTTCTCGATTGCTAGAGCCAGCCGCAATCAGTCTCAAAACCTGGCGTTCTCGTGTTGTGAGTTTGGTGAAGCCGGGGGGCAGCGTGGAATCACTCCGAGAAGCTTGAAAAGACCGACGTTGGGCAGAAAAGGTCAGGACTTTATTGGTAGGAGGAGCCGATTTCAAAGCGACCTCTGCTGAAGTCGATCGCATAGAGTTATCTGCCGAAACCGATCTCGTAGAGATATCTGCTGAAGCAGATCGCACCGAAGTCACACCCTCACCTCTAGCATCAACTCTAGAGAGAATCTTGGGTAGAAGCCCCGGACTCAATTGAGTGTAGCCTTTGTGGACATTGCGAACTGCACCCACCAACTCATCAGGAGACAAATCTTTGAGAAGATAGCCCGTCGCGCCAACCTTGAGCGCATTGGCAACCGATTCTTCGTCATCCAAAGTCGTCAAAACCAAAACCTGAGTGTTAGGAAAGCGCTCACAGATCGTCTGAGTGGTAGCGATCCCATCGATTCTAGGAACACAGAGGTCAATCAAAACCACATCAGGTTTAAGGGCTTCGACTTGTTGAATGGCGCTTTTTCCGGTGTTTGCGTCTCCGACCACTTCTAAGTCGTGCTCTTGTTCTAGCAAGGCTTTTAAGCCCTCACGAATGAGGTTTTGGTCGTCAACGAGTAATACACGAATCATGGGGTAAGCTCCGATCGATGAACAGCCGGGGGATTTCTGAACTCGAACTAGCTGAGTCCTTTTACAGCGAACACCTTTACATCATCAGTTGAAATCACTTTTTGTGATGACGGATTATGAAGCACTGGGTTCCCTATTCAGGAAGATTTATGAGTTTTTGATTAAGAACCTACGAATTTCCGACGCTTCACACTTTACTTCCTACCGTATGCTGAGAGGTTGGTAGCGGCTGAGGTCAAGATGAATGAGTGTATCAAAGCCTATTGAAAAACCTGTTTGGTGGTGGCGACTGGGCTTGCTGGGTTTGTTTTTGGGATCGTTGGGCCTGCGATTTTGGGGACTGGGACGGTTTAACACCTTTGTGTTTGATGAGGTTTACTACGTTAAATTTGCCCACAACTATTTGACGCAGACTCCTTTTTTTGATGGGCATCCGCCGTTGAGTAAGTATTTGATCGCCATTGGCATTTGGATTGGCAATCAGCTTCCGATCGGGCGTGATGCGGTCAATTCGCTGGCGGGTTCGGCGTTGTCTACCTGGAGCTATCGCTGGCTGAATGCGCTAACAGGATCGTTGATTCCGCTCGTAGTGGCGGCGATCGCCTATCAACTCAGTCTCAGACGCAGTTTTGCCCTAATTGCGGGATTGTTTGCGGCGGCGGACGGCTTGTTTTTGGTTGAGTCTCGCTATGCGTTGAACAATGTCTACTTGGTGATATTTGGGCTGTTGGGACAGTTGTTTTTTTTGATGGCGCTGCGAAGTCAGAAATGGCTGTGGTGGATGGGCGTGGCGGGCATCTGGTTTGGGGCAGCGGCCTCGATCAAGTGGAATGGGCTGTGGTTTCTCTTGGGGGCGTATCTGCTGTGGTTTGTCGCTTGGAGCATTCGGCTGGTGAGACTTTTGCTGCAATTTCGACTAACCCGCAAGCGGCCGTCTCACATGTCCGATAGTTTTACCGAAACGCCGCTCGATCGTCTGACTCAGTTCAATCCGATTTCTTTGGGGGCAATGCTGGCGATCGTTCCCGCGATCTTCTACTGGCTGATCTGGATTCCGCATCTCCGACTTAACCCTGACGCTGGTTTTTGGCAGCTACAGCAGCAGATTCTCAGTTATCACGAACGAGTGGGCAGTGGGGCGACCGTGCATCCCTATTGCTCGACCTGGCTGAGTTGGATTTTTATGATTCGTCCGGTGGCTTATTTTTATCAAGTCACCAATAGCTTGCAGGCCCCCATTCCCACAAGTGGAGCGGCGACCCCGATCGGGTCAGGCAGTGTGATCTATGACGTTCACGCGATGGGAAATCCTTTTTTGTGGTGGTTTTCGTCGGCGGCGATCGTGCTTCTCATCTGGGCCCTGATTGAAAACTTCAACAGCCTTTTTACCCCCACACGCAGCGGTTTTATCGCCCCTAACGAACTCTGGATCGTTTTGTATCTGCTGGTCAACTATGCGGCTAATTTGCTGCCCTGGGTGAGAGTGACGCGCTGTATCTTTTTGTATCACTACATGGGAGCGGCGGTGTTTGCATCAATGGGGCTGGCCTGGCTGGTCGATCGCTGGCTCCGCAGCGCAATTCCTCGTCGTCGCAGTTTGGCAATTTGGACGATCGGGCTAATCCTCGTCGCCTTCATTTTTTGGATGCCCATCTACCTCGGACTTCCCTTAATGGAGTGGCAATACAAGCTGCGAATGTGGTTTCCGAGTTGGGTCTAGAAGGGATGAGGGAGAACTGCGATGATCTGTTCCCCCTTTGGGGGGTAATCTGCTTTGCGAGGAGGGAGGAGGGATGAAAAATCTACCCTTCGTCTTTTTTGAAGAACACCGATCGATACACGGGTTCTCCTCGCTCTAAAGTGGAAGACTCGCGCTCAGTGGGGACGGCCATCGGATTTTTGGGCAGCCAACTCGTGTCTTGACGAACGAAAGCCGGATGGTCAGCAAATCGATCGACCATCTCGATCGCCACTTCTTCCACATCCGACTGCACAAACACCATCCCACCTGGACACAGATATTTAGCCACTTCCTCCACGACTTCTGGCTGGACAACTCGCCGCTTTTGGTGCTTGCGCTTAAACCACGGGTCAGGAAATTGAATCGACACTCGTTGCAGCGTTCCCGGTTTTAGAGATGACAACAGAGGATGTAGCGAATTGTTGGCATTGCAAAACAGATAGTGCAAATTTTGTAAGCCTAATTGGTCGCGATGGTCGATCGCCTGTTCTACCAACGGTTCTCGAATTTCCAGTCCTAAAAAATTCCAGTCAGGCTGCAACTCGGCCATCTTGAGCAAAAACCGCCCCCGCCCACAGCCAATATCCAACTGCAACGGCTGGCTCAATGCATACACCTGCTCCCAATCGGGCGGCTGAATCGGAGTCTGATACTTGCGACTTAGCGGATTGACATGTTCACGCACACGAACGATCGACAAAGGAACCTCCAGAATAAGGGATGAGGGAGAAGGGATGAGGGATGAGGGATGAGGGTTGAATTCTGAGTTTGAGAAGTTTGGAAAGATCGACTCCCCACTTCCCACTCCCCACTCCTCACTCCTCACGCTTCTGCCGACAAATTCCAAACACGGACGTATAGCCATGTAGAAAGGTGCTGTTGCCGACTGGGCCGATTTCTCCATTACAAAAGAAGCCACTTAGCGGAATGTTGTCGAGATATTCGCAGAACAATTGGGAATCAAAATTGGGTTCGCCATACAGTGCTTCACCGCGTCCCATACAAGAGAACATTAAAGCGCCCACAGGCGACGATCGCGCCCCCGCATCTTTTTGATACCGCTGAAGCAACACTTCTAAATCGTCAGCAGAAGTCGCCGCATCTCGCAGATGAAACTGAATCCGCTGACCAGGACGAATCCGATCGCCGATCGCAATTGCTCCCACGCGCGGGTCAACTCCCAACAAATTGCGAATCAAAAAGTCTCCCTGCTCCAAATCTTGCTTAAACTCACTTTGCGCCACGCCCACAAATAGCGAATGCTGCGCTAACTCCCGATCGTCTTCACTCAAAGTTTGAATCAGATCTCGCAAAACTTCTAGCGGCAATCGCTGCGTCGCACAGTCCGGCGAATTATCATCCAAACAATCCTGCTCCTGCAAGCCCAGTAAGATGTTCCGTTCGCCCTCAGTCACCCAGTACACATCTCCGATCGGACGGCATCCTTGAGCAACGATCGTTTCCAACACCAAATTACCGCTTAACGCCACCCCAACCGTACCTTCTCGATAAAAGCGATCGTCACAAAACAAGCCACTGTTGCCTCCGATCGCCCCCGAACTCGCCAACCCGCCAACCTTTGAAGCCCCCGCATAGGCATAATCCAACCCTTGCAGCAAGTCGTTAATCTTGGCAGAAAAGGGATCGGCTAACAGCACAAAATGCGGCTGGTCGGATAGCGGAACCCCCAACAACTCCGCCCACGCATCCGGCGCACTGTCTAAGTCGGGCAATTCCTCCGCCTCTAGATGAAACGTCTTGACCTTAACGCCGGGTAAAGCGGCCAACGTCAGACTCAGCGCAGGTTCTCCCTCAACCTCTAACGCCTTGCCTCGTGAAGTGACTCCGACAATTCCACCCCCACTACAGCCGATAAGCGACACATCAGGAAGCTGATTTCTTAGAAGAGGCAACAGTCGAGAATATTCGCTGGCAAACGCAGAAGAGATGAAGACAAATGCTAAATCCGCAGGTCTTTGCAGCAGGTCTTGGGCCTGAGCCACCACTTCAGCGATCGCCGCCTCCAACGAAGGACGGGTGGAAAGGGCGCTGGCCCACCTCATTGAGTCGGTTGTTGATTCCACCATAGTGATTCCTCTTGTGCAGCGTGCTGAAATGCGGGTATCCCCAGTTTACTGAAAACTTGTCAGGGGTCGTCTCGATCGCACTACCCAACCGCTCACTTCAAAGGAAGCGATCGCATCCCGCAATATTTTGCAACAACTTTGAAACAATTCCCTCAAGCTTCCCTTCTGTAGAATCTCGACGGGTTTTCCGTACTTAACCTCTGACCAAGACACGTTAAGATATAGAAACATAACCCGGATAGCTACCCCCAAGACTAAAAAGTGTTGCGTCAGTTGCAGATGGTCGAACCTTAAGAGATTACGATCGATCAAGGTCAAATCTGCTAACGCCTGTATCACTAAAACAGTGAATAAAGGTCAGCCACACCGCTAAGGTTGGGCTGTATCTACTCTCTCTAACTCAGTTTCACCGTTCAAAAAGGACGAAATTCAAAACCTATGAGCGACATCAAAAAACAAATTGAAGAAGAACTGCAAAATGCTCGTGCTGTCTGTGACGTGAGCGGTTCTAACTCTGGCGAGTGTGCTGCCGCCTGGGATGCCGTTGAAGAACTGCAAGCCGAAGCTTCGCACCAACGTCAAGTCAAACCCAAAAACTCTTTAGAGCAGTTTTGCGACGACAATCCTGACGCTCTAGAATGCCGCGTTTACGACAACTAATTTTCTTGAGTCGTTTGGGGTCAGCCCTGATTGCGATCGTTGAGACAGTGACCCCTCCAAAATCAAATATTCCTCTAAACAAGTGACTGGAAGCTTTTATTGTGACCTGGTTGCTTGTTTTTTAGTGGCAATTTTTGATGGCGATCGTTAGTAATTTGCTTTTCGCTTCAGTCCGATCGGCTACATAATAGAGGCAAAATGGTAAAGTCCATCTCAAAGCCAACCGCTAAAAGCTAATTGCGAACCCCCATGTCAGATGCACCCGATTGGATCTCCCCGCTCGTTTGGACAGATTACCGCCTGGCGGTGCTGTTTACTGTGATTGTGCCGCTTATTCTGCTGATTTGGGCCTTTACCAAACAGTCGGATGCGATGCAGCGATTGTTGATTATTTATTGGCGCGTCGCAAGTTTGTTGGCGATTACCGTGTATTTACTGATTGGGGCACTGCCGATCGGCTTCATTTCGGGCTGGCTGGCTCGCATTTTGATTCCGATCGCTCTCTGGTACTGGGCCGATCTGAATGAAGAAATCCGGGAGCAACCCTCAAATCCGCTTAAGCTGGCGCTCACTTCCTGGCGATGGGGTGTTTCTGTCTATTGTGCGTTGGGCGCGATCACTCAGTTGCCCTTTTTACGGTGTGCCACTTTACCAAATACTCAACTGCAAAATGACGCATCCTGCCGACTGTGGTTAGAGCCACCCTGGGCGTTTAGAGAATTTTTTCACAGCAGCACTCAGCCCTGGTTTCTTGGATTTTTGGGCATTGCTGGGCTAATTGTCTACACGCTTTATCTGGGCTATTTTGTCTTCTTTAGAGTAGGCAAGCGTAAGCGATCAGCAATGAGCAACTGAGCGCATAACCCAATGCTGCGATTCATCAACTCTACAGGTCTGGCCAAGGCAAACTGATCGTTTTGATCCGCTCAGATGCGATCGAATGATCAATCGTCTAACACACATTTAATCGTCAGGTTAGCTATTGGTCTTCAATAGACCACTTAACTTTAACGAACCCTTTGTTATCTGAATAATTTCCTCGGACATCGTTGATGTAGAAACGAAGCGTCTCCTTTGGAGCTACATTAACAGTTGCATCTTTACCAATGTACAAGCAGTCACCGACTGAATTTCTCATGACTAAAGATGAAGCGCGTGCATCACAGAGAGCATCTCCACCAAATTTTGCATCATATCCTTCAGGCGAGGTGCTATTTTCCTTCCACCCTGGATTCGCACTCCAGTAACCTTCAGCCTGAAATTTAATCTTGACTTTCTTATCCAAAGGGTTAGAAAACAATTCCCCTTCTGCGGTTGCCGCTGCGACCTCAAAAAGACCACTCATCTGGGAAGCAGCAGATGGAGAAGCCCCAACACTAGGCGTAGAAACACCGGATTGCAGGGCAGGAGATGCAGCAGGTTTTGAAAATATTTTATCCCAGTTGCTTACAAGCGCTGTGCCGAGAGTCCCTAAAAGAGCGATTACAGCGAGTGAAACTTGAATTTTGCTGCTGTCGCTCTGCTGTTTTTCCTTGTTGTCGTCTGCCATAGGTTGAACTCTGAGTTGATAAGGGCAGTCTCGCACCAATCCATTATTGTACTAACATGTAGAAAATTTTCAGGGTCAGCAAATTGTTTTGAGGAGCGATCGCGATAGACAGCACTCTTCAAAAATCCTGCATTCTCTCTAGCCAACCAGCTAAATATTCTTTGATTAAAGAACGATGCAGTCTAACCAGAAGCAAACCAACTGGAGCAAACATGGGAAGTTCGATCGGGCAGCGTTTGGAGCAATATACCCTCAAGCGTCCGACAGAAGTGCTGCTGGTTTCGGCTGAGATCGAGGGAGAGTTGGATGAAATTGCAATATTCAAAGGCTTTTCCAGTTCTTTGATGAATCCGACGGCGTTTGATCCAGATGTGCCAATTTTGCCAGAGAATGTGAAGATTCTATCAATCGATCGCCTTCAGAGTCCGTATAACCCGAATGATCCACGATATATAGAGAAAGGAATTTCTTGGGAAAACTTTCAGCAAATTCTTGCGTCAGTTGGACTCTAACGAGATCTTCCTGAGAAATGGTATTCTCCACTGTGATCTATATTGTGTGAGGAGTCGTGTTATATGGTGTCGTCACCTGCAAGGGCTGGAACCTCCAGTCTGACAAGTTCTTTTGAGCAAAATTTAGGGCAACCCTGGGGGACGGTTTCGCTGCCTGACTCGGCTTTGTTTGGCACCGATGGCATTCGCGGCCACGCTGGAGAACTGCTCACGGCTCCTTTGGCGCTTCAGGTGGGCTTTTGGGCGGGTCAAGTTTTGCGATCGAACGCCACGAGTCCCCAACCTGTAATTTTGGGGCAAGATTCGCGCAATTCAAGCAATATGCTGGCGATGGCACTCTCTGCCGGACTGACGGCCGCCGGGGTCGAAGTGTGGGATCTGGGGCTATGTCCAACGCCTGCGGTGGCTCATCTCGCGCATACTGTGGGCGCGATCGGTGGGGTGATGATTTCTGCTAGCCACAATCCCCCAGCCGACAACGGCATCAAATTCTTTAACCCAGACGGCTCCAAGCTTGCTCCCAGACTTCAACAACAGATCGAAGCGGGTTTGCGGGGGCAAAGTTCAGCTATCGCATCCACTGACCACCGTTGGGGACAGCATTCTCACCGTCCAGAACTGCTCAGTCACTATGTAGAAGCGTTAAAAAATCCCTTAATGACTGACCAGCCTCAACCCTTTGCAGGAATGCGGATCGTTTTGGATTTGGCCTGGGGATCAGCAACTCGATTGTCCGCAGATGTGTTTCGATCGCTGGGTGCAGAGTTAATCTGTCTGCACGATCGTCCCGATGGCGATCGCATTAATGTCAACTGTGGCTCGACTCATTTAGCCCTATTACAAGCAGCCGTTCAAGAAAGCTCTGCGGATTTAGGATTTGCTTTTGATGGAGATGCTGATCGCGTTCTCGCCGTTGATAGTCAGGGCAGAATCGTCGATGGAGACTACATTCTCTATTTTTGGGGACAACAGTTGTTGCAATCTCAGCAGCTACCTGGCAATACGATCGTGGCTACCGTAATGTCTAATCTAGGGTTTGAGCGGGCCTGGGAAAAGCAGGGGGGCACCTTAATTCGGGCGGCGGTGGGCGATCAGTATGTCCATGCAGAAATGGTGCGCCACGGAGCAAAACTGGGGGGTGAGCAGTCAGGACACATTCTCTGCCCGCATTACAGTATTAGTGGTGACGGATTGTTGACGGCGCTGCATGTCGCGTTTCTTGTCCAACAAGTCGGCTGCTCTCTCTCAGAACTGGTGGATCAGAGCTTCCAGACCTATCCCCAACTTCTCAAAAATGTGCGCGTGGTCGATCGCAATCGGCGTATTAATTGGAAAGACTGTGATCCGTTGGTGACGGCGATCGCGCAGGCAGAAACCGCAATGGGCGACCAGGGGCGCATCCTCGTTCGTGCTTCTGGAACTGAGCCTGTGATTCGAGTCATGGTAGAAGCAGAAAGCCTGGATCTAGCCACCCATTGGACAGATCACCTGGTCAGCACAGTTCAACAGCACCTGGTATAGAGCGTGAGTCAGATTATCATCAGAGCTTAAGAGTCCATTTGCAAAACTCAAGAAGCTAATTGATGAGTATGGACGATCGCTCAAAGACAAGTGACAAGTGAGTTTAGAATACGCCTTCAGCGGGCAAACCTTCAATGACAGTGCAGAACTTTTGAGAGAGGATCGGGGTTGTTGACTCAATTTGTAGTGGATGCAACGTCTTTATGAAGATACAAATTGTGGCGATCGCGCTCCTCTCTCTAGGGTTCGCTCCAGAATTTACGCTATCCACCCCTTCACAGCCCATCTCCAAAAAAGCCTGTTCTGCTCAAGTTGAACCCCTGGTCACCCTTCTACTGCGCGATTTGCCGGGGTATGCTAATCGGGTGGCAACTCGATCGACTCGACGATCTGCGATCGCTTCGATGAATTTCGTCCTGACCGCAGGCAGACCTGAATTCACGCCGTTGCCTTTAAAGCCTGGAACTGACATTCCGCCCGATTCTGACCTCCAACAAGTTTTTCTCACAACATTGGAGCGTCAAAACAGTGCAGGCAAACCATTTAACCTTCAGCAACATCATTGGTTATTTTTGGCAAAAACGACCAGCGGCTGGCGATTGGCACTGATGTTTACCCGTACGCGGTCTGCTTCAGACATCTCTGCGAGAGCGCCCATCGGAGAACCTATCACGCCACCGAGAGAAAGCAGTCAGGGCATCATCGGTCAGGCAGTACAAATTTGGCTGAGGGATTGTAACGCTGGCGCAATCAAGCAGTAATTTTCACAAACTCGGCTAGAATAGCATCCTGTCAAATAGTACCAATCCATGCCATTGAATGAGCGACAACTTCGGATTTTACGAGCGATCGACCAGGGCAATATTACGGGCGATAGTATTGCTCAAGCGTTGGGTTCATCAATGCAAATGCTCCGATATTATCTCGACACAATGGCAGAAGATGGTTACTTAAAAGCAGCCAGAGTTTATGACAATGACACGAGAGAATTTCAAATTGTTCGAGCTTATTTAACTGAAAAAGGTAAAGCTGAACTTGAGCAAATGTCGGAGTTAGGTCAAAGTTTTATTCCGATAAATTCTGTCTCTCAACCGTCAGCTAAAAGTGAAGTCAGCCCCATCTCAATCTACGAGTTGCATGATGTGATCAAGTCGTTAGAAGTTTTGTATGAAGCTGTTGAACAATTGCCAGAGGCTCGAAGAGAGTTAGCGATCGTCTACTTCAACGATTTACAAGACGAAATCAAAATCACCTATCGCCGCAAACCTGAAAAGATCAAAGCTTATTTTATTGCAGTTCTAGGAATGATTTTGCCTGTTTCAAAACAGATTAGGAAGGCAGACGAATTTTTTGAAACCGTGAGAAACTTGTCTAAGAAGCTGAATGTTCCGGTAAAGCTGTCTCAGTCAGATGGAGACGCTTAATCGGGTGCATCCCAGTCTTGTAAGTCTTAGAGTGAGAATTGCTTATTGAGATAGGC
>NZ_JBJPHT010000062.1:0-33316 GCF_052939475.1 Phormidesmis sp. 146-20
ATTGAGGAATTGAGCAGCCTCCTTATCTTACAATTAATTCTACCCACCTACTTACAAGATATCGTTTGAACTGATCTTGAAGGAGAAGACTACAAGTCCTAAAAAACAATCTTCAATCGACCCAATAAAACCAGAAAAGCTTTAAGAATTACTCAGAGATACTATTTGGTTAAATTGACTCCATGTAACCACATTCAAGCCTGCAACAGTTTAATCACTTGATCGATCGCCTCACTCAGTTTCTCTATTTTCAACTGTCCGGCTATTGAGCGAATGATTTGTTGATCGGCAGTAAACAAGCGATTGGGTCTGATATTACTTGACTGCCTCAAACTTCCAGAACTAAAGTCTGAGCTTTCTAGAGCGATCGCAGAATCGTCTCTCACCAAACGACTCGTAATCTGACACAAAATTAAATCATCCCCTGTTAGCACCGCCAACACTAGCGCAGGTCGTCTTTTTGCCTCAGTAAGATCTGAGAACGGGAACGGTACAATCACCACATCGCCTCTCACAAATCCTGCCAAGCCTCGTCCTCCTCTGGTCTAAGCCAATCCTTTGCTAGAGTGGACTCGCTCAACAACGCGGTCTCTTGTCTATCTGGTTGATGCTTCGATTTCAAAAATTGCACAAAATCTAGAATTTCCTCGACCAGAAAATCGGGGATCTGCTCAATCTCATCAAGCAATTGCTGTTTAGAAGGCATCACTTATTGGTAATCAAATTAGCTTCAGTCTACACAGAAGTTCTACCTTTTGGACTGAGATCTACAATCAAAAGTCCCCAGACCTGTTGAGATCCGGGGACTTGGGCAAGATTTAATCGTTTGCAATTCAGAAGAGGCATGAACCGTTAAAATCTCAGCCCGTCTGATAATCTTTGATCCTGACAATCTTTTAAGGCCAGCCGCTATACGTCAGCAGCACCCTCATTGCCTCTGCTTGCACCTTCTTGATCGCCTTCTGACTCATCGCGATTGTTGTCGTAGCGTCTGCCTCGCGTCATGCGACCTGTGTTAGTGCGCTTGCGAAACTTACGAGCATAAGCCTGGTTACGGAGCGCTTTTTCTTTCTTTTGGTTGCGGCGTTTAGCCATGTTTACCCCTTTTGAGACATCAGTTGAAGAATTGTAGACAGATCGCATTCAAATCAAAGCCAAACGAATCTAGCCCCGAAAGGAATTGAGTGAGAAGATCACTCTAACATAATCCGCACAGCTATCCAGTTGACCGCGCCAAATTTGCAGCCCAGGCGATCGCCTCTTCAGCGTTAAAAATCTTCCCTTCGGCTCGTGCTAGTTGTAGCGCTGCCAGTAGTTGACCGATTTGCGGCCCGGCTGCGAGACCGAGCGCCAACATCAAATCTTGCCCTGTGACCAGAGAACTGGGGTGAGCAACCGGATCTTCAGCATTGAGAAAGCGGTGAATCAGAGGCGCGATCGTTTCTAAAGGAGTGCCCGCAGCGATCGCCAAGATAGCCAGTGCCGAAAAGGTAGCGCCCACTTCGCGGAAGAAGAAATATTGCTCTCCCAAACTCCACTCGGTCTGAGCATTGTTTTCAAACCGGGGCAAATTTTTGAGAACGGTACTTGCTGCCTGAATCTCGGCTCGACTGTACTTTAATCGCCACAACTGCCCTTCTGCCTGCTGAGGATCAGGACTCAGTAAAGCGGCTAATTTGGCGATCGTTAGCCAGTTGCGGGTCGAGCCAGAAGACTTTTCGAGCTTGCCTTGACCATTACGAGCGGCAGTACGAATGTTTTGAAACAACTCCGCCTCAAACTCAGCCCAGGTTTCTTGAAAGACTACCGCTGTTTGGTCGATCGCCCTCAATCGCGTCAAACTCACTTCTGTCGCACTGGGAAACCAATCTTGCAGCAGACCATCTTGCCACGCGGCTCTCAACCAGTCTGTTCCTTTCGGAGAACTGAGCAAATAATTTAACTCTGACTGCACCCGTTCGGCGGCGATTCTCCCTAGTTTGGGTGCGAGTTGGCGAATAGCGGACTGAGTTTCTGATTCGAGCGCAAATCCTAGCTGGGCTGCCTGACGATACGCCCGCAACAGACGCAGCGGATCTTCTGCCAAATTCTCACACGAGACCATGCGAAGCAGTCCCCGTTGTAGATCGGCATGACCTTGCAGCGGATCGAGTAATTGAGAGGTGTGTGGGTTGTAGGCGATCGCATTCACCGTAAAGTCACGTCGGCGCAAATCGGCTTCTAGCGTCGGGCCGACCTGCTGGGCAAAGTCAGCCGTTCCCTGCTCAAACACGACACGAGCAATCTGGCGTTCCGCATCCAACAACACGAACCCGGCTCGATAGTGACGCGCGATCGCTTGGGCCGTTTCGACCGCCGCGATCGGTAGCACAAAATCCAAATCCAAATAGTCAGAATGCCGCTTGAGAAGAGCATCCCGAACCGTTCCACCAACCAGACACGCAGATTCAGGTAGCCACTTTAGACTAAAGGGCCAGCTTTCGGGAGACAGGGCAGAAGAGGCAACCACAACGTTTTGCCAACACAGATGATTCAATTCAAACTAATCCTAAACGGGGTAAAGCTGGCGAAGTGACAAAGAAGCGACTGGCAGTGAATTGAAGCAGCTACAGGCAGTCGAGTCAGCGTTTCTAAAACGATCGTCTCAATCAAAGCGACCACACCTCTCTAGTATGGCGCTTGATTTTTCAGGTATGGAGCGTCTGGGGTCTAGAAATCGCCCACCTGCGCCGCCTCCATCTTTTGCTAACCGCTAACCGCAACATAAATCAACCCAGAAGCCAATGAATAATTCGTTCGCCTGAGCTAGAGTAACAGAAAATCATCTCCATTCTTGCCCCACTCCCTTCTATTGTGTTGCAGAGAGATTAGAACAATGTGTATCTGTGTCAATTGCCATTATGTAGACCGCTGCACCACCTATCACGCGGTCGAACACCAGCACGAACAGCCCCATCTCACCGAGACACCCGACTTTGAAGCGACCGAGCCGACGATCAATGTCAACATCCGCGATCGCTCCGACTACATCGAGATGGAATGGGACGTTGTAGGGTGTCTCAGCTTTAAATCAGAACACGGCAAATGGGCCAGGCTACGTCCGGGTGAGATGGTGCCGACTTAATCTGAATTCATCAAAACCCGCCTTCGCCCCTCAAAAATTCTTTTAGTCTGCGAAGGCGACTTCGTTCTGTTAGGCGCGGTTTGAACCGCCAGCCACAATTGCTTTTGCCGAGAAACCTCTCCTCCGGGAAACTCCTTAAGCTTTGGTAAAAACTTCATAAAGCCAGACGTGATCCAGGCCTCAATTTTGGGAACAGTCAGCTAGAAAAAGACCCTTGTTCTTTCTAAGACATCCTGACTTAAAGCCATGAGCCTGATCCGTTTTTCCTCACGTCACGCTGTCCACGCTGTTGTGGTTGGCTTGGTTACAACTTTCAGTAGTGTTGCGCCGCTGGCAGCCCAGACAGAATCCGCCAAAGCACCGACCCCAACAGAACCCGTCAAAGCGTCTGAACTGTCTAAAACCCAACAAGAAGCTCAGAAATTTTACGGAGCCGGAGAAGGTCAAATTAGAAGCGCCAACTATCGAGGAGCCGTTGAGAACTACAACAAAGCGATCGAGCTAAATCCTAATCTCAGTAATGCTTACGTAGGAAGAGGGGCAGCCCGATCGAATCTGGGTGACTCAACTGGAGCGATGGCAGACTTTGATCAGGCGATCAGGCTCAGTCCTTTTGATGCGGGTGCCTATGCCCAACGCGGAACGACTCTCTATGCAGTAGGTAATGCCGATGGTGCGATCGCTGACCTCAACAAAGCCCTAGAGCTAAATCCCAACCTGGTGCCAGCCTACGTCAATCGGGGACATATTCGCGCTCAGTCTGGAGACACCGAGGGCGCGATCGCTGACTTCAATCAAGCCTTACAGCTTCAGCCGAGCTACACACCTGCTTTACTCAATCGGGGCTATGTTCACTTCTCGAAGGGCGATCGTCAAGCTGCTATGAATGATTTAAATCAAGCGATCAAACTTCAGCCCGACTACGCAGAAGCCTATTTAAGTCGCGGCACACTGCATCATGAAATTGGAGAAGACCAGGCAGCGATCGCTGACTTTAATCAAGCCATCCGCCTCAAACCGACCTACACCTCTGCTTACTACAATCGAGGGCTGGCTCATTCTAAGTTGGGGAATCTAGAAGCTGCTCAGGCTAACTTTAGCGAAGTGGTGAAACTCAATCCTGACAAGACCGATGCCTTTTTGAGACGAGGAATGGTACGGGCTGCGCTAGAAGATGTGCAGGGGGCGATCGCTGACTACAATCAAGCCCTCAAACTCCAGCCCGACAATGTAGAAGTGTTAAAAAGTCGCGGTGATTTGAAGGCCTCTGTCGGAGATAAACAGGGCGCACTGGCTGACTACACTCAGGCGTTGCAGGTCAAATCAGATTACGCGGCCGCTTACGTCAGCCGTGCCGAAACCAAGTCAGAAATGGGCGATCGAGCCGGGGCGATCGCTGACTACACCCAAGCCGTCAGTCTCGACACCACCGATGCCAGAGCGTACGAAAATCGCGGCAAAGCCAGAATGGATCTGGGAGATGCGCGCGGGGCGATCGCTGACTTTAGCCAAACCTTACGGATCAATTCAACTAGTGCAGATGCTTACTATCATCGCGGCGTATTGCTTGCCAGCCTGGGCGATCGTCAAGAAGCATTGACCGATCTAAGACAAGCAGGCGATCTCTACCTCCAACAAGGTCAAGCAGAAGGCTACCGCAGCGTGTTAGATCAGATTGTCAAACTCAAGAACCAGTAGAGACGTTAGATCGAGACGTTACAACTCGAAATGCTTTCTGTCTAAAGTCCGAAGTCTAAAGTCTATAGCCCAAGCTCCTCCACCCTTCCCCAACTCAAATTTCTCCTCAAATCCGATCACTCAACAGACCCCCAACTTCGATAGAGTAGACTTAGAAGCGCTCTCTGCTTGATCGAGCGTAAGCATTGTCTTACAGGGGTTTGGAGATGATTACTGCGCTAACTGTGCTAGTGGCTTTAGGGATTTTGGGTTGGGGCTATTATCGGGCCAGACCCTTTGGCAAAATTGGCATTCTGGCCTGGTTGCAGTCGGTTGTGCTGATGGCTCCCTGGCTGCTATTTTTTGGCTTGTTTTCGGTGGGCATCTACCTCAATTTGGCGGGTGTCTTGTTGTTATTTGTCATTTCTACTGGTTCTTATATTTTAATTGGGCGACGGCTCCGGGCAGCAGGTCAGGAAGTCTTGACCAAACGAGCGTCTACTTTATCCAATGTTGAAACTGACAATCTTGAAACTCAGGCGATCGAGCCTCCCTCCCAAACGCTGACAACGCCTTCACCGGATAGCCTCGAAAAACCCGAGGAGATGCCCATTCCCTTAGAGGATCTCAAGACAATTCAAGGGATTTTTGGGATTGATACTTTTTTTGCAACCGAAACGATCCCCTATCAGAATGGGGCGATTTTTAGAGGTAACCTGCGAGGTGAAATTGAACCGACCTACGATCACCTCTCCAAAAATCTGCACGACAAATTGGGCGATCGCTATCGGCTGTTTCTGGTCGAAAATCAGGATGGCAAGCCAGTTGTCGTCATCTTACCGAGCGCCAATGATCCCAAGCCTGCCACGCTGACCCAAAAGATTTTGGCAGGGGTTTTGTTGACGGGAACGATCGCAACCTGTTTAGAAACGTCTGGATTTCTACTGGGCTTTGATTTTTACACCGACTTGAGCCGATACCGGGAAGTGTTGCCGATCGCCAGTGGCATTCTCACGATTTTGGCGGCTCACGAGTTGGGTCACTGGTTTTTGGCACGACGGCATCAGGTTCGCCTGGGTTTTCCCTTGTTTATTCCAACCTGGCAAATTGGCTCCTTTGGGGCGATCACTCGATTTGAGTCTCTGCTGCCTAGCCGAAATGCGTTGTTTGATATCGCGTTTGCTGGCCCAGCCGCTGGCGGCATCGTTTCGTTAATTTTGCTGATCGGTGGCTTGCTGCTTTCTCATGAGGGCAGTTTGTTTAAGGTGCCGACTCAGTTTTTTGAGGGTTCGATTTTAGTAGGAACTTTGGCACGAGTTGTCTTGGGCAGTGCGCTTCAGCAGACCGTCATTGCTGTGCATCCCTTGGTCATTGTGGGGTGGATTGGGCTGCTCGTCACGGCGATCAATCTCATGCCTGCGGGTCAGCTTGATGGTGGCAGAATTGTCCAGGCGATCTACGGACGCAAAATTGCAGGCTGGACGACGATCGCGACCGTGATCCTGTTAGCTCTCACGTCTTTAGTGAATCCGCTAGCATTATATTGGGCGATCGTGATTTTGGTCTTGCAGCGCAATTTAGAACGCCCCAGCCTGAATGAATTGTTAGAACCCGATGACGCACGGGCGGCGTTAGGCTTGCTGGCTCTCTTTTTAATGGTTACGATTCTTTTACCCCTGACACCCAGTTTGGCAGGACGACTCGGAATTGGTGGGTGAGGTTGTTGAAATTTAAGTTATCAAGTGTGAAGCGTAAACGGTCAGTGATAAATTACACTTCATACTTTAGAGTTCCCGTTGAGTCACCTCCCTAAAACCATGTCTGAATTACCTCCCATTTTTCTCCTGTTTGATCTCACGGCGCTACTGGCTGGTCAAACCCGCGAGTGGCAAGAGTTTTCACGAGTTGGACGGTGTTTTGTACCCCAGGCAGTCTACGAAGAGATCCAGGCGCTAGGGCGAGTTGGGGTCGATCGCAATCAGGAGCAGACCGCTAGAGAATTTGTGCGCTTTTTTGGTGAGAGCGATTGGCAATTGACGGGCGTTGGGGCGACTCATTCCTCACTCCAACCCGTTGCTGGACAGATCTATAGCAGGCGGGCCCGACTTGCGCTCACGGTTGCAGAATGTGCTTATGGGCTGTCACGCAGTAGTCCTGGTCGGCTTGTGGCCCTGATTGGTAATGATCAACCGCTGTTACAGCGCATTCAAGGATTAAGCATCGCCAATCTCTGTGGAATTCCGCTGTCGGCACTGTTGATCTGGACTCGTAGCGGTCGTCGCCCACCGATCGTGGCTCAACATTTGCAAGCCATGCGGTCTACAACAGTGACAGTTGGCATTATGCCTTCGTCTACTCGTGTGGCCACCGCGACCAAACCAACTCGTCCTGCTCGACCGCCGTCCCGCGCTGTTTCCAGAGTTTCTAGAGCAGAAAATCTGCGTGCCATCCGTCCAGATTCTCACCATCCTACGGCGCTCTATCAAATTGTGTCAGGCTTATCAGCGCTGGTCGCAGCAATTTTAGTTATGGGAATTGTCTGGTACATCGTGCAGCCCAAAGCGTTTAATCAATTTATGCGCGATCGCAACCTACCCACTTTGCCGGAGATGTCCACCGTCGAAAATTAAGTTTTGCACTCGTCAACCTCACACTGGAACTTGCTATCCTCACCTCTGCGTCTGGGAGTGCAGTTCTTGTTATCCTGCTTTGCGATGCAACTTAACCGATCGACTAAATTTTTGTCTGTGATTGTTTTAGTGGCGGTCTTGTCTCTGGTGACGGGTGTGCCAATGGTGCAGCCTGTGTCTGCTGATCCCATCAACCTGCTCAAGCGAAGCAATCGCTCCTCAGCCCTGCCAAAGTTTATCGCGGATCAGGTGCGGCGCGATCTGTCTCGTCGGGTCAGAGTGCCACTTGGAAAATTGCGGATCAGAACCGCTGAAAAGCGCACCTGGCGAAATAGCTGCCTGGAGTTGGCAAGACCAGATGAACTGTGTGGTCAAGCTCTAGTTGAGGGGTGGCGCGTAGTTGTCGCTAGAAACCAGCAAACCTGGGTTTATCACACCGATCGCGAAGGACGAGTTTTGCGTGTAGCGGGAATCCAGGAGCAATCGCCTCCAGCGTCGGTAGAAGATGCGGTGTTGAGAGATGCGGTGGCGCAATCAAATCTATCTCGCTCTGCGCTGCGGATCACCCAAGCTGAACAAAGAACCTGGAGCGATGGCTGTCTGGGACTGGCAGAGAAGGGAGTCTTTTGTACTCAGGCATTGGCTCCTGGTTGGCTCGTGGTGGTAGAAGCAACCGGACAGCGCTGGGTCTATCGCACCAATTTCTCAGGCTCGTTGGTGAAGCTTGACCAATCCGCCAGGGAGACTTTACTGAAGCCTGTTCAGATTCCGGTGAATGACCTGCCCAAATTGCCGCAAAGCGTCATTTTTCGAGCGATCGCTAGTGGCGGCTTCGCGGGTCAAACGCAGCAAACTGTTTTGCTTCAAGACGGTCGATTGATTCGCAGTCGCCTCAACCCCAATGGCACAGCTTCTTTGCTGCAAACCACTCGGATTTCTTCTCAGCAGATGCGTCAGTTTCAACAGGTTATGGCAGCGATCAAGGCGTATGATCGCCTCAGCTATCCCGCTACTCCAGGCTCCGCAGACATTATCACGGTTACACTTTCGACTCGCGCTGGTACGGTTCAATACTCTGATAGCATTCAGACTCACCTACCCCAGCCTCTTCAAACCGTGATCGCTGCCTGGAGACGGCTCGATCAAGCGAGTTGAGCGTCAATTAGACCAGGTATACCAATTCGCTCGATCGGCTGTAAACACTTTTTGATCAACGTGAATTCGATGAATTTCTTCGCTTTGGTTGCAGATCTAGGTTGTCCCCCAAATCCCCTACAGATGAAAACCTTTGGGTCGGAGATCTGGTCTTAAAGTCCCCTACTTGTGGGGAATTTAGGGGGCGTTTTGGGATCTGCAAGCAAAGCGAAGAATTCATCGAACTGACGTTAACGCAGAGCTATGCGAAACGCACCGATTTTAAAATTTCAGGCTGGTGGCGCGATCGAGTTAGCTCAACACATCCTATAGATAACGATTTAATTTACGAGCCTCGACCATCTCAAGCTTAATCTCGGCTCGAAGTCTGGATTTTCCCTTGTGAACTCAAAAGCTGCTTACACGCCAGCCACAGAAACGGTGGGATCGTTTTGCGGTAGCGGCCCCACAGCCGACGAGGTTCTTGAGCAAGACGATACAGCCACTCCAGACCTGATTCACGAATGAAATAGGGTGCCCGTTTGTGAATGCCTGCATAGATGGGAAAAACGCCCCCGACCCCGATCATCACCGCCTGAATTCTGCTTTTGTGCTGTCCCATCCAAAATTCTTGCTTGGGGCAACCCAGAGACACAAAGACGATTCCTGCCCCGCTCTCATGAATTTTTTGAATGACTGCCGCATCCTCAGCAGGGGTCAGCGGACGAAACGGTAAAGGCTCCATGCCTGCAATGGTGAGGTCAGGAAACTCTCGCTCAAAGCGGCTCCGCATGTTGTCCAAAATTTCTGGTTCGGAGCCAAGAAAAAAGACGCTGATGTTTTGAGAAGGAGCCAGATCGCAAAGCGACATCATGATGTCCATCCCTGCCACTCGGTCTTGCGAATAGCGGCCCAACAGTCGCACCATCCACACGAGCGGCATCCCATCAGGTGTGACAATATCTGCATTGTAGAGAACTGAGGCCAGTGCAGGGTCCCAGGAGGCTTCTGTGAGCATGTGAACGTTGGCGACACAGACCACTTTACTGATTCGACTTTTGGCCCACTTGAGAATGACTGAAATCTGCTGGTCAAACGGCAGTGCAGTCACCGGAAAGCCAATTACGCTTTGAGCAGGAATGGAAGTTTCTAAGGTCATGATCGCATTCTTGAAACTGGAAATTTACTCTGAAAGTGATTTCAGGCACCAATCTATAGAAATTAAATTACCGGGCAGAGTAATTCTTGGGCGTTGTAGTTGTCAAGTCTACTTTGTTACTTAAAGCCTACTGGTTAAGCACTTTAGCGGGGGCGAGACTAAAGACAGATAAGCTTTTTGAGAAGCCTCCGTATGTTTATCAGTGAATATCCTTAATAGATAAAATACGGAGAACACGCTGAGAAGTTAGTGGAAAATCTGTACCCTTTAAGGAGAAGATACCGTATTTTTACTCAGTGGAGCGTGAAGCTCAGATGAAATATGCCTACATAAATTCGACTTTGAGGTGAAGAAATTAGATTCCTCTAAACTTAAGCAAATTAAGCTGCCTGCCCCCAAACCTATCGCTATTTCTGTAAAAATTCAGTGAAGAAAACCTAATAGATGATGAAGATTACCTACCAGAAAATACGGAGTCGCTTGAATCCCTTCACAGCTTGAATTCAGAGCAATTTCTGATTCTTTTCTACTGCAACTAAAACGCGACTTTTTGTAGGTAACGTGAAGCGACCCTTTGCGGGCAACGTAAAACAGCGTGAATTCGATGAAATCTTTCGCTACGGTGATTAATCTGGGCAGCCCCTAGACCCCTCACCCGTAGGGGATTTGGAAGTGACTCGAATTGATAATCGAAGCGAACAATCTCATCGAATTCACCTAGTTTCAAGGGTTTCTAGCTGAAATTGTTCTCAGAATGGGGACAAGCTTGACTCCAAATTCTGACTCAAAGCTGCTCTTTTTGTAGTCCAAACTCCACAGTTCTAAAGCACAATCTTCGTCAGGCTCAGTCGCTTGTAGCAGCAGCCGCATCTCTTGTAGGTCAGGAATATAGTCACACTGAATGTCAGCGATCGCCCCGATTTGTCTGCGGTCAAGGGCAACGGACAATCTCAGTAGTGGACTCAATTGTTCGACGATGCGACGATGTTTTTTGCTAGTGAGATTTCGGTAGCTGTCGTGACGTTTTTTGGGGCTGCTTTTGCGGTGATAGCGGGCTAGATTGGCGATCGTTTCAATCTCGATCTCGGTATAGCCCAGCAGTTCTGCGTGACGAATTAGGTAATAGGAATGCTTGTGGTGAGAGGCGTGACTGACATGGTGCCCGCAGTTGTGCAAAATCGCGGCCGCCCACAGCAGTTCTCGTGCATCGGTGTCCCAGGAATGCAACAGACCACGGGTTTGGTCAAACAAGTTGAGGGCAAATTGAGCGACGCGCTGACTGTGTTCTAGATTGACCTGATACTTTTGAGCATTCTTGAGAACGCTACGCTGACGGACAGAACTTTGATAGCGAAGCCGATCTTCGATCAAGCCGTGGGCCAGCATCCAGTCAACGACGACTCCTTCACGCAGCGATCGTTCACAGATTTCTAACGTCTCCACCTTGAGCAAAGTCATCGCTTCGAGCAAAATCATTGCCCCCGCCAAAATGATCTCAGCGCGTCGATCGTTGAGTCCAGGAATTAAAAGGCGATCGGCATAGCTCAACTTTCGGAGGCGATTGACCCATTCACGCAGGTCTTTTTGAGTGATTTGACAGCCATTGAGTGGCGTGGGAACCGTGCCAAATTTTTCACGAGCATTCAGACTGACCAGCGTCTCGATCGTGCCCGACGTGCCAATCATTCGCAGGGTGTCGCCTGGTTTGAGTTGAGTCTGCAACTCTTCGACGGGGCGCTCTAACATGCCGCGAATATAAGCCTGGAGATACTGAAACTCGGTGGGGCTAATGGGATCGGTGGTGATCAGTTCTGAAGTCAGGCGGACTGCTCCAATCTTAGTGCTACTGAGGGTTCGCGGTTCGTGCCCGTCACCCAAAATCAACTCAGTTGAGCCACCACCAATGTCAATGATCACATGGGGTTGGTCATTAAACTGCATCCCCGAAAGCACACCCAGGTAGATTCTCCGAGCTTCTTCGACCCCTGAAATCAGATTGACCCACAGCCCCAAATCTGCCTCGATCTGCTGCAAAAATTCCTGTCCATTCGGGGCTTCTCGAACTGCACTAGTGGCGACGGCGATCGTCTGTTCGGCGTTGAGGCTTTTGGCAATTTCTTGACAGCGTTTTAGTACGTCCGTTGCCCGTGTCATCGCTTCTGGGGTGAGTCGTCCAGTTTGCTTGCAGCGATCGCCCAATCGCACTGTCGTCTTTTCTCGCGCAATGATTGTGAACGCGGGCAACCGGGGCTGAATGCGAACCACAACCATATGAATTGAATTTGTCCCCACGTCAATTGCCGCTAGGATGCGGTCTCGATCGCTGGGCGGCGTAGGAATATTGACCAACGTTTCGGGAGGGGTATAGGTTGATTTAACCATGCGATGAAGCGGCTTGCGGGGCAGAATGGGACGATCGACAACAGAAACTTTGTAGCATTTTTAACGGGTTAGAAGATGGATGCGTAGCTGACAGTTAACGGGTTGCGGTCTACTTTCTATCTTGACGGAGGACGATTAGAAGAGGTTGCAGATCGAGGGTCAGGTTGATCTTAAGAGTTTCTCAGTCGTTTTTACAACAATCCATCAGACAAAATCTCTCCAGGTAGAAATGCTTACCGTCTAAGTTTGCTAAAAAACTTTAGATTTGTAACATAATGAAATAATCTGAATAATTAGGCTCGTCAAGTGCCAAGGCATTTCCTAAACGGCCACAGATGATCTCTTTCGCACTCAACGCCCAAACTGAGATTAAACTGAGATGTCTCACGTTCCTTTACCTGGTGAGAACCACAATCCGTCTCAGGGAAATCGCCCGATTGCCCCTCTGCTGGACACGTCCGACCTGCTCGAAGTCCTGCTTGACGAAAAACAACAACTGCAAGATCAGGTGGATTCTCAGACCGAGTTTATCCACTTATTGCTGCACCAACTCGCCACCCCTCTGACTTCGCTGCAAGGATCTGTCCATTTGCTGGGTGAGCCGTCTTTGAATGATGACCAGCGTCAGGAGTTTTTAGATCTGATTCGTCAACAGGTCGAACATTTGCAAGAAATGCTGCAAAGCCTGGTTGCCTTGAGAAGGTTTGAAGCAGGGGGTTTGGTGTCTCAGCCGATCGCCTTCTCAATTAGCAGTCTGGCCCAAGAAGTGATGGCTCTATTTCATCATTCAGCCGCCTATGAGTTTCAGTCCGATTTGCCAGAAGTTTGGGGCGATCGCTGGCAGGTGTCTCAAGTGTTGATCAATCTTGTGTCTAATGCCATTAAGTATTCTCCTGCTCAGACTGCTGTTGTGATTGGGGCAAGTTTGCATTCAGAAGGATTGGTGGAAGTGTGGGTGCGCGATCGCGGGTTAGGGATTCCGACCGAGGCTCAACCTCAGTTGTTTCAGCGATTTTATCGAGTGCGACACCGCGATCGTGCCAACATTTCGGGCACCGGGTTGGGGCTTTCTCTCTGTAAGCTTTTGATCGAAAACCAGGGCGGTCAAATCGGTTTTGAATCCACCCACGGAGAAGGCAGTCGGTTTTTCTTTACCCTGCCCGTTGCACAATAGGTTTGGATGCTTTTGAACGCTGATTAGGCTCAATTCAAACTCTCTATGCTAACAACTCCCGAATCCATCTGGCTCAAGGTTCTTCGACTGTTGCGCTGGGACAAGCCAGAAGGACGTTTGATTTTGATGATTCCTGCGCTCTGGGCGGTGTTCCTATCTGCTAGAGGAACGCCTCCCTGGATTTTGGTGGCTGTGATTGTCTTAGGAACGCTGGCCACGAGTGCGGCAGGCTGTGTCGCCAATGATTTGTGGGATCGCAATATTGATCCCCAAGTTCAGAGAACTCGTAATCGTCCCCTTGCATCGCGATCGCTCTCGATCAAGGTTGGTGTCGTCGTCATGCTGGTCGGGCTGGTGTGCGCTTATGGACTGACGGCTTATCTAAATCGGCTGACTTTTTGGCTTTGTGTGGTGGCCGTTCCAGTCATCTTGCTGTATCCAGGCGCAAAACGAGTCTTTCCGGTGCCTCAGTTGGTGTTGTCGATCGCCTGGGGGTTTGCGGTTTTGATCAGTTGGAGTGCGGTGAGTTGTTCTGCCATTCCGGCCGCAACCCCTTGTCTGGGTCAAGAAACCTGGCTGCTTTGGGGCGCAACGGTTTTGTGGACGCTGGCTTTTGATACGGTTTATGCCCTGCCCGATCGCGAAGACGACCAGCGAATTGGCGTGAATTCAAGTGCGCTGTTTTTTGGCAAGTATGCTCCCCAGGCGATCGGCGCTTTCTACACGGCTACGATCGTGCTTCTGGCAAAGTTAGGAATGGTGATGCAGCTTGGCTGGGCGTTTTGGGTAACAGTAGGAGTGGCGGCGATCGGCTGGGCGTACCAGTACTACAAACTTTCTCAGGGCAAACTCCCCAACACGCTTCACGCGCTCAGACTGGATGTATTAGTGGGCTTCGTCTTACTGGCTGGCATGATTGCAGGCTCGTAGAAAATTTTTAGGTAGCTCGATTTCTTCTGCTCAAACGGTTCGTTTTTAGCCTGGTGTTTGTGGCTCTCCTGGACTTGTGGTGCAAAAGAGGGGGGTTGCTTTTAGCTTCCTCAAAAGATTGAGCTAAAAGCTCTACGGGGCATAGGTTTCTTGACCAATCAGGTTAGCTTATGACCAGAACATCAGGAGAACCGTTCAGGGAAGAAAATAGAATTCAGTACTTTTAGCTTAAAAAATCGGGCGTTGCTGAATCAGGGGATGAATCGCCTCCAATGCGAAGGGGAACCCAAGGTTCAAAGTCCCCCAGAGTGGGGGATTTAGGGGGCGAAAAGATGGACACTTCTCACAGATTCATCCCTCCAATCAGCAACGCCAAAAATCGTAAAGGCTTACACAAAAAAGAGATACAGCATTACTGCATCCCTATACTTAATTTGCGCTTTTGCAAATAGCTAAACGGTTGTAATGTCCTTTTCTTTTTGGGCTAAAACTTTCTCAGTTTCAGCAATGTATTTGTCGGTTAGCTTTTGAATGTTGTCCTGCAAATCTCTGGCTTCGTCTTCAGAAATCTCTTTGTCTTTTTCCTGTTTTTTCACCGTATCAATTCCATCGCGGCGAATGTTGCGGATCGAGACTTTGCCCTCTTCGGCGTATTTGGCGGCCAGCTTGACCAACTCTTTGCGGCGATCGCTCGTCAGCGGCGGAATATTTAGCCGAATCACCGAGCCATCATTGTTGGGCATCAACCCCAAATCAGACATCGAAATCGCTTTCTCAATAATCGACAGACTGGAGCGATCGTAGGGTTGAATCTGGATCGTACTCGAATCAGGCGTACTGACATTGGCTAAAGACTTGAGAGATGAAGGCACCCCGTAATATTCCACCGAAATTTTGTCCAGCAGACTGGTGCTAGCTCGACCTGTACGAATTGTATTAAAAGACCGCTGAACGGCTTCGATCGCCTTCTTCATATGGTCTTCGACTTCAGCAAACTTCACAAAAACCTCCGACAATCGTTCCGATAGGTTCTCCCATCACTGCCCGTTTGACGTTTCCGGGAACTGACATGTCAAAAACAACGATGGGGATATTGTTATCTTTACACAATGAGATGGCGGTACTGTCCATCACTTTCAAATCATGGGTCAAAACGTGAGAATAAGTCAGACTTTGAAAGCGTTTTGCGTCAGGATTGTGAGTCGGATCTGCGTCATACACGCCGTCTACTTTCGTCCCCTTAAACAGCACTTCTGCATTGATTTCGGCGGCTCTCAGAGCAGCAGTCGTATCGGTCGTAAAGAACGGATTGCCTGACCCCGCCCCAAACACAACTACCCGACCTTTCTCAAGATGACGCATCGCCCGACGACGAATGTAAGGTTCTGCGACTTCTTGCATGGCGATCGCAGTCTGCACTCGTGTCTGTACTCCCAATTGTTCTAGCGCGTCTTGCAGGGTCATTGCATTCATCACCGTGGCGATCATGCCAATATAGTCAGCGGTGGCCCGATCCATGCCTGCCGCAGCCCCTTTGACTCCTCGAAAAATATTGCCGCCGCCCACCACGATCGCCACCTGTACCCCATTGGCCACGATTTCTGACACCTCTTGGGCGATACCCGTGACAACAGCAGGGTCAATCCCGTAGGACAGGTCGCCCATCAGAGCTTCACCACTGATCTTCAGCAGAACCCGCCGATAAGTTATTCCCATGTGACGATGACTTGCTCTTATTCAATTGCTTTCACCCTAAGATAGCAGCAGATATAGCGTTTGGCTAAATTTCTGTAAGCTCAATATCAAACTGTTCACTCTACAGGCAGGTTAGCCGATCGCAGATGAGCCAAAGTCAGGTGGAATGTCCTGCCAGCGGCCCTGTCCTACTGCTCGAATCGCCTCCTTGAGGGACACGTCTCCGGTATAAATGGCGCGCCCGACGATCGCTCCGGTCACCCCTTGCGGTTCCAACGCCAACAAACTCAGCAAATCCGTTACCGAGCTAACTCCCCCCGACGCAATGACAGGAATCGCGACTACCGCAGCCAATTCTCGAAGCGCCGCCAGATTGGGCCCTTGTAGAGTTCCGTCTCGATGAATGTCGGTGTAGATAATGGCGGCGGCTCCCAACTGGGCCATTCGTTCTGCCAACTCAGTCGCCAACACTTCTGAAGTTTCTAGCCAGCCTTTGGTCGCCACTTTTCCATTTCGGGCATCGATGCCGACGATGATTTGCCCCGGAAATTCACCACACAGTTCAGCGACCAGCTTAGGATTCTCGACGGCAACTGTTCCCAAAATAGCCCACCGGACACCCGTCGCCAGTAAAGCCGCAACGCTGGAGCGATCGCGCAGTCCGCCCCCAACTTCGACAGGCACCGTTACGGCTTGAACGATCGCGGCGATCGCTGCCAAATTCACCGGGTTTCCTACCTTGGCTCCATCTAGATCCACCAAATGCAGCCGAGTTGCCCCCTCCTCAGCCCACTGCTGCGCTACCGCAACCGGGTCGTCATTGAACACTTCTGATTGGTTGTAGTCGCCCTGATACAGTCGGACACATTTACCGTTGAGCAGGTCGATCGCGGGAATCACTTCCATAGGTTTTTGACTGTAGGTTTTTGACTGTAGGTTTTTGACTGTAGGAGCAAACCTCATTGTCGGTGAAGAGGTTACAGGTCGGTGAAGAGGTTACAGATTGAGTGACGGCTCAAGCACCCCGGACTCGATCGCAGAAGTTCCCTAATGACTCATTCCAATCCTAGAGCTTTGCTGATCAGAGGCAGTAGTTTTGTACAAGCTTCTGCAAGTTTGGCGGTGTCGGGGAGAAACGAAGCTGCGTTTTTGAGAAACGTAACGGCCTGAGTGCCCAGGCTTTTCTTCTCAGTCTGATCAGGATTTTGTGCCACTTCTGCCAGAGTTTTGACTTGTTCGAGGGCGGTTGCTTTGCCTTTGTTGGGGAGGTCAGGGTCAGACTCGATCGCGCTCTGCAACTGCTTGAGCAAGTCTGCGAGTTCGGCATGGCAAAAGGTGGAATGCGGGGGATTGATCGAATGGGTGCTGCCCATCTCACTAAGGTTAGAAGTGGGCGGTTGAGCGACAACCGTTAGCTTCAGTCCTAGTTGATTTAACCAGTCCGCTAAACTTTGGATGGCTTGACTTCCCGGTTGACTGAGTAAATCGTCGAGCTTTTGTTGATGGTCGGCTGCTTGCAGCAATGGGTGTGATCGACTCAGCGCCTCAGATACATTTAGCAGCGCTAGATGCAGTACGTCAGGTTCAGCGGTGGCTTCTTCAAGATGTGTCTCTAGATAGGTCGCTGCGTAGGTGCGATCGCTCAGGCGCGAGATCAAATAGTTCTGATAGCTATGACTCACGGGCGCTTTGACGTTGTTCATAATCTTCCCAGTATTCTTTTGCCTTGAGAATGTCACTGTTTTAGGTGCTTTTGTCGCCACCGCAGAGTAACAAGACGATCGTGGTTTCAATCTGATTGAAGTAGATGCGATACCCTGAGCCGTAGTCAATCCGCAACTCGTAGACACCGGAGCCGACAGAGCGATGATCGCCCAAATTGCCCAAACGCACGCGATCGAGTCTTTTATTGATAATAGTTTGAGTTTTGATGTCTCGCAGCGCTTCTAGCCATTGTGTGAAGGGCACTTTGCCGCTGGCTGTTGTGTATAGCTGAATGTCTCTGAGTTGCGGTTCCATTCGTTGATCGCGGCACTCAGCCCAGTCCTAACGCTTTGCTGATCAGCGGTAATAGCTTGCTACAGGCTTCGACGATCGTGGCGGTGCTAGGAAGGGCGGCGACTGTCCCTTTCAAAATTTTGACTGAAGTGGCGGCTAGTTTCTTGAGAGTGCTGTCTTGGGGGTTTTCTCCGGCTTTTGCCAGAGTGCCGATTTGCTCTAGGGCTTCGGTTTTGTCGGGGGGCGTGAGGTCGGGGGCGGACTCGATCGCGCGCTGTAACTGCTTGAGCAAGTCTGCGAGTTCGGCGGCTTGGGGGTGGGCGGATAGCTGGTTGAGGGTGTTGGTGAGGTTGCCGCTGATTTCACCGAGGTTGAAGGAGGAACCTGTGGCGTTGAGGTCGCCGCCGACGTTGAGGTTGCGGCTTTGGTCGCTGCTATTGCTCATAAGCTTGTTCTCGTTAATGATGCTGATTGGTCGATTTGCCAGTGAGCGAATGGCTCCTAACATATCTGTGTTTTGCTGACGGTAGTAGGTAATGTCGCTGTCTTTGGCTTGCAGTTCTGCTTGATAGCGGGTTTCGATCGCTTTGAGAGCAAGTTCATATTGCTGGTTAAACTCACTGTGAATCTTTGGCTTATTGGCATCGTGTGGGACGCTGACTCGCACCACCACAACGCCATCGCCTTTATTCTCAATGCTCTGGATTTCTAGCGGGGTCTCTTCGTTTTCGACCTGCACTTGCTTAAAAGCAACGACAAAGGCTTTCCAGTCGATGCCGTTGCGGAAAATCAGATCGACGGTGTTCAGGACTTCTTGAAATAGTTTGGTGAATTCACCGGGGGCAAAGTTGCCGCTACTGGGGCGGCGTTCCTGCTCGTTTCGCAACAAATACACATGTTGACAATCTACCTGCTCCAGGTTGGCATGACTGTCGATATTCCAGGCTTCTAGGCAAGCTCCGGTGAGGGTCGCCCCCCTGAAGTCGGCATTGAGAACAAGGCTTTCAGTCAGATTGGCATTTTTCAGGTTGACATGGTGTAGGGTGGCGCAGGTCAAATCTGCCCAAGTCAGGTTTGCTTGTTCTAAGTTGACTCCATCCAGGTTTGCGGCTCGCAGGTTGGCATCAATGTATGATTTCTGGTAGCCGTTGCGAGTGATGAGCAAGTCGCGCACAGCCGGGTTTGTCAGAATGGAATTGCCAACTCTGGCTCGATCGAGTTGTTTGGCATCTTGCCAACACACCCAGTCCAAAATAGTTTTGCGTTCTTGACGCTTGCCATGAGGGTCTTTTTCCCAGACATTCGTAAAATTCGTGTTTTTGAGTGTCGCTCTGGTAAAGTTTGCGGCGGTCAGATCTGCACCGCGAAAGGAAGTCCCACCGATCGTCGAGAGGACGAGTGAGGTTTTCCAAATCAAAGCAAACTTGTCATTTCCCTTGAGGGTGTGCCATCCCATGTAACCCCCTAGGAGGGTTTGGGCAATCGCCCAGGCCGCAAATAAGGGCACGATCACGTCAAGAGGAACTTCTACAACATCGGGTGTACTGCCAAACTGTTTCCCGGCTAATGCCCCAGCCAGCATGGTCGCTCCGTAGAGGGGTGCAACAAGCAAGCCAATGGCTGCCCCTAGCTCAATGGTTGCCACGACTATCGAGCCAGCCACCAAATCAGAACCCCCCAGAGACAACACAACTGGCAAGACGATCACAATTGTAAAAGGGATGATTTCACCGCCTGTCAGTGCCGAAAGCCCCATAAGCAGTAGGGAGACCGCCATCACGATCGCAATCACCACAAACCCCGCTTCTAAACCTTGATAAGCAATGACAGCGGAGACGAGGGCAAAGATAGCAATGGCAAGCCAGTTGAGTTCAAGGTTCGATCGCCAAAGGAACCATCCACCATGAATAAAAGAGAATGCAACCACAAAACTGATGATTAACCCCAAACAAAAGAGGATGGCAAATCCAAGCTTCCAGTTAGTGGGTAGCCCTGCTTTTGCTCCGACGAAACTTGCTTTTTTCAAAATGGCGTTGCTAAAGTCCGTTCCTCGAATATCTGCCTCGCTGAAGTCGGCACCCGATAGATCTTTTCCTTTGAACGACTGCCCACGCAGATCAACGCGGCGAAAATCTCGCTCTCCGGCGGTGTAGCGTTTGAGGACTTCGCTGGCTTTCATGGGAAGGGATGAGGGATGAGGGATGAATTTGGGCGAACTCATCAGGGTTTGATACAGCGATAGCACAAAAAATACGAAAAAGAGAATTCCTTACTGCAATCTTCGAGTTCAGAACATCCCGGTTCTAGTTTTGAGGTGCAAGTTCCGAGTTCTGAGGTCGAGTAATCGAGTTTTGAAGTGGAAGTTCCGAGTTTTGAAGTGGAAGTTCCGAGTTCTGAGCTACAAGTTCCAAGTTTTGAGGTGGAACGATCGCGCTTCAAGCCTGATCGTTTGATTTCTAATCGCGATCGCTTCAGCACGAAACCGGATCTCGATTCAATTTTTGCGGCTCCGGGTCAAATGCCACATAAAAGTTGCCCTGCGCTGCCTTTCGCTTGAGAAATCGCACATGGTCATCTGCATCGATTTTGTGGTGCGCCCAATCACCCTGGGCAATTCTCCGGGAAAGTCAGCCACGATCAGATAGGGGCGATACACGTCCCTGAAAGTTGGTTGATTCATAATTCACTCTAAAAACTTCTTGAGCGTTACTGTATCACTCTACCTAGAATGCTGCAACTAGCAGCAAAAAGTAATGCAACGCTGCATAATGTATGAAACGCATTAAAACGTACTGTCTACAGGAAGTTAATCTATGAATAGCCCCGTAGAAAGACAGAGTAAATTTGTGCCCGATCGTCAGAGCGTAGATATTGAAGGACTTCGAGAGCGTCTTGTAAACGCTTACGCAGAAAACCATCTGTGGGAAAAGCTATCAATGGCCCAGAAATTGCGGCAGCTAATTGAGGAACGTCTGGACGAAATCGAAGCTGCAAAGAAGCGATTGCCGAATCCAAGTGACGAGTAAGCACGATACTCAAAGACTTCTCTAGAGACGAACGCAACTCTCTATCAGAGTTAGATCCAAAATTGAGCGAGAAGGCTTGATACCAGAAGATTGAATGCCATAGAAGAAGGCCCCTGCGATCAAGTGCAGAGGCCCTAGTTTTATTCAGTACCTGACTCAATTAGTCGAGGTTAGGCATTGCGAGTACGGGTTCCGACTCGCGATCAATTCCTTTCTCAAAGCCAGCGGCCGCTGCACGAGCGCGACCTGCGTGCCAAAGGTGTCCAACCAGGAAGAAGAAGCCCATCACAAAGTGGAAGGCTGCCAACCAGGCGCGAGGAGACACATAGTTAAAGGAGTTAATTTCTGTCGCCACACCTCCAACAGAGTTGATTGAACCCAGAGGCGCGTGAGTCATGTACTCAGCCGCACGGCGAGTCTGCCAGGGTTGAATGTCATTCTTGATCTTGTTCAAATCAAGTCCGTTCGGCCCACGCAGAGGCTCCAACCAGGGGCCACGGAAATCCCAGAAGCGCATCGTTTCTCCACCAAAAATGATTTCACCTGTCGGAGAACGCATCAGGTATTTACCCAAACCTGTCGGGCCTTGAGCAGAACCCACGTTCGCACCCAGTCTTTGGTCACGAATCAAGAAGGTCATGGCTTGAGCCTGAGACGCTTCAGGGCCGGTAGGGCCGTAGAATTCACTCGGATAAGCCGTGTTGTTGAACCAAACAAACGTGGAAGCAATAAAGCTCATCAAAGACAGGGCACCGATGCTGTAGGAGAGATAAGCCTCACCTGACCAGACAAAGGCGCGACGCGCCCAACCAAAAGGCTTGGTGAAGATGTGCCACAGTCCACCTGCGATGCAGATGAGTCCAACCCAAATGTGACCGCCGACAATATCTTCCAGGTTGTCAACGCTGACGATCCAGCCGTCGCCACCAAAGGGAGACTTCAGCAAGTAGCCGAAGATGATTGCAGGGTTGAGAGTCGGATTCGTGACCACACGAACGTCACCACCACCGGGTGCCCAAGTGTCATACAGACCACCAAAAGCCATCGCCTTAGCAACCAACAACAGCGCACCCACGCCCAAAAGGATCAGGTGGTAGCCAATGATGTTGGTCATTTGGTTTTTGTCTTTCCAGTCGTAGCCGAAGAAACTGGAGTATTCCTCCAAAGTTTCAGGGCCGCGAACTGCGTGGTAAATACCACCAAACCCAAGAACCGCAGAAGAGATCAGATGCAGAACACCGACCACAAAGTAAGGAAAGATGTCAATGACTTCGCCGCCAGGGCCCACGCCCCAACCTTGAGAAGCCAAGTGAGGCAGAAGAATCAGACCTTGCTCGTACATCGGCTTTTCGGGGATGAAGTGAGCGACTTCAAATAAAGTCATTGCTCCAGCCCAGAAAACGATCAGACCAGCGTGGGCAACGTGAGCACCCAGCAACTTACCAGAGAGATTGATGAGGCGGGCATTTCCAGACCACCAGGCAAATCCTGAAGATTCCTGGTCGCGATTACCCGCAATGATTGAATTATTAGAGAGCGTTACCACGGGGCAGAACCTCTTCGGGGAATACAAATTTTTCGTGAGGCTGATCTTGAGTGGCCATCCAAGCGCGGATGCCCTCATTCAGCAGAATGTTCTTGGTGTAGAACGTCTCAAACTCTGGGTCTTCAGCCGCCCGTAGCTCCTGCGAGACGAAATCATACGCCCGCAAGTTCAGCGCCAGACCGATGATGCCCACCGAGGCCATCCACAACCCCGTCACGGGCACAAACAGCATGAAGAAGTGCAACCAGCGCTTGTTGGAGAAGGCAATCCCAAAGATCTGTGACCAGAAGCGGTTTGCCGTCACCATTGAGTAGGTTTCTTCACTCTGCGTCGGGTTGAACGCCCGGAAGGTGTTGGCGTTTTCGCCATCTTCAAACAAGGTGTTCTCCACGGTTGCGCCGTGAATCGCACAGAGCAACGCACCACCCAGGATGCCCGCGACGCCCATCATGTGGAACGGATTCAACGTGAAGTTGTGGAAGCCCTGGATGAACAGAATAAAGCGGAAGATGCCCGCCACCCCAAAGCTGGGGGCGAAGAACCAACTCGATTGCCCCAAGGGGTACATCAAAAACACCGACACAAACACGGCAATCGGACCTGTGAAGGCGATGGCGTTGTAGGGTCGGATGCCCACCAGTCGAGCAATCTCTAGCTGACGCAAGCAGAAGCCAATCAGTCCGAAGGCTCCGTGCAGCGCCACGAATGACCACAGTCCGCCGATTTGGAACCAGCGGGTCAGGTCACCTTGGGCTTCGGGTCCCCACAAAAGCAGTAGGGAGTGTCCCAGACTGTCAGCAGGGGTGGAGACGGCAACGGTCAGAAAGTTGCAGCCTTCGAGGTACGAGGACGCGAGTCCGTGGGTGTACCAGGAGGTGACGAAGGTGGTGCCGGTCATCCAGCCCCCAACCGCCATGAAGGCGCAGGGGAACAACAGAAGACCAGACCAGCCGATGAAGACGAAGCGGTCGCGTTTCAACCAGTCGTCCAGGGCATCAAAAATGCCTCTGCTCGGTTGCTGCGCGCGTCCAACTGCAATGGTCATGAATTAAACCCTCGTAGTCTTTACTAAAATGCGAGTTTTCTAGAGTGAACGCGTTTATATGTCTACATATAATAAGAGAAATCAGAAATTTTACAAAGCGAAACGTCAAATCTCAGCAAACTTTTTATCAAATTTTCTGAAAACATCAGAAATACCAATGGTTTCAGCAGTTCAAGAAAATTCATGCCTTCCTGAGACGAAATGACTATTTGAGTATTTTTGCTCAGGGTTAATTGTCATAAAGCTTTGTTTCTCTTAACGATTTAACATGTGCTGTCGATCGCGATTCTTTTGCCGAGGTGAATGTGGAGCGTAATATACTGGTTTAGAAGTTGCTCTAGAATGGCCAACTTTTTAGACCACTGTTTCTCAGCTTTGCATCTCGATCTGTTGTAAAGCTTATCAGTCAACGGCTGCAACTCTGATTTTGTCATCTCTTCTTCAGGTAATGAATGTCCTATGACTGCACAGACAACTCCTACTAACCTGATTTTACGCAAAGAGATTTTGGGTTCTCGACGATTTAGCAATTACTGGTGGGCGATGGTTATTTCGCTCGGTGCGACCGGATTTCTCCTAGCAGGAATTTCTAGCTATTTAAAAATTAACCTTCTGCCCTTTGCCGACCCAACGACGCTGATCTTTGTGCCGCAGGGTTTGGCGATGGGCTTGTATGGAGCGGCTGGCACGCTACTGGCAATTTACCTGTGGCTGTCCGTGATTTGGAATCTGGGAGGCGGCTACAACGAATTCAACAAGCAGACGGGTGATGTAAAGATCTTTCGCTGGGGATTTCCGGGGAAGAATCGCGAAATTGAGTTGAACTTTAAGGCATCGGATGTGCAGGCTGTAAAAACCACTCTGAGAGAAGGGATCAGCCCCAAGCGATCGCTTTATTTGCGGGTTAAAGGAATGCGTGATATCCCATTGACGCGAGTAGGTGAACCTCTGCCCCTCTCAGAATTAGAAAATCAGGCGGCGGAACTGGCTCGATTTTTGGGTGTGCCGCTAGAAGGACTGTAGCTCTACATGCCTAATCCTCAAACTTACTTTTACAATGATCTGGGCTAATTCCTGGTTGCAACTGGGCCTTTTTGCTTAGTATGTTGAGGTGACTTTGTTGGAAGGGTAACTAAAAATGCAGACAAAAATCCGAAATTGGCTATTATCCACGTTGGCGGTTGCCATCTTCGCGATCGCTGGATGCGGCTCACAAGCAAATTCTTCGGCTCCGACCGCCCCGCCAACTGCTTCCCCTTCGGCAGCTTCTCCGATCCCAAGCGTTCAGGCAACTTCGCAAGCGGCAGGCGTGCCCAGGCTAGACGGGAAGGCGACAGTCGTAATGACGGTGAAAGGGTCGCCCATTACAATCGAGGTCGATGGGACTGATGCCCCTGTCACGGCTGGCAATTTTGTGGATCTGGTCGATCGCAAGGTTTACGATGGTTTAGTCTTTCATCGAGTCGTGCGAGAACCTCAGCCATTTGTGGTGCAGGGTGGCGATCCCCAAGGCAAAAATCCTAATTTTCCTTTAGAGCAGTTAGGGACGGGCGGGTTTACTGATCCAGCAACGGGACAGGCTCGTAACATTCCCTTAGAAATCAAGCCTGAGAAGACAAGTGATGCGATCGTCTACAGCAAAATTCTCGATTCTGGCGCACCCAAGCTCAAACACACTCGTGGCGCGGTAGCAATGGCACGATCGGCGTTTCCCGATTCAGCGTCTTCTCAGTTTTACTTTGCCCTGTCCGATCTGCAATTTTTGGATGGCAGCTATGCAGTCTTTGGCTATGTGACGCAGGGAATGGAAGTGGTGGATAAGATTCAACAGGGCGATCGCATTGAGTCTGCCAAAGTCACCCAGGGATTAGACAAGCTCAAGAAGGGTTAGGAATCTCATAGCGGCTTCAGGTTTGCATCAAGGCAGACTGTCCTAAACTTGCGAGGCTCTTTAAATAGATCCCCGATTTCTCAAAGAAGTTGGGGATTTTGTTGTAGCGAGTTTAGTCGGAGGTCTACCGTCTTTGCCGCTTTTGTCCAGAAAATTAGAGAATTCGTATCAGACTGACTACATTCACAAGTTAGCTTCAGACATGGATGTTGTGGTGACTGGGATCGGACTTGTCTCAGCGTTAGGAAATCTTGAAGCTAGTTGGAGTGGTTTATTGAAAGGGCGATCGAGTATTCAACTTTATCAACCCTTTCCACAACTGCCGCCAAAACCTCTAGCACTGATTGACAAATATCCTGCTGGGTTGGTGGACTTGACTGAGCAAATCGTCTGGGATGCGCTGCAAGACGCTGGACTTTCTTTGCCGTTGGCAGATTGTGGCGTGGTGATCGGGTCGAGTCGGGGCAATCAATCCGCTTGGGAAAAATTGACGACTCACTCCAACCCAACGCTGCTAGAAAATTGGCTAGAAACGTTGCCTAATTCTGCTGCGATCGCGGCGGCTCGACTGCTCAAAACTCATGCTCCTGTTTTTTCACCGATGGCCGCCTGTGCAACTGGAATTTGGGCGATCGCTCAAGGCTATGAACTGATTCAATCCGGGCAGTGTGACCGAGTGATTGTGGGAGCGGTGGAGGCTGCGATTACGCCCTTGACGCTGATTGGGTTCGATCGCATGGGGGCATTGGCACAAACGGGTTGCTATCCCTTTGATGGCGATCGGGAGGGCTTAGTTCTTGGTGAAGGGGGAGCCGTCTTGGTATTAGAAACTGCGGAGTTGGCAAGCTGTCGAGGAGCCAGCGTTTATGGTCAAATTCGAGGATTTGGGCTGACGGCAGATGGGTTTCATGTCAGTGCGCCAGCCCTCGATAGACGCACCGCGATCGCCACCATTCAGCACTGTTTAGAGAGAAGTGGCTTGAACCCTGAGAAAGTTAATTACATTCATGCTCACGGAACCTCGACGCAAGTTAACGATCGCACTGAAGCTCATTTGATCCAAACTCTCTTTCCCCAAGGGGTTCCGGTCAGTTCAACTAAGGGAGCAACGGGTCACACTTTGGGAGCGTCTGGCGCTTTGGGGGCTGCGTTTTGTTTGATGGCCCTGCGGGAGCAGAGATTGCCGCCCTGTGTGGGGTTGAAATCGCCTGAATTTGAGTTGGATTTTGTGACAGAGGCGCGGTCTCCTCAAGCCAATCACGTTCAAGCTAATCACAAAGGGTCGTCCTCGATTGAGAATGTCTTAAATTTTAGTTTTGGGTTTGGGGGGCAAAATGCGGCGGTCTGCTTTAGTCGTGCGTCACGGTAGACTTTTGAGAAAGGCTGTCACTAAATTTCCATGACTCTTACCGAACAAATTCTCTCGCAACTTGCAGGCGATGTCTTGAGTGGATTGAGGCGCACCGATGAATTGTGGCGTTCTCTTCGAGAAGATCGATTAGCTGTTTCTCAGGTGGTTCAAGAGAGTGGTGTTTGGTTAGAAACGCTTGATTATGATGTCATTATCTGCGGCGGCACATTAGGAATTTTGATCGGAGCGGCGCTGGTTCAAAAAGGGTGGCGAGTTGCCTTATTAGAGCGGGGAATTTTGCGAGGACGAGAGCAGGAATGGAATATTTCTCGTCAAGAACTTCAGGTATTTGTTGAGTTAGGTTTGCTGACTGAAGAAGAATTAGAGAGCGCGATCGCTACTCAATTTAACCCCGTTCGAGTTAGCTTTTCAGGGGGTTCTGAAGTCTTTGCTAAAGATGTGCTCAACAACGGAGTCGATCCCGTTTTCTTACTAGAAACCCTAAAACAAAAATTTTGCAATTCAGGTGGGAAGCTATTTGAAAATACGCCCTTTCAAGAAGTCACTGTGCATCCCAATGGCGTTTCTATTCAAAAAGAATTTACTGCCCGATTAATGTTAGATGCGATGGGGCATTTTTCGCCGATCGTGCGGCAAGCTAGACAAGGCAAAAAACCAGATGCAGTCTGTTTAGTTGTAGGCAGTTGTGCAAAAGGATTTCCTGAAAATAAGTCGGGTGATTTAATTGTGTCATTTACACCGATACAAAATCAGTGCCAATATTTTTGGGAAGCTTTTCCGGCTAGAGACGGTCGAACAACTTATCTGTTTACTTATTTGGATGCAGAAGTCGATCGCATCTCTTTAGAAGCGCTGTTTGAAGAGTACTTTCGCCTATTACCTGAATACCAAAAGATTAAACTCTCTCAGCTTCAATTTGAGCGCGTTTTATTCGGACTTTTTCCCTGCTATCGTGACAGTCCCCTCAAGCCAAAATGGGATCGTATTCTGCCTGTTGGCGATAGTAGCGGCAGTCAATCTCCCCTGAGTTTTGGAGGATTTGGGGCAATGGTGCGCCATCTAAAACGTTTGACAGAAGGGATTCATGAAGCGTTGGAAACTGATGTTTTGCATCGAGATGGGTTGGCCCCTCTACAGCCCTATCAGCCAAATCTCACAGTAACCTGGCTCTTTCAGCGAGCGATGAGCGTAGGCGTTGACCAAAAGATTGAACCCAATCAAATTAATGAATTGCTGGCGATCGTCTTTCAAGAAATGCAGCAGTTAGGAGATCCCGTTCTCAAACCTTTTCTACAAGATGTTGTCCAGTTTATTCCCCTACTTCAAACCTTAATGAAGACAGGACTTTCTCATCCCAAACTGGTGCTTAAAATCATTCCACAAGTCGGTATTTTGACATTATTGGATTGGGTCAAACACTTCGGTAGTCTGGCAACCTATTCATTGCTTTATCCGTTTGGCAAAACTTTGACACCCTGGACAAAGAATTTATTACCAATTCAACAATATTATTGGAATCGTTGGATTCAAGCCTGGAAATATGGCTCCGGAAAAGATTATAAAAAATAGCTTTTTCTCATAGATAGAAGTTGATAATCTAGAAAGAGAACCTCCCGCTGAAACAATGGAATTTTCCCTCGCTCGCCAACAGTTTTATCAAGAAGTGCGTCAACCCGATGAACATATTATTCTGGAAAAAGCAGCCCTTCATATCGCACAAGAAGAATATCCAACTTTAGAGGTCGATCGCTATCTCACCCGATTAGATGACATTGCTGAAGAAATTCGTAAACGCCTTCCGTTGGAACCTTATCCGCTCAAAACCCTGCAAACCATCAATCGCTATCTGTTTGATGAGCTAAAGTTTGTCGGCAACACAACAGACTATTATGATCCCCGCAACAGTTTCTTGAATGATGTACTCGATCGCCGCACAGGGATTCCAATCACTTTATCTGTTGTTTATCTAGCGATCGCTCAAAGAATCGATTTTCCAATGGTGGGAATTGGGATGCCCGGACATTTTCTGATTCGCCCTGATCAAGAAGAAATGGAAGTCTTTGTAGATCCGTTTACTCAAGGCGAAATTCTATTTCCTCAAGACTGTCAAGACCGCTTAAGTCAACTTTTTGGTCAGCCTGTTGAGATGCAGCCTCAGTTTTTAGAAACCGTTAGTAATCGACAGCTTTTAGCCCGAATGTTGACTAATCTCAAAGCAATTTATCTTAATAAAAATCAAATTGAATCTGCCTTAGCTGCGATCGAACGTATCCTTTTACTGTTTCCCAACGCGGCTCTAGAACTGCGCGATCGTGGCATTCTCTACTTTCGTACCAACCGCTGGATTGAGGCTCGACAAGATTTAGAACTGTATTTAGAAATGATGCCGAAAGCTGACGATCGCGATGTGATTCAGCAACTATTAAATCGGATGAGTAACCGATAATTTTCAGCATCCTAGCTTACACTTTGATAAACTTCCTCAGCCACTCGCTTGAGCCGTCGCAGTTGAGCCTGCATATCTTCTCGCGTCAACTTAGCGGCAAAAGTATCAAACCCAAAGCGGACGATCGGATTTGGAATCTCAAATTCAAACCGATTTACCAAACGAGTGCCTCGCGCTTCTGGCTTACACTCCCAGCGATCGCGCCCCTTAAAAAAACCCTGAAACTCCCAAACAACAAGCCCTGGCTCTCGCTCAACTACCACACTCTTAAGCGTTGGCTGCAAAACCGGAACCTGAATCACAAATCGGCTGCGGCTGCCCAAATCGGTAGACCAATCGCCCACAGGTTCGCATCGCAGAGCGGGATTAAGCCAACGGTGCATCAAAACTTGATCAGTAATACAGCGCTCAACCACGATCGCACTCGCATTAATTTGAATCGATTGCTCAAAGATTTGGGATGACATGTTAACTGGTGGTCAAAGAAACTAACTAGTGAATTTTAAAAAATATCTCTTTAGAACGAAGATTAGTCGGTAGGAACCTGCGATGTTATGCAGTGCTTGTGACATTCAATTCTCACAAAGCTAAGGATATCTACCGCTGCTCTAAAGATTTGAATGCTGTGAACTCTTCTAAAACTTTATGGTAATTTACCAAAACTTCAAAATAGTATTTCTGAAGTCTTTTCAGTTTAGGGAGTTACCAGTAATCTGATGAGGCAACCGTACTTTTCTCTAGTCGCAGGTTGCTGACTCTACGCGCTCTAGATAGGAACACGTAAGCTGATTTATACATAGTACTGACCGCTTTCCGACCTGATTCTAGACGCATGTTTCATTGATGAAGTGAATTGCGCGTCTTGCTTGATTAAATAAATGAGGTTAACTAGACAACCATGAACGAAATTTGGCACAGTCTTGGTCAGCTAACTGGGGTGCAAACGTGGATGCCCGATCGCGTTTTGGCACAAGCTGGTACTGATTTCTCGCCGATCCCCTATCTCCAACAAAGCAATCTGATGAACATTGTCCTCCAGTTGTTGGGGGCGCTGGCAATTTTGCTGATTGGCTGGCTGGTAGCGGGCATTGTTTCCAGTGTGGTTCGCAATCTGCTCAAAAAAACAGATTTAGACAATCGTCTGGCGGGGTGGGTTTCTGGTGGACGGACTCGCAGCGCAGTTAACACCGAACAAATCGGAGCCGCGATCGCCTTCTGGATCATTATGATATTGGCAGTCGTCGCTGCCCTGAATGCGCTCAACCTGACCACGGTTTCTCAGCCGCTCAACAATTTCCTCAACCAGATTTTTGCGTTCTTGCCTCGCCTAGGATCGGCCGCGATTTTGATTGGAGTGGCTTGGGTGGTGGCAACGCTGGCCAAGGCGATCGCAGTTCGCACAGCACAGTCTTTCTCACTAGATGAGCGCATTGCCGAACAGAACGATGCTGACCCACTAGCCCCCAGTCCCTTTTTGCTGAGTGAAACGCTGGGAAATGCGCTTTACTGGTTTGTGTTTCTGTTTTTCTTGCCGCTAATTTTGGGCGTTCTCGATTTGCAGGGGCCGCTTCAGCCTGTTCAAAATTTGCTGAATGATATTCTGGGTGCCCTCCCAAATATTCTCAAAGCGGTTCTGATTGGTGTGGTGGGCTGGTTTGTGGCACGAGTGGTCAGGGGCATCGTTACCAATCTGCTCTCAGCTACTGGAACGGATCAGGTTGGCGCAAAACTCGGTCTCAGCCGAACTGGAGGCGGACAATCGCTATCCTGGCTAATTGGCACGATTGTCTATGTCTTAATTCTGATCCCAACGGCTACGGCTGCCTTAGATGCCTTACAGATCCCCGCGATCTCTGGGCCCGCAACGGCGATGTTGAATCAAATTCTCAGCGCCATCCCGCAGATTTTTACCGCAGCAATCATTCTAGCCATCGCCTATGTGATCGGAAAGTTTGTTGCCGATTTGGTAAGCAACATTCTCGCCAGTGTTGGTTTCAACAACGTCTTTTACTGGTTAGGGCTGCAAGCGGCTCCCCATACGCCTCAAGTTCCCCCGACCGAGTATGACACTGAGTTTCAGACGGGTGAAACGCTGCTTCAAGCGTCGGATACTCCGTCGTCTACGCGCACGCCTTCTGAAATTGCGGGTGTGGTCGTGCTGGTGGGTATTTTGCTCTTCGCAACCGTTCCGGCGGCAGATGTTCTCAATCTACCTGCCTTGACGCTGATCATTACGGGGCTGCTGGCGATTTTTGGTCGCCTTCTAGTTGGGTTGGCGGTGTTCGCGGTGGGCTTGTATTTGGCGAACTTGGCTTACAGCCTGATTACTAGTTCGGGAAGTCGTCAATCAAAGTTTTTGGGTCAGACGGCTCGAATCGCAATCATTGCACTGGTGGCAGCGATGGCACTTCAACAAGCAGGGATTGCCCCTAATATTGTGAATCTGGCGTTTGGACTGTTGTTGGGCGCGATCGCCGTTGCGATTGCTCTCGCCTTTGGCCTGGGTGGAAGAGATGTAGCGGCCGACCAGCTTCGCGACTGGCTCAAAGATTTCAAAGGTTAGAACTCTCTCGACGTTAAACATTCAGTGCGTTGCTCAGGTGACGCACTTTTTTTGTGATCACGATCGCCGCTCACCCGAAACTTTTATAGTTGGAGCCTATTCCGCATTGCCTTTTATGACTCAGATCGTCCAGGCAAATGAACCAACGCTCAGTGAGGTTGAAGATCAGTTTAATCTGCGTCAAGTGCTGGATGACCCGACCTTCTTCTCAGAGTGGCAAAGTAACCTCAGTAGATCGCAAAGTCAACCCGAAACAGGCAAATAAATGGCTGTAATCAAGGGAAATCGTCGTTCCACCGCGTGAGCGAGGAAGTTCAGCATGGTTTTGAGGGGAAACAAAGTCTGAAAAACCCTCTGCCCGCCTAGTCTTGCGTGAGAGATGAAACACCAGAGCAAATAGACCCACAAATTCACCAGAATAAAGGCTAACGCGACAAATAGAAATCTGAGGATGGGATTTTTGGTGGTGGTGCGAATGCGATCGCGTTTCGGCATTATCGGTAGATCAACTCGAATCATTAGGGGAAGCATTACTTGATTTTTCCAGTGTTGCAGATTTAGAAGCTTGGCTGATAGAACAAAATTAGAGGAGCGATCGCACTAAGTCATTAAGCGATCGACAACAAAGCGCGATCTCTGTTCAGGTGAAGCACGATCAACGAAGCTTGTGGAAGGGGCATCGCAGGGGTGCGATCTCTGTACCAATGTTGATCGCTCGTATAGGTGATAGTTTCTTACTAGGGCGTATTAACAAGGTATTTTTCGAGGTCATCTAATATCTTATTCGCTCCTGACATACCCTGTACTCGCCAAGCTTCTTGATCAACAATGTAGACTCGACCATTTTTGACTGCCTCTAAACTGTTAATTAAGGAATTTTGGAAATAAAAATCTGGTGTTTTCTTGTCAACATGAGCGTCAGCAATAAATAGAACATCAGCATCAAATTCATCAATTGTTTCAATACTGAGGTTAAAACTATCGTGCATTGTGAGGTTCTGGCGGAGACCAATATCAGTTAGAACTTGAGTCGCTACACCGATACCGCGTTTGTCAAGAAGTCCTCCAATAAAACTATCTCCATAGATAATGACGGAAACCTCAGTTTGCTGTAATTGGTCTCCTAGATGCTCTTGCAACTCCTTAATACGCTTTTGATATTGAACAAGAACTTCCTTTGCCTTCTCTTCTTGACCAACTATTTGGGCAATATACTGAAGATTTTTCTTTACAGTCTCCAGGTTAGGAGTAGGTACTAAAACAGTTGGTGCAATTGCTGATAACAACTTGTATCTTTGATAGTTCTTATTAGAGTCTCCATCCAAAATTAAATCTGGTTTAAGGAGTAGAATCTTCTCTAATGAAGGTTGAAATGCGTCACCAACATCACTTGATCCTGAAACCTCATCGAAAGACACCCCTAGAAGAGTTTGTCTTCCTTCGTTGTAAGATGTAAAGCCAATGGGCTTAATAGATGTATCCAGAAATTAAATTGCGTTAAAAAAAGAGGGTAAAACGAAGTTT
>NZ_JBJPHT010000063.1:0-32683 GCF_052939475.1 Phormidesmis sp. 146-20
AGATCGATGGCTTTCTTGTCGATTCCCTCTCCTAAAAATCGTCCGGACTATTGATTCAGCGATACTTTTTTTTGACCCTGAACCACGATGGCGAACAGGGGTTCGCTAACTTCCTGGATGGTGATGCAAGGGTTGCTTTGTCGTACAAAGACTAAAGGATCGATCGCTGTTGGATGATAACCCTCTCCCCTGCCATCAGTATGCTGATCGGCTAATGCCGCCAGCTCTGCACATTTGGCGACTGCCACGGACTGCTGCGCTGACAAAGTCTCTTTACCAGAAGAAATGCTGATCGTGTTTCTGTGATTGAGTGTCTTGATTGTCATGCGTGATTCCTGACGAATGCCACGTTTCTCTATGATAAGAAGGTTTTCCCGGTTCACATCTTGCTGAAGTTATGGTTCACCTGTGAACGCCCTACCCATCATGAACACAACCTTTGTTTGAGAGGATTAGGTTTGAACACCTTGTAGGCGATCGCCAGAAACACGGGTACTACAACCAGCATTGATAGCGCCGTGTAGGTCGCGTGGAATTTGCTGATTGTGAACAGAGCCGGTGCGTTCAGGGCGCTTCCGGCTACGTCGAACAGGAGTACGCCGCCGATGTTGTTCGCGAAGTGCGCGCCGATGGCGAGTTCGGTGGTTCCGTCAATCAACGAAACCACAGTCCACAGCAGACCCGGAACGAGGAAGTAGTTGAAGAAGACCGTGAGCCAACCGCCCGCGCTTGCCTCCGGGTTGAGCAGGTGCGACAGGGCGAAGATCGCGGCTGGCACCAGCGCCAGAAAGATGCGGTTAGACCAAACAAGGCTCGCGCCCTGCACAATGTAGCTGCGAAAGAAAAGCTCTTCGGTGGTGGTCTGGATCGCAGTGAAGACTAGCGCGATTGGCACGAAGAGTGCGAACGTTGCAAAGTCAAAGTTAAAGTTAAAAGAAAAGGTGTCGGGATAGAAGAAGTACTGTCCCAGCCCAGCGATCAGGCAGAATGGCACGAACCACGCCACAAACCCATGACCGACACGCCGCCAACTGATCTGCTCTCTCGCTGTGACCAGCGTTCGGGGGTGGCGACGGTGGACGAGGGTGACGGCGATCAGGATTCCCGCCAGGAAGAACGGAAAAATCGCCCTGAACGCAACGAAGCCCCCCACGGGACCGAACGCGGCGTAATCCAGCCGACTGACCGCCGCAAACCCCTCCTGACCTCCGAGCAAGAACGCGATGCGCGGGGTGGCGATGCCGCCGACCACCAGCCCCACAAAGAGGATGACGACTAATCCCAGAACATACCGCCACCACCGATACTTACCCCACCGGGCAGCCTCCACGTAAGTCGCGTCTTGCGCTGCCACTTGTTTATGCTGCGCTGCTGGTTTCATCCTTGACCTCGGTTTTGATAACAAAAGCTCTCAATTCAACAATCTTGTCGCCGCGAAAGCGCCAGATGTCGCAGTACGAGTAATCAGCCGCCTTCCCGTTTTCGTCCTTGATTGTGATGTCGCCAAGTGCTGTGACAAAATCACCCTCAGCAATTAAGTTCGCGACCCTAAACTTTGGCGGCTCTACGTATGCCGTTGCCATCCATTGGCGAACAGCTTCTTTTCCGTTCAGGGTCTTGTCGCCTACAAACGTCCATTCCATATCGTTGGCGCAGAACGACAAGAATCCTTCATTGTTACCTTCAGTAATGGCTGCGTTTGCCTCTTCTAAGATTGCTTTATTGTTCTCTGACATCTGAATCTCTCCTTTGTTCGAGTGGGTGCTTTAACGGAGCGTTTTCTCTACCAACGCATCCTGATCGGTTTTAGCTAATGATTGCAGTAACGCGGATTTCAATCCGCATCGTTGGCAGTGCAAGAGCCGCGACACCTACCTGTGTCCAAATTGGGGCATGGTTGGGCATGTAATGACGATATAGCTTGACCGTCACATCGTTAACCTCCGGGGGAAACCCGCCAACATGGTAAGAATTAACGTGGACAACATGCTCCCAACCTGCCCCGGCAGTTGCCAAGGTTCGCTCTACGTTCCGAAACGCCTGAGCAATCTCGTCCGCAAGCAATTCGGGAATTTGCAGATTGTCATCCCAGCCGCCTTGACCTGATGTCTCCACGCGATCGCCAATTTTTACGGCTTGCGAGAAATGCAATTCATTCAGCATGTATTCCCCATAACCAGGGGTGACAAAAAACTCGGGCTTACTCATGGTGTTCCTTTGTTCAGTACGTTTGACTCTATTTCGCGTTGCTAGACAGCTTGCAAGATCTGATTGACTTGAGGCGGTGCCAGGTCAGCCTGTACTGGTGAACACCATAATCAAGAACGAGGGCAGATTAAAAACGACGTGGACGACGAGACCGGGCCAGATCGATCCACTGCGGCGGAAGACCTCGCCGATGGCGAGACCGGCTACCACGGCTGCGGGGAAGATGTTGTTGATCCGATGCATGAGGGCGAAGATCACGGTGCTGCCCACGACCCCCACAAAAGGACCGTAGCGCAATAGCGCGTTGGTGACGATGCCGCGATAGAGCAGTTCCTCGCCGAAGGGTGAAAAGACCGCAATGAACACCGTGCCCAAAACCAGAGACAGTAACCCGCCGCGACCGCCATCTGCGTAAACATCCTGGATATTGTTCGTGTCCCCGGTGACCTTGATCCATGCCAGGATCGCCAAACTCTTGAACACGAAGGCAACCACTCCGATTCCAACGCCGATCAGGAGCCAGCGTCCAGAGGTGGAGCGCACACCGAAGGCGCTCAGAGAACGAATCCGCAGTCGCACAGCCACCGCGAACGCAATTAACGTGGCGACACCCGTCCACGAAGTCAAGATCAGACCGTAGACTGCGGGGTCAAGACCAAGTCGCTTGAACTGCGAGACACCGACGAACGCAACGATCGCGTAAACGACGAGACCGACAACGATTTCAAGCCAGTCTGGACGGGAGACTTTGTTGTGTTCTGGAAGAATCGAGGGCGCAGTGAGGGTCTTTTTTAACTTTCGCTGGTGGTGAGGGGGAACTTGAGACATGGTGATGACCGCCTTAGATTTAGTGACTGATTGGTTCAGGATTGGTCTTGGTTATGACTCGCCGGACACTTTGTTTTGCACGAACACATCCTGGCTTTTGCAGTTTATTGACGCTGCGCTGCTGGTTTCATCCTTGACTTGTAGCGACCATCAATCCAATTCAAACCATGTGCCCGGTTCCTGGGTTGTTGCTCGGATTTGGAACTCCCGCGATTTGCTTTGAAGACGCTCGACGGGATGCGGTGTCTCAACATAAGCTCCCGCTTTATTCAATGATGCGTAATGGATTGGTACGACTGCTTCTGCATGAATGATGTGGGCTGCAATCGCCGCTTCCTCTGGAGTCAGTGTCGCCTCTAATGGACTCGGTGGTTGAAGATGAGGCAAGTCGCATACCGGGGCGTTGATTGGCAAAAATGCGACGTTGAAGTGCCCAAATCGGTGCGCGATTCTCCACCAGAAGCCATGGAATAGTGTATCGCCAGCGTGAATGATCCGTCGTCCGCCGCATTCAACAATCCAGCTATACTGTGGATCTCCAAAGCCATCGACAGCAGGGGCCGAGAACATTTGAAAAGGCCCGACTTGACGCTCTTCCCAGATCCCCACGATCTCGACCGCAAGTTTGTTGTGAGTAAACTTCAATTCTGCGATCGAAGTCATTTCGAGATCGTCCTTATCACCGGTGGCAGGCTCAGGGCGGAAAACTGGAGCACCCTCGCGGAGAATGTCTGCCAGAGCATCAGGATCCGCATGATCGGCGTGGAGATGCGTGAGAAGTGCGGCAGTAGCATTTCCACGATTCGATGCCGCTGGAAACGGCTCCTCAGAGCTACGCAGCAGAGGTGCCATCGGTGATTTGTCCTGCACGTAATCGATAACAAGGGTTTCACCGTCACATTCGATTTCGACCCCAGCCCAACCCAAACGTCTCAACCTCATTGCCTTTTCTCCTTTATAGTAGTAGGGTGGGCATCGCCCAGTATTTTGTAAAACCCTTCACAGTAAGGTTTTGTGGGCAGTGCCTACCCTACTGGCTTGCTGTCACCCCTGCCGGACAGACCCCTGCAAACAGACAGGTGATTTTCCAATTTTGAGCATTGCCGATCGTTCCCGCCATGCCTGCTAGGAGTGTGGCTAGGGCGCTGAGAATGATATTGCTTCTGATGTAGCGAAAGTTTGTACGTTTGAGTGCATCTCTCTGGTCTTGTGCTTTTTCAAGGCTGCTAGAGATTTGTGTTCTCATCGTATTGAACTGTGTTTCTAGAGTAGTAGAGTAGTCATTCATGAGGTTTTGCTCAATAGCTTGAAGTTTGCTCGAATAGTTGTGGTGCGATCGCAACTATCATCAAGTTGCTAAAATGATTGCTATGAATCCTTTAGGGTTCACGCCAGCGGTAATCCACTGGCACCCAGGCATAACCTTGCTCTGCTGCCCGAAGGTGTCCAACGCCGGGAAAGGGCAAATGTGCGCCTGCTACCAAAATTCGGGATGCTTCCGCTCTCGCAAACTGTTTTTTGCGTTGTGCCGCAGCAGCAATGGCATCGACATCATAAGCAACTGTAATTTCTGGCTTGGGAAATTGCACCGAAGCAAAGTGAACAATATCGCCCCAAAACTCGATGCTCTCGCCCTTGCTTGCTGCCACATAGCAGCTATGACCAGGAGTGTGTCCGGGTGTGGGATGCGCGGTGATTCCCGGTAGCAGGGCTGTCTTGCCAGAAAACGATTTCACCTTGCCTGCATCTAAATAAGGTTTGACAGTTTTCGCGGCTTCGTCAAAGTACTTTTCAGCAACGTTGAATCGCGTGGCATTCGCTCGATCGAACCAGAAATCGACCTCTGGCTTACCAACATAGAGCGTGGCGGCAGGAAACATCCGTTGACCAGCTTTGACCAGCCCCCCACTATGATCGGTATGAATATGAGTCAGGAGGATTGCATCAATTTCGTTAGGCGTATAGCCTGCTGCCTTTAACGATGTTTGAAGCTTGCCACCCAGTTTTGGACCAAAAAAGGTTCCGGCTCCCGTGTCCACGAGTACTTGTTGATCTCCAGTGTCGATCAAGAAAGCATTAATTGATGCCTCGACAGGATTCGTCAGAAAGTTTTTCTGAAGCAGGCGATCGGTTTCTGTTGGGTTCGTATTCGACAGCAGCGTATGTAGATCCTGGGGGAGTGTGCCGTCGCTCAGGACTGTAATTGTGAAATCACCTAACTTGAATGGATAGACACCTGGCACTTGAGCAATCGCACTTTTGCTTGGTGCTATCGTTGGAAAGCTACAAGAGGTCACAATCATTAGCACTGTGGTTGCAACCGCTATCATTAATCTGGAAAACATATTAGAACCCTTTTAGCGATAAAGGACTCGATCGATAATCACTCCTGAAGAAAGTCCAACAACAAGGGATTGACCTGATCGGCGTGAGTCCAGTTGATGGCGTGCGGTCCGCCAGGAATGACAACAAGTTGACTGTTTTTAATCAGCTTCGGGAGTCTTGCTGCGGTGGATTCCAGTGGCAGAATGCGATCGGCATCGCCATGAATGATCAAGGTTGGTACATCAATGCGGGGCAGATCATCGCGGAAATCGGTGAGCCAGGACGGGACACAATCTAAAGTCGCTTTCGCAGAAGACCCTACAGCCACATTCCAACTTGCCTGAATTGCTTCATTGCTAATCCGCTTACCCAGCAACACATCCACATTGAAGAACGCTTTGAAAAATTCAGAAAAGTAAGCTGGACGATCTGCAACGATCGCTTTCATAATGTCATCGAAAACGCTTTGGTCAACACCTTCAGGATTCTCGTCGGTCTTCAGCAAAAAGGGCGGAACTGGAGCCATCAGCACGGCTTTCTGCACCCGCTCTGAGCCATATTTGCCAAGATAGCGCGTGACTTCGCCTGTTCCCATTGAAAAGCCGACCAGCACAGCATCATGTAAGTTAAGTTTGGTCATTAGCACGTTCAAGTCCGCTGCAAACGTATCGTAGTCGTAGCCAAATGAAGGTTGGCTAGAAGCACCAAAGCCTCTGCGATCGTAGGTAATGACTCGATACCCTGCATTGAGCAGCACTAAGACCTGCTTTTCCCAAGAATGACCGTTGAGGGGAAATCCATGAATCAGTACAACGGGTTGACCTGCCCCCAGATCTTCGTAGTAGAGATCAATGGTTGCAGAATTTTCTTGGACGACAGTAACGTAAGGCATTGCAATCTCCTATGAATACCGCATTGGATTCTCGTCTGATTTAACCGAAGTGTAATGAATTCTAATGCTCGGTTTCTTTCAGATTCTTAGGCAGTTTGTCAGATTTTATGGTGTTACTATGCGACTGATAAAATGGCTGCGATCGCCTTAGTTACATCTGAATTCCACTGCCTACTATTTGGACGTGCCGTTGTACAAACCGGACTTCACCCTACCAGCACTCAACTGTTCAGAACATCGTATTATCGTTAGCCGACGCTTCCGGGATGGTCTGTAGCACGTCCCAATGCTCGACTATCTTGCCTTTATCATCCAGGCGGAAGATATCGATGCCCGCCCAGTCGTTGTCGCCCGGCTATTGCTGGTAGCAATGCAAGACTACATAATTGCCTTCAGCGAAAACGCGCTTAAACTGGACGCACTTGCCCGGATATTCTTTCGCCATCCTCTCGAAATATTCGATGAAAGCCTGCTTCCCGTCGTCCACCGCTGGGTTGTGCTGGATGTACACATCGCCGACATATTTCTCGATGGCTTCTGCGGGCTGACACTGATTGAACATCAGGTCATAAAATGCTGTGACCGTCTGTTTGTTGTGCTCAAGTTTATCCGTCATCCGTTCCACACCTCACATCACCCAAAACGCCCAATGGCTCAAATCAGCGGCGACAAAGAAACTCGGACGCAGCGCTAGCGGCTTTAAACCGTCTGCTGCATTGTTGCTGGTGTGAACACAGCATCTTCTTAGATTTGTGCCATGCCACCATCGACGAATAGCTCAATGCCGTTTACAAAGCTGCTGTCATCTGAAGCCAGAAAGACAACGGCTTTGGCGATCTCGTCGGGTGTGCCAGCTCGTCCCAATGGAATATTGTTAGCTTGGCTCGCCACAAATTCTTTCAACTGCTCTCCATTGAGTCCCCAGAGAAGATCGTAAGCGGGAGTCGGAATGAAACCAGGGCTGACCGCATTCACTCGAATCTGGCGGTCTTTGAGGTCGAGTGTCCAGGTGCGGGCAAACGATCGCACGGCAGCTTTGGTGGCACCATACACGCTGAAGGCTGGGATACCCTTGATGGAATTAATTGAGGCATTTAGGATGATGGAAGCGCCCTCTGGCATCAGCGGCAGTGCCTTCTGCACGGTGAACAGTAGACCTTTGACATTGGTGTTGAAGGTTTTGTCAAAGTGTTCTTCGGTAATTGAACCCAGTGGGACAAGTTCGCCACCACCAGCATTCGCAAAGATCACATCCAAGTGGCCTTGCTCTTGCTCGATCGTGGCATAAAGCCGATCGAGGTCTGCCAGATTTGAGACATCGCTCTGAATGCCCATCACGTTTTTACCGATCTCGTTTACAGCCGCATCAAGTTCAGTCTGACGACGACCCGTGATAAAGACATAGGCACCTTCGGCGACAAATCGCTTGGCAGTAGCAAGACCGATGCCGCTAGTGCCGCCAGTGACAAGCGCAACTTTTCCTGAGAGTTTTTGTGACATGGTGTTTTCCTGGTTGAGTTTACGGGAAACGTAAGTCATGGTGATCAACGCTTATACGTCAATCAGGCATTCTTGTGTTCATCCAAGTCCGAAAGTGGAATGGATTATTGCGTTTAGGTGTGCGCGATAACCTTCAAGACGCAGCGCTGATCAATTCCTCGCTTTTCGCCCAAAGCTGCTTGGCTTTGTTCGCGTCGAGCGCATACGACCTGACACCATCGGCAAACGGGTTGGGCGTGTCATCAATCGGTGCGATCGCGCAATCTTCGAGATAGTGTCCGCCGATCTCATCTTTATTCGCCACGACTGCTGCCCAGACTGACGTTGCGGCTGCCTGCGGAATTTCTTTCAACTCTTTTGACGGCAGACCCGCTTCGGTGCGTGCTGCGTCAACAGTCTGCAAAAGTCTCTGCAAATCCTCCGACGAGAAATGGCGGGGTAAGCCCGTGAGACTGTTTCCGGGCATCACCGAAGCAGCCCGAATGCCGCGATCGCGATGCCGCATGTCAAACTCCACAGCGAACAGTGAATTGGCAGTTTTCGATCGGCTATAAGCGACCCATGAATCGTACGCCTGCTGCTCGAAATTCGGATCGTCCAAATCGATATCGGCACCCCGATGCGCGAGCGACGACAGGACTACCAGTCGTCCATTATCGGCAAGCAGCGGCTCGATCTGATTGATCAGGGCGAAATGACCAAGATGATTGGTTCCAAATTGAGCTTCAAAGCCGTCGATCGTCCGACCGAACGGAGTTGCCATGACACCAGCATTGGCGATGATGGCATCGAACGGCTGTCCGTCAGCCAACAGTTTATCCGCACAGGCACGAATGCTTTGCAAGGATGCCAGATCGAGATTGATCAACTCCAGGCTGCCGCGTCGCAGGGCGGCATCACGAACCGATGCAGTGGCTGGCTCAGCTTTAGCGAGGTTCCTGACCGCGCCGACGACGCTCGCGCCGTGAGCGACCAGTGAACGGGCGGTTTCAAGCCCAATGCCCGACGATACACCCGTAATCAGAAATCGCTTTCCCTTGAGATCGACGCCGGAAAGCACCTCGTCGTCGGTCGATTTTGCACCAAATGTTTCAGCCATTTCTTTTTCCTTTAATTGTGCGTTTAGCACTAATGGCCAGCAGCATCACGGCTCCAGTTAGTAGAGAGATTCGGATATAAGTCGTAGCAATCATGGTTTGCCTCTCAGCGTGAGTTGGTGGCTCTACGTTGTATGTGCGTCCATCGGGATCGGGCGGATGGTTTGAAAACAAGCGAGCCATTGGAAAGACAACCCTTTCGAGTGATGGTGATTGTTCAGCCCGCTCTGAGGAGCACCAACACAAAGACCGTGGGCAGGTTGTTGACAATGTGGGCGATCACACCAGTCCAGACCGATCCGCTGCGGCGGAACATTTCAGCGCTGATGAGACCAAATACCAAAGCCACTGGGAAGACGGTGTTGATGCCGTGAGCGAGGGCGAAGATTAGGGTGCTGCCCACAACGCCAATGAACGGGCCGTAGCGCAGCAGCGCGTTGGTGATAACACCTCGGAAGAGCAGTTCCTCAACGAGCGGTACGAGCAGACCGATAAACAGCGTGGATAGGATCAGGGACAGCACCCCGCCGCTGCCACCGTCACCGAACACCTCCTGAGGGGTGGAGCTATCCCCGGTGAGGGCAGTGTAGGCCATGACCGCAAAACCCTTGACCACGAAAGCGACCACCCCTGCTCCGACCCCGATCAGCAGCCAACGCCAAGAGACGCGGCGCACGCCAAAGGCATGCAGGGAGCGAATCCGCAGCAGCACGGCTGCCGCAAACCCAGCAAAGGGGGCGATAACAGATAGCGCGGCGAGGGCTAGTCCGTAGACGACGGGATTGAGACCGAGCTGCCCGGACAGCAACACACCCCCACGTGCGACAGCGCCAAAGACGACAAGACCCACAACGATCTCGAGCCAGCCCGGACGGGAGGTCTTGTTGGGTGAGGACCGCTTTGAAACAGCGGCGAAGGTCTTTCCCTGTCCCTGTGGGGAGTTAGAAGGCACTTTGGACATCATCATCACCTCTTAAGTTTTCTTTGTCTTAGTTCAGGTGAGTGTAGTCAGTTCCAACACTCAACTTCTTGCAGATTCCTATGGAGTTTCCGATGGAATTAGCAAACCGATTTCAGTGTTACTTTAGTAAGTCGCTTGAAGTGCTGTATCAAACATTTCGCACTGCCGATCGACTACTGCGCTACATACCCACCATCTACCATCAACGTTTCACCTGTTATGAACGATGCCAGGTCAGATGATAAAAACAGAACTGCATTTGCAACTTCAAGCGGTGTTCCAATTCGTCCGATCGGGTGAAGTCCTGCTATGTAAGCTTTGGCTTCATCCTGTCCACCTGTAGCTGCTTCAAACATATCTGTTTCGATTGCCGCTGGTGCAACGACATTGATGCGAATCCCCGCTTTGGCATATTGGAGTGCAGCAGCTTTTGTTAAACCTACCACCGCATGTTTACTCGCGGTGTAGAGGGGTACGGTAGGAAGTGCAACGACTCCATTCCCAGATGCCGTATTGACGATGGAACCACTTCCCTGTTTCAACATCTGAGCGATTTCATATTTCATCGACAACCAAATGCCTTTGACATTGACGTTCATGATGCGATCGTATTCCGCTTCTGTTTGCTCAATCAATGAGGGGTTTTCGCCGACCGTTCCGGCATTATTAAAGGCAATATCTAACCGACCAAAAACGCCAACTGCTTTATCAACCATTGCTTCAACATCGGCTTTTTTGTGACATCTGCTTGCACAAAAATCGCCTCTCCGCCAGCTTCCTGAATCAATCGAACCGTTTCTTCACCTTCATCAATTCGGCGACCCACCACCACCACCTTTGCTTGTTGTTGGGCATAAGCGATCGCCGTTGCACGACCAATTCCTGAAGTTCCGCCAGTGACTAACGCCACCTTATTCTGAAGGATCATTGTGCTTCTCCTAGTGTTAATTTCGTTGCATTGATCTGAAGCGTACTAAGTTCCAATGCTTGATTTCTTCCAGATTCTTATGGTATTGATCGACATAATCTTGTCAAAGTCCTCGATCGCTTGTTCATGCAGTGGTGTAACAACAAGATCGATTCCAGCACTGTTAAAGGCACAATCGAGTTTGCTGATGAAATCGCTTTAGAGAAAAGCTTAGACAAATCTTGCCAGCAAAAAACTGAGAGCAAAGGAAAAGGCATGAAAGCTGACGTGGGATAACATCGCAGCCTCAAGCGAGTATTGCCAAAAGAGCCAACCAAAAGCAATGCCAGCAATCCCATTAAGTAATATCGCTCGGATAATCACAAGCGGAGTGAGTGGAACTATCGCGGCAGTTGCGGGCAGGTGTAAAAGTCCAAATACCAACGCGGCTAGAACGATCGCACCTTGATATATTCCTTGGCTTGGCAACGTAATGCCCTGTTTTAACACCTTCCACGCTATCCAAACAAGCAGCGACATTAAGCCCCAGCGCATCAGAATTTCCTCAGTGATGCCGCCATAAAGCATTGCTGTAAGCGAACTTAGCCAATTCGGCTCTGTGTGATGGGATGCCTGTAGCGCTTCAGGTAGAGCAGGTTTCATGAACTGATCGAGCAACAGGAGAGTGATCGTTGTCGCTGCACCCACACCCAAGCCCCGTTTCATCTCAACGGCAAAAGATGGAGACTTAGCGGTGTGAAACACCCAATGATCAATCAAACGGGAGCGTAATCCAACACGATAGGCACAACCAATTCCGATCAGAATGCTGATTACCAGTAGAACTGTAGGCTGTAGTGCTTGCAGCAGCATTAAAACCCACAGTGGCGGAACTTTTGCCAGTCTTTCTGGAGACAGTTTTGCCAACTGTTGCTCAACTAATGGAACCGACGTAATCGTAAACATCGCAATCCCCGCAATGCCCAACACAAATAGAATCCCAAACTGTTTCAAAACTGCCATTGATTCAATCTCCAGAGACATCAGAATACTGGGTAGACACGAAATCGATTTTCAGACCGCAGGTTGATCTTCTGCGTTACTTCATGCCCGTTTATTTCCCAGCCCCGACATTCAACCCCGTCCAGTGAGCCGCAAAAGCCCACATATCTGCCGTTTCCTCGATAATCTTGTCGATGGGCTTGCCTGCTCCATGTCCTGCGCGCGTCTCAATGCGGGCAAGGTGGGGCTTGTCTCCAATCTCCGCTGCCTGAAGCGCGGCGACGTATTTGAAGGTGTGTCCCGGCACCACGCGATCGTCCGTGTCGGCAGTGGTGGCAAGGATCGCGGGATAGTCCTTGCCAGACTGGATGTTGTGATAAGGCGAATAGTTCAAGAGGTTACGGAAATCCGCTTCCTGTGCTGGAGACCCAAACTCGTCTACCCACGTTTTCCCGCTCGTGAACTGGTCGAAGCGGAGCATGTCCATGACACCGACCTGGGGCAGTGCGGCGGCAAACAGATCCGGTCGCTGATTGACCACTGCGCCAATCAGGAGTCCGCCATTCGATCCGCCCTGAATCGCCAAGCCGTTGTGGGGCGTGATGCTCTGCGCCTTCAGATACTCGCCCGCTGCGATGAAATCGTCGAAGACGTTCTGCTTGTTCTGACGACGACCCGCTTCGTGCCATGCCTTGCCATATTCGGAGCCACCGCGAATGTTAGCAACAGCATACACCCCGCCCTGTTCGACCCACCCCAGAAGATCCGGCGAGAAAGCGGGAACCAGGGGGATTCCATAGCCTCCATAGGCATAGAGTATGGTCGGTGCCGAACTGGTAACATCCTTGCGCCGAACAATGAACATCGGGACACGGGTGCCATCCTTCGAGGTGTAGAACCGCTGTTCGATCGCGATCCGGTTGAGATCGATCGCTACCTTGGGTTGTGCCCACACCCGCGCCGTGTTGCTGGCGACATCGTATCGATAGATCACGCCCGGAGTGTTGAAGCTGGTGAAGACGAAGAAGGTTTCTGGATCGCTCTGGTCGCCCTTAAAACCGCCAGCGGTGCCGATACCCGGCAGTTTCACCACCCCGTCAGCCTTGCCATCGAGCGTATAGCGCCGAACCTCCGTCTTCACGTCAGCCAGATACGAGATCAGTAACCGTCCGCCGACCAGCGACGCATTGAGCAGAACCGAATCCTGCTCCGGCACCACATCCTTGATCACTGGAGCGGCGGCAGCGATGTCCATCATCACCACCTTGGAGCGCGGCGCGTCCTGAGTGGTCATGAGGAAGAACTTTGTCCCTACATTGCCAGCAATTAGCCATGAATGATCGAGATTATCGACCAGCTTGCGAGGCTTCCAATCAGTACTCTGGAGATCCACCACGGTCAGGGTGTTGCCGATCGAAACGGGCGTGGAAACGATCGCGACGTAACGCCCGTCTTCGGTGATGCTCAAGGAATGCAGCATATTCGGCTGATCCGGGTTTGTATAGACCAGTCGATCTTGTGCCTGGGGGGTGTCGATCGCATGAAAATAGACAGCATGGTTGGCGACGCTCGCTTGGGATTCACTGCCCTGTTTCGGTTCAGGGTAACGGGTGTAGAAAAAGCCAGACCCATCCTTCGTCCATGCGATGTTGGTGAATCTCGCCCATTTCACCTCATCGTTGAGTACTTTGCCCGTGTTTACGTCCAGCACCCGAATCGTGCGCCAGTCCGTGCCGCCATCCTGCACCGCATAAGCCACGCGCTTACCGTCGTCGGAAGCTGACCACTCGGCAAGTGCGATCGCCCCATCCTTTGCCCAGGTATTGGGATCGATCAGGACGCGCCCTGCGCCATCCACGCTGTCGCGGACATAGAGAACCTGTTGGCTCTGAAGTCCGGAATTATGGAGGTAGAAATACTGTCCACCCTTTTTGACCGGAATAGAGAACCGCTCACAGTTGTACAACTGCTTCAGTCGATCCTTGAAGATATCTCGACCCGGTAGCTTATCGAGATAATCGTTGGTGACTTTGTTCTGCGATTCGACCCAGGCAGCGACTTCCTTATCGTTGCGGACATCGTTTTCTAGCCAGCGATAGGGGTCAGCGATCGTCTGTCCAAAAAGCTTTTCGACAACATCAACTCGCTTGGTTTCAGGATAGGTGATTGTAGTAGGCATCATTGCTGTGGACTCCGTGCAAGCGGAGGCGAAATGGGTGGTAAAGAGTAGCGCGAGAGCGAAAAGGGCTGCACGGCGCAGCGGTCTCTTTTGCAATGGGAGTCGAAATCCAAAGCGGTTGAATTTCAGTCCTTCTCGTCGTGATTTTGCAGTGTTGAACATAGTGACCTACGGAAGAATGCCGTCTTGTTGTAGTTGCTTCTGGAGCGGTTTTGGCAGATTTTTGATTTTGCAATGTTTGGGAGAATCACCCTCATAGCGCCAGGATCGAATTTCTCTAGAGCGATCGAACTCGACATCAATCTCACAGAAATCACGATCGACAATCGTGTTGCCTCCGGTAATCACCGTACTTCTCTCGCCTCGACGGTTCCGAGACTCATTCACAGAGATCGGCTGCTGAAACGACTGTTCTCGATCCGTTTTGTAGGAATAGATGGTGTTCCCATTGGGTAACGTGAGCGTTGTCGTGGGTGTACCATATTTGCGAACAAACTCATTGATATCTCGACCCATCCAACTGTTCATTGTGCTATTCAATTGTTCTTTCGATCGCCGATCGTCGCACCCGAACAAGCTCACGCTTGCTAAAATTAGCAGCATCGAAATCCAAGTCTTCATATTCATTCCTCTGTGTTGAAAAGTCCTCATGGGCGATCGTTCATTTCAGTTGCAGTAAAGCTAGGTCAATGTGCGCGATCGATTGTTCGTACAGTCGTTTGAAGGGAGAGTCGATCGCGTTGTGTTGATCTGAAGTGTACTGAGTTCCAATGCTTGATTTCTTCCAGATTCTTATGGTGAAGAGCAAGTTCGTTTCAGTATCATCCGATTTAGCTATGAATGTTCAGAATTCACTCGCCATGTAATCACAATGATTTCTGCAAACACTAAGACCACTAATAGCCTCGAAAACGCTCGTAGAATGGCTTCCATCGTCCAGTTCTGACTCTGAATAAACAATGTTCACCCCAATCACCAACCAGGGTAGAATGACCGCTGAATTGCGGTTGCGATAGAAACGGATCGTCGTCTCCGGCCAAAATGGGAAGGTACTGAGGAGACAAACGAGGTAGGATGCTCCCGCATTGATGAACAAGCTGGTTTGAAGACTCAAAGACAAGTTTGGGTATCCAAGCGCGGTAGCTTCGCTTCACGCAGTGTTCGCGCTCAGACAAACTCCCAGCGCGAGATACAGGAAAGTAAACAAGGTAAATCGTTTCATTTGAGATTCGCTTAGTTTGACGAGAACCCGAAAACGCAAGTCTAAAGTTCACTCCTACTATTTCCGATGAAGCTTATTCTCTGTACCAGACGCGCACACATTGAAAGCAGTTGATTGTAATGCCTTGACTGATCATCACTGGGTAGAAACCATTGCTGGTCGTCACTCCGTAGACCCCATCACTTGTGCCTTCGATGCGATCGCGTAAAACAACGGTTTCAACATTGATCACCTGTATCGTTGTACTTTCGATCCACTGATTGACAGCACTCACAACCTCAAAGAAGGATTCATAATCGGAAGCTCCGCCGAAGGGTCCGCGTTCAGTAATTCGAGGCGCAAAATCTTTGCACTGAATCATTTTATTCACCACCTTAAAACTGTAGAGTTGACTATCATTTGTTGAATTCATATTTCATTTACAAGAACAGTCCGCGCACGTTAACTGACATGATTTTGTCAAAGTGCTCAATTGATTGTTCGTGCAATGATTTGAAAAGAGAGTTGATCAAGCATTGTTGAAGGCGCAATCGAGTTTGCTACGCCGCGCTACTGATTTCATCCTTGACCTCGGTTTTGATAACGAAAGCCCTTAATTCGACAATCTTGCTGCCGCGAAAGCGCCAGATGTCGCAGTACGAGTAATGAGCCGCCTTCCTGTCCTCGTCCTTCATTGTAATGTCGCCTGTGATGTCGCCGAGTGCCGTAACAAAATCACCCTCAGCGATTAAGTTGGCAACCATAAACTTTGGCGGCTCTACGTATGTCGTCGCCATCCATTGGCGAACGGCTTCTTTCCCTTTAAGGGTTTTGTCGCCTACGAATATCCATTCCACATCGTCGGCGCAGAATGACAAAAATCCTTCATTGCTGCCTTCAGCGATCGCCGCGTTTGCCTCTTCTAAGATTGCTTTATTTTTGCCTAACATTTGCATCTCTCCTCTGTTCAAGTGAATGCTTTAATGGAGCGGTTTTCCGATCGCCGCGGCCTTCTCGTCAGCGTAGTTGCCGAATGACCCTGTTGCCGCTTATGCAAAACTCACGGAATAATTGCAGTAACGCGGATTTCAATCCGCATCGTTGGCAGTGCAAGAACTGCAACTCCTACCTCTGTCCAAATGGGGGCATGGTTGGGCATGTAATGACGAAATAGCTTGACCATCACATCGTTAACCTCTGGGGGAAACCCGCCAACATGGTAAGAATTGATGTGGACAACATGCTCCCAACCCGCACCAGCAGTCGCCAAGGTTCGTTCTACGTTCCGAAACGCCTGAGCAATCTCATCCGCAAGCGATTCGGGAATTTGCAGATTGTCATCCACCCCGCCTTGACCTGATGTCTCCACTCGATCGCCAATTTTTACCGCTTGCGAGTAATGCAATTCATTCAGGCGTTCCCCATAGCCGGGGGTGACAAAAAATTCGGGCTGATTCATTATGTTCCTTTGTTTAGTACGTTTGACTCTATCTCGCACTGCTGAGGCAGCTTGCAAGATCTGATTGACTTGAGGCGGTGCCAGGTCAGCCTGTGCTGGTGAACACCATGATTAGAAACGAGGGCAGGTTGAGAACGACGTGGACGACGAGACCGGACCAGATCGATCCACTGCGGCGGAAGACCTCGGCGGTGGCGAGACCCGCTACCACTGCTGCGGGGAAGGTGGTGTTGATCCCATGCATAAGGGCGAAGATCACAGTGCTGCCCACGACCCCAACGAACGGTCCGTAGCGCAGCAGCGCGTTGGTGATGATGCCGCGATAGAGCAGTTCCTCGCCGAGGGGTGAGAAGACCGCGATGAACACCGTGCTTAAAACCAGAGACAGCAACCCGCCTCGACTGCCATCTCCGTAAACATCCTGGATATTGTTCGTGTCCCCAGTGATCCGAATCCAAGCTAAGACTGCCAAACCCCTGAGCACGAAGGCGACCACTCCGACTCCGCCCCCGATCAGGAGCCAGCGAACAGAGGTGCGGCGCACACCGAAGGCGCTCAGGGAAGGAATCCGCAGCCGCGCAGCCACAGCAAACGCAATTAGGGTGGCGACACCCGTCCATGAAGTCAAGATCAGACCGTAGACTGCGGGGTCGAGACCAATTCGCTTAAGTTGCGAGACACCGACGAACGCAACGATCGCGTAAACGACGAGACCGACAACGATTTCGAGCCAGCCCGGACGGGAGACTGTGTTTGTTGCGGCGGTGGTCTTTCCTGGCTCCTGTAGATGGTTAGAAGTAACTTTAGACATGATGATGAAGTCTTTTGGTAAATTTGCTTGTGGTTTTACGAACTGATGAGATCACCGACGACCAATCCGATCGCTTTGGGAAACGGGTTCGGATGCCTTATCGCGTTTGAACACCTTGTAAGCGATCGCCAGGAACACGGGGATTGCAACCAGCACTGATAGCGCCCCGTAGGTCGCATGGAATTTGCTGATTGTGAACAGAGCCGGTGCGATCACGGCACTTCCAGTTGTGTTGATCAGGAGTATGCCGACGATGTTGTTCGCGAAGTGTGCGCCGATGGCGAGTTCGGTGGTTCCGTCAATTAACGAGACGACGGTCCACAACAGACCCGGAACGAGGAAGTAGTTGGAAAAGACCGTGAGCCAGCCGCCTGCGCTCACCTCCGGGTTTAAGAGGTGCGGCAGGGTGAATACCACGGCCGCCACGAGCGCCAGAAAAACGCGGTTGGTCGAGATCATGCTCGCGCCTTGCACAACGTATCCGCGAAAGAAAAGCTCCTCGGTGGTGGTCTGGATTGCGGTGAAGATTAGTGCGATCGGGACGAAGAGCGCGAACGTTGTGAGGTTGGAGTTGAAGGAAAAGGTGTCGGGATAGAAGAAGTATTGTCCCAGCCCACCGATCAGGCAGGATAGCACGAACCACGCTACAAACCCATGACCGACACGCCGCCAGCTTATCCGCTCCCGCGCCGTGACGAGCGTCCGGGGATGACGCTGGTGGATGAGGGAGACGGCAATGAGAATTCCCGCGAGGAAGAACGGAAAACTCGCCATGACCGCAACGAAGCCCCCTACGGGACCGAGCGCGGCGTAATCCAGCCGATTGACCGCCGCAAGCCCTTCCTGACCGCCGAGCAAGAACGCGACGCGCGGGACGGCGATGCCGCTGACCACCAGCCCCACAAAGAGGATGACGACTAATCCTAGAAGATACCGCCACCACCGATACTTACCCCACCGGGCAGCTTCCACGTAAGTCGCGTCTTTCACTTCCGTTCCGATTCCCTGATGTCCTTTGATTGCTTTAAACTTCATCTTTGTCTCCTTGACTCGTGCGTGGATGTAGTGCTTGGATCTGACCGCTAGTTACCTGGGAGAACGCTTACACTGAATGGCTTTGACATTTCGCAGATAATTCAACTCAGGCTCGAAGTTCGTCGGGCAGAAAGCATACACAATGTCCTGAGGTCGGCTAATGACTAAACGGTAGGCGGGTGGAATTCCTTCAGAACTTTCAATCATTTCAATTCTGGGAATCACTTGTGGACTAATTTGAGCCAGGGATGGAAAACTGAACAGCAACAATAGGCTGACTAGGATTGTTGCTGAGATGACTCGCGGAGATTGTTGAAGTCTGGACAGAATCTTGTTCATTAGAAGTTTCCTCATGAGCTTTTTCGGAAGTTTTTCTGAATGATTAATAGGACTTCCAGGGGAGCGGCGATCGATAGGGATTCGCCTCCATATCCAGCACTTCCCAAGTTACGGGGTTGACTTGTCCGGTGACAGGAATCTCGTAGTATCGCTGTAAATCTCTCACCGCAGACTCTGTAACCGCGCCAAATACGCCATCGATAGCGACACCACGCGGATTTCCCAACCTGACTCCGGCGGCACCCAAGGAACCATTATCTAAGAGAATTTGCTGCAACATTTGCACATTTCTGCCGCGATCGCCCCGTCTCAAAGTTGGCAATGTGATATCCGTGTAGGCAGTAGCGACCAGCATGGGAGAGGGCTGAGGTGGAGGAGTGGCGATCGCCGGATGCATTCGCAAAATCCCAGATATTCCCGTTATGACGGCGATTGACAGAGTAGTTTTAGTCAGTATTGCGGTAATTCTGGAAATTGATCGTCGTGTTGTGGTCGATTTCATCATCATTCTCCTGTTTGTCGCTATGAATGATTCTTATCGTGTTAGCGAACCTGTTTTGGAGTCATTCCAGTAATGCGCTTAAACTGTTGAGTTAGATGGCTTTGACTGGAGAAGCCAACTTGTAGAGCGATGTCTACGATCGCCAAATCCGTTTTCGACAGCATCAATTTCGCCTGTTCCACCCGCTGTTGAATCACATACTGATGGGGTGAAATCTCGATCGCTTGTTTGAACAAACTCGCAAAATAGGTCGGGCTAATGTTGATCACTTCTGCAAGTTCGACCAGTGACAAGTCTCGATCGAGGTGAGTCTGAATATAGTCGAGTACTTGTTGCAATTGAGTACACGTTAAGCCTTTGTGCTTGAATTCAAGGGTTGGTATTGTCGTTGCTAGCATGGTTCAAAAATTGGTAATTTGTTCAACAAAACAAGCAAAAGCTAGCGATCGCGCATTCGATCGGTTGCTAGCACTAACAAGTCAGATATGAATAGAGCTTAGTAACTTGCAGCAATCATGGCTGCCATCAACTCTGTCATTTTCCAGCGTCCAGCATATCGAATGTTATTGATGAAGAGAGCTGGAGCAGCCGTTACTCCACTGTGCAATCCACTTTCGATATCTTCATTGATGCGATCGACATGCACTTGTTGAGACAAGTCTTTCAGAAATCGAGGGATATCAAGCCCTAAATCGTTGGCGTACTCGATAAGATAACCATTCTTCAAATTTTGTTGATGAGCAAATAAAGTATCGTGCATTGACCAAAACTGTCCCTGGGCGGCGGCGGCAATGGCTGCTTGGGCTGCCCGTTGAGCATGAGGATGAATCTGTATTTGCGGAAAGTGACGGAAGATAAAGCATAAATAATCTTCTTCAAAAGAAGCACTAAGCTCTCGTTTGATCCCTTGAATCAGCTTGTAAACCTCTGCACTTTTGGAGTCTTGATAATCTCCATACATCACCAGCACGACCTTGGCGCTCAGCACACCTTGCATCCAATCTTGAGTTGACGGGGGTACAAGTAAGGAACTGTGGCTACGATCGTCGTTCATTTCTCTATATCTGCATCAAACATGGAACCTGGCAATAAAAGCTGGGAAAAACCTGATGATTTAAGGCATTCCCAGCGTCAACAATTTGAACGTGGGCTGAATAACTTTGAGAACGGGGGTTGCTGCGTTAGCCTAGGTTTCGCCAGCGACGAGCAAATTCCCCTAGCACTGAACCAGAGAGTTGCGATTGCAACCATTCAAATGCCGTTTTTTGATAGGGGTAGTTCGATGGCTCGTAGTAATTGGCTGCATCAGTCAGTCGAATGGGCGCACCTCGACGAAGAGCTTGCCAAGTTTGAGGGCCAACGATGCCATCTACAGCAATGCGATTCTGCTGCTGGAATTTAATCACTGCGGCGCGAGTCGCCTCGCCAAAGTCTCCATCAACTGCAATGTTTGCTCCCTTCGCATTCAGCAATTGTTGTAGCTCAGTGACAGCAGCACCAGAATCGCCTTGGCGTAGCATTGGGTCTGTGGCTGTGGCTGTGGCTGCGGGGGTAGAAGTCATAGATTTATCTCCACTGTGTTAGGGTTGAAAATCCGATCAGGTTTACGGCTCTCAAGAAGCATGATTTGCCTGATCGTGATCCTGCAAATAAGATTCAAGATGGGTGAGGCTAGGAAATAGGCGCTGAAATTAGGCAAAGTTCGCTGCGTAACCCACGTTCTCGAACCAACGATACAGGGTTGCCATTTCTGCTCCAATTCACTTGCTCAGTCCATTGACTGCATCTCTGTTTGCATACACTTAATATAGGAAATCGCTTTCCAACCGTCGTCTATAGCGAGTTAACTCTTTTACAGTGCAAATTGATAGAGTAACTATGCGATCGCGAAGTAGAAGGCTAACTATAACTTAAGTTAGAATCGGGGAAACCAATAAATACCTGAACATGCCGCGAATGCTTACGATTCGGTAAATACAATGCATAAAAGCAGTTCATCCAGACTCAATTGAATCTGGACGAACTGCTCAATTTATAGTTGAACTTTAGTTGCTTTTAGTCGCTAGCAGTGTGACCAAATCAGCATGAGCTAACACCACATCGGGGTTGCGTTGAAGCGCCGCATTATACCTCACAGCAAAGTCATTTCCAGCTTCATCAGGTGTGAGTAGAATCTGAACATCAGCAATGAGAGCAGCGATTAGCGCTTCGCGCAACTCCAAAGGAACTGCCTCGGAGGTGATAGGCTCATCAGAGTGGATTAACTCATCAATTTGCACAATCAATTCTGAGAGGTGATGCAACCAGGCAAATTGATCGTGATTGATCACCAGTTGCAGCAATTCACCGTTAGAGACCTGTCCGCGCACCTGTTCGTAACGAATACGCTCTGTATCCAACAACAGTTTATGCAAATGCAATAACTTGATGCGTATATCGGTCAGCCGTTGATGTTGGGTAATGCAGTGTTGAAGCATGTTAAGCATGAATGTGTCCCATCCTTCCATTTCGGTAATCGTCGATCGCTTGCTGTATTTCGGCTTCAGTGTTCATCACAAAAGGCCCATAGCGCACCACAGGTTCATTTAGCGGCACTCCAGCAATCAGCAGTAGATCAAGGGGTTGGGTGGCATCCGCAGGATTGGCGATCGCCACTTCCTCACCATCCGGTGCAAACATCACCATTTGCCCATCCTCACCCCGTTCCTGCTCAGTGCCAAACAAACCAGACCCATCGAGAATATAGGCAAAGGCGTTGTACTCTTTCGGTACCGATTGAACAATGCTTGCTCCCGGTTGGAGCGTGAAGTGCAGGTAGATAATCGGGGTGCGGGTTTCAATCACCGCTTTCGCCCCCAACGCTGCTCCCGCAATCACGCGCACTGTCACAGTCCCGTCTTTGGTCTGAGCCACCGGAATCTGTGCTGATGGAATTTCCTGATAGCGAGGAGCAATCATCTTGTCCCGCTGCGGCAAGTTAACCCACAGTTGAATGCCGTGCAGTCGCCCACCCGTGCGAGTAAACTCAGCTTCTGGCATTTCGGAATGCACTACGCCTGCCCCAGCGGTCATCCACTGGGCATCACCGGGATTGAGCAGTCCAGCATGACCGACCGAGTCCTTGTGTTCCAGCCGTCCATCCAGGACGTAGCTGACGATTTCAAAACCACGATGGGGATGATCCGGTGCGCCCTTTGCTTGACCGGGCTTCTGATTCACGGGACCCAATTCATCGAGGAGGAGAAAGGGGTCAAACTCGGAAAAGCTACTCTTGGGAAAGGGACGACGCACCAGGAAGCCCCCTCCTTCAAGCGTTTCTACACTATTAATGATTCCAGCAACGGTTCGGAGTGTTTGAGTTTGAGTTGTCATACAGTTGCCTCCAGGCAAACAGTTTATAAAACTTGTCTCATATATGATTAGTCATATATGAGCATAGAAGGATATAAATTCTATGGGTTGGGTTTGTCCTCCCTATTCGTTCGGTAAACCGCCTATGTCTCTTGCCCATGTGATTCTGGGTCTGCTCCAACAACAGGAGCGGACAGGCTACAACCTCAAAACCAAGTGTTTTGACGATTGCATTTCCCATCTGTGGCCAGCAGATCAGGCACAGATTTATCGGACTTTAGACAAACTGGAGTCACAGGCGTGGATTACCTGTACTGTTGAGATCCAGCACGATCGCCCCAACCGCAAGGTTTACCGGATTACCGAAGCAGGTGAAGCAGAGTTAACCCACTGGCTTCAGACGCATCATCCGTTGCCCGTGTTGCGAGAGCCGCTGCTGGTGCAACTCTATTTTGCGGCTCAGTTGCCTAACGAGGCGATCGCGTATCTGCTAGAGCAGGAACGGGAAGCACGGCAAGAAAAGCTAGCCCAGTGTGAGGCGATCGAGGCTCTATCTTTGGGTAATCCGACTGCATCGCGTGAACAAGAACTGCATCGACTGGTTTTGGACTTAGTGAAGCAACGGGAACAGACTTATTTAGACTGGTTGGAAAAGGCGATACGTGCTACAAACACGCTGCGCGACCGCAACAATCCGTAGCCAATCAACGTAAATTCCTGCTTCAGAAATTCAAGCATTGGCTACCCCTGTAGACGTGAGGTATGCTCCAGTGCATCTCGATCCCAATGTCCTAAAATTGCCGCTGCTCCATAGGTGCTTTGAAAAAAAGCAAGAATCATCGCATCTGGGTCGCTAGCCTGCCTAACGGCTTCATAAGGCAGGACAAACTCTTGCATCTCTGAGCTGTAAAACGCTTCCTTGGGTGCGATCGAGTAATCCTGAAACCCCTCCGGCGCAGGGTAAGCATACGCATAAAAAACAGGGTCTACAACTGACCCACCCCCTGGCCAAAAGCCACAGCTACTGACTTCGTGCGAGTAGGCTTCCCGTGTGACCCAATCTGCCATATTGGGTACTCCCCCTGGATGCTCTGGCGCACGACGACCAGAAAACCGAGTCACAGCGAGATCGAAACTTCCCCAGAAGAAATGCACAGGACTGGATTTACCAATAAACCGGGAACGGAACAGGTTCATGACCCGATCGACTTGCACGAGAATTCGCCAAAATCGTTGTGCATAGTCCCGAGCGTAAGCGGCGTGTCGGTCGTCTTGGGCGAATGGGAGCGGTTCTGCTATTTCCTGCGGCATCGTCCAGATTCGGACTTCGATGCCCATTTCACTCAGTGCGGCCATGACAGTCTGATAAAAATCGGCAACGGAGCGAGGCACCAGTGGGATTTGCTGAGTCATGCCATCACTGGTATCGATTTGTAATTGATGTTCGATAAAATCAAAACTGATTTGAAAGCTGCGAGTTTCGTAAGGGATTGAAGCGGTTGTTAGTCCACGCGGTGTTACATAAAAGGTAGACTGCCACCAGTGATTGAGTTTAGGCGCTAGTGCCAATCGAATTTTGCCAATGATTTGTGTCCACAGATGGAGAGTTGCGTAGGTATCCTGCCAGGCGGCAAGCGGCAAACTGGGCCAAATAATGTCAACGGAAGTACCTTGAGCAGAAACTACCATAAGAAGCCTCCAGATGAGGAAAATATTGTGGAAAATGGGAAGAGAGTCTAGGCTCTGTTCTAAGTTGACTACAGATCGCTGCATCTCTACTTGCATAAATTTAATATAGGCGATCGCCTTGAAGCTGTCGTCTATAGCAAGTTGAAATTTTTGCAGTACAAATTGATAGAGTAACCATTCCATCGCGGAGGAGAAGGTTGGCTATAACTTAAGTTAGAATCCGAAGTCGATCGAAAGTACACTCTATAGAACCCATTTGAGATATTTGTAGGCGATTGTCTACCTCTGTATCTAGTCTGGATTAACGCTTGTTACAAATAGTGTCAAATCCGATTTCCTACAGAACGCTACGCGAACGACTAATCTCTAGGGTGTTTAGACCAGCCCTTTCAAGGTCAATTGAGCTACTTTTAATAATCTATGAAACCTCTGGTAAATGAAGATTTTAACCTTTTGAGCAGGAGAAATTACCATCTACCATTTGGAGGCATTCTGATAGAAATTGATGAAAACTGCGGACAAGAATATGTAAAATGCCCTCAAATTGAGCGATCTCCCCTCGATTTCCATCGATTTCACTACGCTTGACCTACCTGCGAGGATAAGCAAGTATGATTGAAAGCCATGTTGGGTAATGATTTCAGGCAATTATAAAGATCTTTGGCAGTACACCTTGAAAGGGCTGGTGCTTAGACTGAATTAATTCAGTCTAAACACCTAAATAAGGGGTGTTAAGCGGACAAATGTCCATATAATCACCCATTTTTCCAGTATTAGGCGGACAAATGTACATCTAACTCCCCAAAATGGGGGTATTAGACTGTTGCTGTCAGTCTAAATGAGAGTTATACTGCTTAACCATTTACATTAGGCTGGTTTGTGATGCGTCTCGATCCCCCAGAACTTTGCAATTTCCCATACTTTTGATGGAGAAGATGGATTACAGGCTCATATAAGCGATTCGATCGCTAATAGACCTCTTGCGTGAATCATTTTTTGGTATGAGTTTATAATAGTTTGAACTTCCTCAAATAAAACAATAACTAATCACAAATAAAGACTGTGACCAGCAATATGCTCAGTCCACTGGGAATTGATCGACAGGCGAATAAATCGCTGATATTATCCAGTCAGCAGATGGGATGGAATGGCATTTTAGTCGAACAGTATCAAATTCTGCCAACTTCCTACTGTGAAGCTAGCCTTCCCGCCCTGTCAGCGCACTGGCTCAATTTCCCCTTGGGACAACCAATGCATCTGACTCAGAAGCGCGACAATCGCCTACATGAATCAATCTTTCATAAAGGCGATCTGATTTTTGTTCCAGCGGGACAACCAAGTTACTGGCGATCGCGGACAAATAATACCCCACAGTCAATTCTTCGGATCTACTTACAACCGGAATTAGTCACGAAAATTGTTGAAGCATCTGCGCTAGATTTCAGTCGGCTCGATTTGACACATAGTTGCTCTAAATCCGCTCTGCATCTGCACCAGATCGCGGTGATGCTCTTGGCGGAGCTAGAGTCTGGCGGCATCATGGGCGAGTTATATGTCGAATCATTGACTCAAGTATTAATCATTGAGCTACTGCGACATTGTTCTAGCTCTCAGACAATTACATCTGCAAAACCAAGCCTCACGCACACTCGATTACAGAGCGCGATTGACTATATTCATGCTCATCTCGATCTCGATTTGACACTTGTGCAAATTGCCACCAGCATTAATATCAGCCCCTCTCATTTTGCTAGCTTGTTCAAACAAGCGACAGGTATTTCGCTACATCAATATGTCATTAAACAGCGGGTGGAGCGGGCAAAACTGCTACTGACGACTACAGATCTGCCGATCGCCAGTATTGCCTTTCAGGTAGGATTTTCTAGCCAAAGTCATCTCAACCAGCACTGCAAACGCCTGACGGGGATGACACCCAAACAGCTTTCTAAAATCGGTAGAATCTGCTAAAAATCAGTCAAAATCTGCAAGAAGTCGATCGATCGCCATGGATATACTTGAGGTAAATAGATCTGGAGGATTTAATGCAGCAACCACAGAATTTAGATCGTCAAACGATCGCAGAGATTTTCGATGCTCATCTGGCATTAATCGGCACCAATGTCCCAGCCTGGGCAGATTTACTAGCTGAAGAGGCGATCGTCGAATTTCCCTATGCCTCTGCCCTCGGTGTCTCAACACGATTTGAGGGCAAATCTGCCATCTATAACCGGATTGCCGAGTCGGTCGCCCAAATGCAAAATTTGACATTTACGAATGTTCGCAAATATCCAACCACAAACCCAAATCTACTCTGGGCTGAGGTACATGGATCGGCTGAGATCGCCACTACAGGTCGAGATTATCAGCAAGATTATGTGATGCGAATGGAAACCCAGGATGGCAAGATCGTCCACTATTGTGAATATTGGAACCCTACCCCCATTCTTGAATCATGGGGTAACACTTAACATCCGCGTCAATCTCGATCGTGCTGACTAAATATAGAGGAAAATCATGAAAATTGCGATCGCAGCCGCGTCCGGGAATATCGGGCGACGCACTGCCGAGAAAATTGTTCGGGCTGGAGCCGAGACGATAATGCTATCGAGACGTCCAGAACAGCTCGCCGATCTTGTTGCTCAAGGAGCAATAGTCAAGTCAATCAGCAGTGATGATGCCCAAGGCTTAGTCGCTGCAACCAAAAATGTGGATGCGTTGTTTTGGCTGACTCCACCGAAACTGGATGTGTTTAGCTTGTCCGATTGGTATACTCAGACAGCAATGGCTGGAGCTAGCGCAGTCCGCGAAAATGGCATCAAGCGAGTCATTAACATTTCAAGCATTGGCGCAGGTGCAAAACCAAATTTGGGTACAGTCTCCTTTACAGGTGATGTTGAAGCGATTTTCAACCAAACCGGAGCTAATATATTGCATCTGCGTCCTGGCTATTTTATGGAGAATTTTTTCACTCAAGTCGATTCGATTCGGCGAGATCGTACCGTTAGTTTTCCATTTCCCAGCGACCACGATATTCCTTGGATTAGTACTGATGATATCGGTGATGAGGCGGCAAAATATCTACTTGACGATCGATGGGCGGGTCAGTGGACTCGTAATCTGATGGGAGCCGAAAACTTAACTCCATTGGAAACAGCGGCTATTCTTTCAAAAGTGCTAGCTCGACCGATTGCCGAAGGCAGACCAAAGGTCATCGAATATATCAGCGTGACAATTGAATCGATTCAGCAGCAACTAGCATCCTTCGGCGCAACACCTGATGTTCAAACAGAGTTAGGGCATCTGTTCCGCGCCCTCGGCGATCCTGATGGAGTTTATGCCACTGCTCGAACGCCAGAGGCAATCACACCCACAACGTTCGATCAGTTTGTCAGAACCAAACTATTTCCCACAATTGGCTAAATAACGTCAGTAGTAATTTAGGCGATCTGTACCTGCGATCGGGGCATAACAAATCATTGGAGCGGACAATATTTTGTTATTTTTGGTGTTGAGTTGGGGGATATCGCTTGCCGCTCAATTCAGCCGTTAGACAAAATTAAGATTGAACTTCTTTTGCTGGAATGTAATTGTAACAGTCTCTAACTAGCGATCTGCGTTCGCGTAGCGTCGGCTCTGCCGAATCATCAGCAAAGATATCAAATGGGTTCTACAAACTGACAATGCCGCGTTTAACGGCAACAATCACAGCTTGAGTGCGATCGCTCACATCTAACTTATTCAGAATCCGATTGACATGAGATTTAACCGTGCCTTCACCGATACTCAAAGCCGCCGCAATCTCGGCATTGCTCATCCCCTGTGCCAGTGAGCGAAGTACTGCTAGTTCTCTTTCACTCAGTTCTGGATTGCTGAGGCGCTGTACCAACTTTGCGCCCACATCGGGCGGAATATACTTCTGACCCCGATGAACGGTGCGAATCGCATTCAGCAACTCGTCCGGTTCAGTTTCTTTCAACAGATATCCTTTTGCGCCTGCCTGCAATCCCCGATAGATATCTTCGTCACTATCATACGTGGTCAGGACAATAATTCGAGCAGATTTAGCAGTCGCACAAATTGCACTGATGGCAGCAACTCCTTCCACTTCAGGCATTCGCAGATCCATGAGCGTAACATCCGGTTTGTGTTCTTCAAATAGCGCGATCGCTTGTTCTCCATTTTCAGCTTGTGCAATCACCTGCATCACTGGGTCACGGTTAATAATCGTGGCTAATCCTTGCCGAAAAATAGCATGATCGTCTGCAATCAGAACTCGAATGGTCGTGGCTTGGCTCATCGTGCTACTCCCGATCGACGGTGACAATCATCTCTGTTCCTTGTCCAGGTTGGCTCCGAATCGTGAGTTGTGCGCCGATGCGCTCTGCCCGTTCGCTCATGCCAAGTAAGCCAAAACCCTCAGAGGCTGGAATACTCCCCACTCCAAAGCCCTGTCCATTGTCTTTCACACGCAAGCAAACCCGATCGCGATCGTAGATTAGCTCGACTCGAATTTCGTCAGCATGGGCGTGTCTAATCGCATTCGTTAATGCTTCCTGTCCGATCCGCAGTAGGTTATTCTCGATTTCAGTCGGTAGAGCATACACTGTACCCTCAATTTCGTAATACAAGGTGGTATCCATTGCGGCAGCTCTGATTTGAGCGACGAGACGATGGAGAGCGCTCTGTAAACTGCCTTCCTCCAAAAGCTGAGGACGGAGCGCAACGACCGATCGCCGCGCTTCAACCAGTCCAGTTCGTGCCAATTCTTTGATCAAGTCTAGGTGTGCCCCAGTTACCTCTAAATCATCCGTTAGCACCTGTTTTGCCGCGCCTACTTGAGCGAGAATACCTGTAAACGCTTGGGCGAGTGTATCGTGAATTTCGCGTGCCATCCGGTTGCGTTCTTCGATAATCGAGGCTGCTTCTGCTTGCTTTTGCAGCATAATATTTCGCGCCAGCCAAATCACCTGCTCGTGCTGAATCGGGGCAATACGAGCCGAAAACCAGATTTCTCGTCCAGATAGCCACTGGCTGTATTCAACGGTGAGGACTTGTTGGGTTCTCAGCACCTGCTGAATGTAACCCAGTAATTCATCAGCTTGTTCTTTAGCAAAGAGTTGATGCAGTGTTTTGCCAACAAGTTCCTCTTTATACAACTCTCTGTATGATGGATTCCCTTCGGTTACGCTGATCACTTGCCCTTCAGCAGTGAAGATGCACAGCGGATCGGGAATGGCTGAAAAGAGCGCCCGTAGTTCTGCTTCAGAGGCTTGCAGCGCAACTTCTGCTTGTTTGCGATCGCTAATGTCTGCAATCACCCCTTCGACGTATCCATCGGCTGCATTCAAATAAGAAGAGGAAAGTCCCCAGAACAATGTCCCATCTCGTTTTCGCATCTGTACTTCAAAGCTTCGCAGTTCCCCATCCCGCTTCATCACCTCAACGGCTTGTTGGCGATCGCTGGGATTTACAAAATAGTCAATGGAGTGTTCCAGCCCAATCATCTCCTCTGGTGAATCAAAGCCAAACAGATGGGCAAAGCGTTGATTGGCATTGAGAATTAATCCATCCGAGAGGCGGCTTCGGAAGATGCCGACCTGGGAGTTTTCAAAGATATTGCGAAACTTAGTTTCACTTGCCTGCAACGCTACTGTCCGTTCTGCAACCTGTTGTTCTAAAGTGCGGTTATAATCGGCTAACAGTTTCTCTGCTTGTTTGCGCTCGGTAATGTCTTGAAAGGTGGCGATCGCATAAGCCACATCACCCTGTTCATCAAAAATGGGTGTTCCCCATACCTCTACTGGAGTCGCTACATTGTTTCGACGAATTTCCATATCATTAATCATCGTGCGATCGCCACTCAATGCCCGAACAACTGGCATTTTCTCAGCGGGATAAGGTTGTTCTGTTCCCGCTAAATAAATTTGATAAACTTCTGCAAATTGATCCGGTGTCACAGCAGGATCAATCCCTTTACCCAATAGCTGAACTGACCTTCGATTGGAGTAGCAAGGGCGACCTGTTGCATCGATCACTCCAATCCCCACTGGCACCGCTTCAAAAAATTGCGTCAATTTATTATTGCTGGCGTGTAGCTGTGCGTAGAGTTTGGCATTTTCGATCGCGATCGCTGCTTGAGTGGATAGCAAGTTTAAGACTTGCGATCGCTCTGGTGTAAAAGCCCCAGTTGCTGATTTATTTTCCAGATACAACACACCCACAAGCTTACTTTGATTCAGCAACGGCAAACAGAGCAGCGATCGCGGTTGGTTGTGCTGAATGTATGGCTCATGGATGAAATTACCTTCATGAGTCGCATCATTTAAGATCACAGGTTCATGAGTCCGAATTACATACTGAATAATCGATTCGGGTAAACGATTCGCCATTGGCATCGATTCCAACACTTGCGTCGTACACACATTCTCACTATCATTGAGTTCACAAGCAGCCTCAATTGTCCATTCTCCTGAGGTTTCTAAAATCAGACTTCCAGTTTGTGCGCCAGCATTCTCGATTAAGATTTGCATCAAGGAACGAAGCAACCGATCGAGTTCAATTTCACTCGAAATTGCCTGTGATGCTTTCAGTACCGTCGCTAAATCGAACGCGCTGTCTAAACGAGTAGAAGTAGTTCCAGAAGTTGCATGGATTGGTGTGTAAGTCACATCCGATGATTGAGGAAAGAACTGCGGGTAGCGAGTTTCTAAATCTTTGACTTTTGCCATCGCTCCCCATCGTTCATAGCAGTAGTGAGCTTCTTTCATGTAGGTCTGAGCAATCTTTTCTCGACCTCGCGCCAGATAATGTTTAGCTGCTAATTCATAAGCTAATGCTTCTTCCTGGACATATTCATTTTCAGCAGCACCTGCGATCGCTTGTTCATAAAGCTCTTCAGCCTCAAGAAATTGCCCTAAGACTCGCGCTTTTTCTGCCTCGACTAGATGAAATTTATGTAGATAATTCATCGGGGCATGTTCTGCCCATTTTTGCATCTTTTCTTGGTTGGTGTTAACACAGTTTAGCCAAGCTGCTTTTTCAGAGTTTGAAGCATCAGGCGATAGGCTCAAAAGCGCCAGCGAATGATAGAAACAGAATATAGGTAGAACCGATATTGCTGTCGCCTCTTCAAAATGTTGCCTTGCCAAAATAGCAGTTTGTTCAGCTTGATGGTGTTCTTCAAATAGATAACACAACATGACTTTGTGCAAATAGAGTATCTGGATTGCAGTTCCATCTTCAACTGCAATAGCGTGTGATAACGCCTGTTCTTCATTCTGTAGCCTACTAACTAAGTGGCTGGAATTCTCAGGCCTATCTTGCAAATTAAAAATAGTCTGCCGCAATATTGCCAGCCAATTCGAGGGACTTTCTCGTCTAATTTGGTTAATCAACTTGCTGTAAACTGCTGTTTTTTGTTCCAGTTGGGTAAGTTCCTCTCCAGCAAAAAATGAGTTATAGCACACGTAATATGCAGCATAACCAGCAGTTTCAAAGTCTCCAGTTTCCACTCCATTTTGGTAGGCATCAGCCAGCATGGGTATTGTGTCTTTAAGATGCATCTTCCAGGGTATGATATTGACATTTGAAAACATTAAGGTTCTAGCATTTCCTCTGGTATTCAATCTTTCTGCCAAACTGAGAGCCAATTTGCCGAACTCATAACCGAGTTTAATGTCTTGAACAACTCCACATAGAACAAACCCGTAGCCAGCATAAAACAGTGATGACCAGATAGCATTGCCGTAGTTGATTGATAAATTTACCGTTTTGAAAGTAATCAGTATCACCAGTGCTGGTAACGTTAAAAATGCAGCAGCCCCGATACTCGCTAGGATTGACATTGCTGCCAGCGGTTCTGGTGCAGTCATCTCTGGTAAATTAATCAAGTCTTCGATTTCTCGTTCAGCAAGTAGTGCAGCCGTTGACTCCAATTCCCTTTGAATATCTGCCTGACTTGGATTTTCTATTAAATCTATTCCCAAGAGCTTTAACGCTTCCAATCCAGTTTTTAGTGCTTCTTTCAGGTTGCCCTGTGACAAATATCCTTGAATTCTGCTATCGTAAGCCTGCACTTTGTCAACCACTGTTTTGGCACGAGCGAGTACCACTTCTACCAACTGTTCCATCTCATCAAAGCGACCTTGGAGATACGCCGCTTCTGCTGCTTCTGAATACAGCGCTAAGGTAAGGTCATACTCACTCTGCCAACTCTTTGTATCGAGGAGTTTAAGCCCTGTCGTAAAATACTGAAAAGCTGCTTCATAAGCCGTTGCTGCCTTCGCTTTCTGACCTGCGATTAAATTCAATCGAGCAATCTCATTACGTTTGGTTTGATCAGGGACAAGCTCAATTCCATGATTAAGATGATCGACAATCTCAAACAACCGCTCTGAT
>NZ_JBJPHT010000064.1:0-19021 GCF_052939475.1 Phormidesmis sp. 146-20
CTGAGCCTTCTTACGCCCCAAGGGGCGGGGAATTTACCCCTGATGAGATTAAAAAAATTTTGGAATTCAAAACGGGTTTGAGCTTCAAAGTTCCCCAAATTTGGGAGATTTAGAGGGCTGCAACCCATTGAAACGAAGCCAAAATCAACTGACCAGGCATATTTAGGAACGAAAACTAAATAACATCGACTTCTGTAGGTTGGGTAGAGCCTATGAGGGATTTAGGCGATCGCTCCCATCTCAAAGACTGATAGAATTGCAGCCTCGACGGACTCTGACTTGCCGCGATCGCCACACTCTGTACATACTTTGCTAGAGTGACAACGGCATTGAAAACCCTTCTCTGGTCGAATGAAAGCCAAACTCAAAACTCGGAAGTCCAAGCCGCTTCTTTTAACGCTCGGAGCCTCTGCCCTGATGATTGGTGGGGGCGGACTGGCTTACTGGTTACTTTCTCAACGGGGACGACTTAGCGTTATGCCGATTGGGGCCAATGTGGTGCCGCAAGATGCGCTGATGGTGGTGTCGCTCTCAACCGACCAGGGACAGTGGCAGCGAGTGAGAGAATTTGGCACCCCGCGCAGTCAGACGGCCTTTGATCAAAGTTTGGTGCAGTTTCGCGATCGCTTTCTCACCAGCAAAGGGCTAGACTATCAGCGCGACGTGCAGCCGTGGGTCGGTAAAGAAGTGACGCTGGCGTTTTTGTCGCCTCAAGCTGGGTTAGCGGTGCCCAATCCAGGACAAGCCGCCACACCGCCCAATCCTCAACCCGTGGTCATGGTGTTGCCGATCGCCGACCCGCTCAAAGCCAAACAAACCCTGGAGCAGTCCAACGCCGTCAAAACAGGCAAGTGGGCAGAACGCAAGTACAACGGTATTCAGATTCGCGAAAACCAGGAAACGCCGACCCAAACCGTCTCGATCGCAGCCTTAGATCCCCAAACCGTCGTGGTGGCTAACAGTCCCAAAGCGATCGAACGGGCGATCGACACCTACAAAGGCGGGCCGGCCCTCTCAGCGACACCGGGCTATGGAGAAGCCCTGAGTCAGATCAAGTCTGAGAAGCCAGTCGCGCGCGTCTATGTCAACATTCCTGCGGCCGCCAACACGTCTGCGGCGAACTCCAATCGACCCATACCGCCCCAAGGCACAAATCAGCTTCAACAAACTCAAGGATTGGCCGCGACGGCGACGATCGCCTCTGAAGGCATCCAGTTCAAAAGTGTCTCCTGGCTCAAGCCTGAGAGTAAGCGTCGATTTGAGGTCAAAAACACCGCCAAAATTATGCCCAACCGTTTCCCCGCTGAGACGTTGATGATGACATCGGGTGGCGATTTGCAGCGCTTTTGGAAGGACTACACGCAGGGCGTTTCGGCGAATCCGATTCGGTTTATCAATCCAGAAGGGCTACGTCAAGGGCTAAAATCCTCTGTAGGCTTGGATCTGGAGCAAGATTTGCTTAACTGGATGCAAGGTGAGTTTGCGCTAGCGCTGGTGCCTGCTCCCCAGGGATCGCCCGCTAACTTGCCCGCCAGCCTCGTATTTATGGTGCAAACCAACGATCGCCGCGCCGCCGAAAAGACCCTCAAGCAGCTAGACGATACGATGTCGAGCAAGTACACCTTTAAGGTCGAAGAATCGAAAGTAGAAGGTCAATCGGTTGTCAACTGGAGTCTGCCTGCTGCTAACGTCAATATTACCCGTGGCTGGCTCGACAACAATGTAGCGTTTCTCAGTCTGGGCGCACCGGTCACTGGCAGCTTTGTGCCAAAACCCGCAGGTTCTCTCGCTGAGACGGAGTTGTTTAAGAAGGCGACAGCGACGGAGTTGGGGTCAAACAATGGCCACTTTTTTGTGAATATGGAGCGGGCGCTGGCGTTGAATAATTTTCCGCTGTTGCAGATTCCGCCTGCTAATCGGGCTGTTTTGGAAGCGATTCGATCGATCGGCGTAACGGCCGCAGTCACGAGCGATCGCACCTCTCGCTACGATGTGTTTGTCATGCTGCAAAAAGGCAATCAACCGGGAGCCTTGCCCAGTCCAAACGTGACTCCCAGCCCTTCACCGTCGCCTTGATTGCCCAAACGGGCAGAGCGATAAAACAGGGCAGCGATCGCAGGCTGGATTTTGGTAATAACAACAGCGCTGACCATGCAGCATCAAGACTTCGTGGTTATCGTAAACCTGTTGGGCTGTCCACTCGATCGGCAACTGAGCTTCGAGAATGGCGTGAGCCGGGGCAGCGGCGCTCGTCGAAGGAATCAAACCCAGCCGAATCGCGACTCGATGATGATGACTATCCACAGGCAACGCCCGACGACGCAAACTGCTAAATGACAGCACAGCGGCACTGGTTTTGGGGCCGACTCCCGGCAGTGACTCCAACCATTCTCTGGCTTCTGAGACCGACAAGTCCGCCAAAAAATCAAGCGACAAACTGCCCTGACGGTCTCCAATCAGTTTCAAGACTTGCTGAATCCGAGGGGCTTTTTGCTCGGCCCAGGTGCAGCGAGCGATCGCTTGTTCAACTTGATCGACGGGAGCATCTCGCACCATTGACCAGTCTGGAAACCGTCGCCGCAACTCATGAAACGCACTAGCAGAATCGGGATTGCGGGTGCGATGAGACAGCAACGCTGAAACCAACTCGCTCAACGGATCAAGCGTATGAAAATAGGGAATCGGACAGCCGTATGTTTGACAGAGGCGATCGTGGATTTCAATCAGTTTTTGCTGAATTTCAGGAGAAGCGATCGCGGGTGGTTTTTTGGGAGCCACGGGGATGGGGAATGGGGGATGAGGAGATGATATCGGTTGACTGTTTGGCTGTTGGGGAGATTTTTGAGAGAAATGCCCTCTGGCTCACTGGTCGGATCTCCTAAAGTCAAAGTCCCCCAATTTTGGGGGATTTAGGGGGCGAGGAACTGTGTCAACAACCAGTATTTGCCAGTAGGGAACTTCTCTAGGATGGGTGACTTCTTTGGCAGACTCCTCTATGCCTTTTCCCAGATGGCGCGGATTTCGTCGGGCAGGAAGTTGGCGACTTCTTGAATGCGCTCTGCTGATAGCTCATCTTTGGTGGCTGAGAAAACCGCTTCGATGGCCAATTCAGGTGAGACGTTGGTTTGCAAGCCGCTCTCTTGACGCACTCTAAATAGAAAGGTGCTGGACTTGATAATCAGCGGCGGTCTGAGCTTGCTCAAAAAGTGAACGATCGGGTTGGTGTCTTCCCACAGGTCTTCGATTTCGGTTGCCAACGGCGTTGCGGTGTAGAGGGTGCGATCGGGGTTGCCTTCGTCTAGCGGTTTGTGTAATTCGTCGGCGACGTTTTCGACGGCTTCATCGGTCATCATGTCGCGCATCGTCCGAAACACCACTTCTGTCACGTCTCTGGCATCGTAGAGATCCGACAAGCCTGCTTTAAGCTGCACTTTTTCTAAAAACGGAGTGTCTTTGGTTGCGATCGGCGTTCCTGAATAATGCTGCCTCGAAGAGGGCGTAATGTCGTCGATCGGGGCTACCGTATTCAATTCTTGATTGTCTGCCATATAAACATGCCTTTATTGAATTTGTATGTCCCCAAAACTATTGCCCAATATCGTCGATCGCCACATCTGTCACCAGGGTTACTTAAATTACGTCTCAAAATCTCTCATTGGGCAGATTGAGTCTGATGCAGAAGGCAATTTTTGCTACAAAAATGAAGAAATACAAAAAGCCCGTTAGACAACTGAGCGATCAACGCTACCGTAGACACAACCCCTGCACTTAATGCTGAAATAACTCGACCTATGGTGAACTATCAGCCCAACTCCGAAATGATCTCAACCGCCACAACGTCTGATGAATTGGTCGGCGGCACGGGTGGCATTAATGTTGTCGAAGTGATCGAAACGGTGATCGCCAGCCTCGATCAAAGCGACAGTGCAATGGTGAGTCAAAACGACGGCGGCTATATCTGGAAGTTTAAGTACGGCAGTGTCGAAGTCTTTGTCCAACTGACGGGCACGACCGAAGAAGATAATCTGAGCGTTTGGGCATCGGTTCTCAAGCTGCCTGCTAAAGACGAGCCACAACTGTTTAGAAAGCTGCTGGAAATGAATTGGCTGAGTACCTTTGAAGCGGGGTTTGCTATTTACGACAATCAGATCGTGGTGCTGTCTACTCGCACGATCGCCGAGCTGTCTCCAGGTGAGATTTCTCGATTGGTGACCGTAGTGGCGACGATCGCAGACGATCACGACGAGTCTTTACAAGCAGAATTTTTGGCCGGTTAATTTTAGCAATTAATGCAAACTAATTGATGCAAACCTGGCGACTGATTCCGTTGATCAAGGCTTCTGGCAGGGTGCAGATGGCGATCGACCAGTGGCTTCTCGAACAGCATCATTTGGGGACTCATCCACCCACTTTAAGGTTCTATACCTGGTCACCTGCTGCGATTTCACTGGGCTATCATCAGCGTCAGTTTCCCGACTTTTGGAAGCAACTTACCTGGCAGGGAGCGGCGATCGAGCTAGTTCGTCGTCCGAGTGGGGGGCGGGCTGTTTTGCATCAGGGCGATTTGACGTATGCCGTGATCACGTCTGGGCTGTCGGGGCGACGAATGCAGGACTATCAAACGATCTGCGAGTTTCTGATTGAGGGATGGCGATCGCTGGGTGTAGAGTTGCACTACGGAAATGCGGGAAGCTACATTCACAACCCCAACTGTTTTGGGACGGCAACGGTTGCAGACTTAGTGTTAGAAAATGGTGCAAAGCTAATTGGCAGCGCTCAACTTCGCAAAGATCAGACAATTTTGCAACATGGATCAATGCGGTTAGAGCCAAATTTAGAACTGAACGATCGCGTCTTCGGTTCATCGCTGCTGCCTGATCTGCCGATCGATCTACAAAGCAATTCATTAATTTCAACTGCGACAAAAGCGTTGATACAAGCTGCTCGCAACTGTTTTGGGATTGAGTTTGAGGAACGATCGCTCACGGATGCAGAATGGCAAGCTGTTAATGCGATCGCTTTTCATCACGCCTAATGAACATAAATAATGCATGTAAATCGACCGTGCTGAATCCAGATATGAAATTGCTTCCTTTTTCTGATCCCTCATGGCTTTTTCCCAAAAAATCAAGGGCGATCGCGAAAGCAACTTCCTAGCTTCAGCTAAAAATTAGTGTGAAGCCTTGCTCTTTCGCCTCGTATCACCGTAAATAGAGACGCAGACGGGGAAAAGGAACGGGTGAATGAAGATTGACTTTGGGCGAGAGATCTGTGGCAACCTCGACGCTGCGGAAACGCGAGAATGGCTGGTGACCAACGGCATTGGGGGATTTGCATCAGGGACGATCGCCGGACTTTTGACGCGCCGATATCATGGCTTGCTGGTGGCTGCGCTCAAACCGCCTCAACAGAGAACATTACTGTTAGCCAAACTTGACGAAAGTATTCGTTATGGTGAAGATTACTTTCCCTTAACCACCAATCGCTGGAAAGATGGCATCGTCGGTCAGCAAGGCTATCGACATATCGAGCGCTTCTTTCTCGAAGGGACGGTTCCTGTCTGGCAGTTTGCACTAGGGGACGCGCTCCTCGAAAAACGCATCTGGATGCAGCAGGGCACCAATACGACTTATGTCTATTATCAAGTGCGGCGATCGACCCAACCTCTGACGCTGACGCTCAAGGCGATGGTTAACTACCGCGATTATCACAGCGACACACAGGCCAATGGCTGGCAAATGGGCATCGAATCCGTCGGTCAAGGCGTTTCGATTTCTGCCTTTCCTGAAGCGGTGCCTTTTTATTTGCTGGGTCGCGCGGCCAAAGTGACTCCGATGCACGATTGGTATTACGGCTTTGATCTGGCTCAAGAACGATCGCGTGGACTGTTGGATCATGAAGATCACCTGCACGCTGCCACCTTTCAAACGACGCTCCATGCGGGAGATTCGCTCACCTTTATTGTCAGCACCGATTCGACTCCCAATCTGGATGGAGAAAGCGCCCTCCGATCGCAACGGGCCTATGAGCAAAGACTGGTCGATCGCTGGAAACTCGATCGCGAAAGTCAAGTCGAGTCAACGCCCAACTGGATTCGTCAACTGATTTTGGCGGCGGATCAATTCATTGTCAATCGATCAACTCCGGGCAATCCCAATGGTAAAACGATCGTCGCAGGCTATCCGTGGTTTACCGACTGGGGACGGGATACGATGATCAGTTTGTCAGGTTTGACGCTGGTGACAGGACGACCTGAAGTTGCGCGATCAATTTTAAAAACCTTTGCGCTGTCGGTCGATCGCGGCATGTTGCCCAATCGGTTTCCGGATGTGGGAGAGGTGCCAGACTACAATACCGTCGATGCAACGCTGTGGTACTTTGTGGCGATTCAGGAATACTACAACGCGACCGAAGACACTGATTTGCTGTATGACTTGTTTCCGGTGTTAGCAGAGATTATTGATTGGCACTGTCGCGGCACTCGCTATGACATTCATCTCGATCCGGCTGATGGTCTACTGTATGCGGGTGAGATCGGAACGCAGTTAACCTGGATGGATGCCAAAGTGGGCGATCGGGTCTTTACGCCTCGGATTGGTAAGCCTGTAGAAATTAATGCGCTGTGGTACAACGCCCTGAGAATTATGGCCAAAGTCGCCCGCAGAATTGGTAAGCCACACCGAGAATATGAAGCGATGGCCGATCGCGTGTTAGCCAGATTTTCGCGCTTTTGGAATGAGTCAGCGGGCTATTGTTTTGACGTGTTAGATTCGCCCGATGGCAATGATGTTGCCCTGCGTCCTAATCAGATTTTTGCCGTCTCGCTGCCCGACAGTCCGCTGACCAATGCCCAACAAAAAAGCGTCGTGGATGTCTGTGGACGATCGCTGCTCACTTCGTATGGACTGCGATCGCTGGCTCCGTCTCAAATCGGCTATCAGGGGCACTATGGCGGTTCACAGTTTCAGCGTGATGGGGCTTATCATCAAGGCACAGCCTGGGGTTGGTTGATTGGGCCGTTTGCGATCGCGCATCTGCGGGTGTACAACAATCCGATCAAAGCGAGAGAATTTTTGGAACCGATGGCCAATCACCTTTGCGCGCATGGCGTGGGCAGTTTGAGTGAAATTTTTGATGGCGATGCGCCAATGATTCCCAATGGGTGTACGGCTCAGGCCTGGACGGTGGCAGAAGTGTTGAGGGCATGGTTTACGATCGCCAATGCTTGAACCAAAATCTTGTCTAAAAGTCCTTCAGAATTGGCAGCTTGGAGGCAGAAGACGTAAGCACCGAAGCGAAAAACGGCGTTGCTGAATCAGGGGATGAATTGCCCCAAAGCGGCGGGAAACCCAAGGTTCAAAGTCCCCCAATTTTGGGGGATTTAGGGGGCGAAAAGATGGACACTTCCCACAGATTCATCCCTCCAATCAGCAACGCCCAAAAAACCTTCATCGAACTGATGTTGCCTTAATTGCGATCAATCTCATCTTTGGAAATAACAAGGCTGAGTTGATAAGTCACCGAGTCAGATTGGTGAGGAACAATCACAATTTCATAGTTGCCCGATCGCTTCACCTTTCCTGACCAGGAAGTTTCCGACAAACTTTTTAGCACAGGGGCAGAATCAGCAGGCGAAAAAATAGAAATTCGGGTCGAATCTTTTGGCGCTTTTAGAGTTAATTGTAAGGACTGATTTTGTAATAAGCGAGCGATATAAACTTTGCCCTGACCATTTTTTAGAGTTTGCTGATCTTTAAACAAAGGAGCTTTTACGACGGTTGAGTTTGTTTGAATCGTATTGGCTTGATCATGCGCGATCGCGTACCAAACTTGACCAAACTTACGAGGATTGAGTAATCTTCCTTGCTGTTCGGGAAACCACTGTAAAAATTGAGCATCTGACAACGTTTCGAGCGATCGACTGCTGACGTTTACCGACGCTAACCAATCGTTATAGCTGGCTCGATTGTATTGCCCTATCCCACTTCGCGCTTGGGGACTTAACGCTTCTAATTGGTCTAAAATGGTGTTGGCGATCGCGCTCCATTCTTGTTTCAACCGATTGGATTGGGGGTCAGACTGTAGCGATCGACTTTGCAATTGTGGATATTTAACAAAAAACTGCTCGTCTACCAAATCGGTGAATAAATCGTAGGGAATCGTTAGCTTTTTGCGGCGATCGCGCAGCGCTTCTTGAATAGCTTGTGGATCTTTGGGCGGAACTTTAACAGAGGGAGCGAGCGTTTTTGGAGCCGTGACTAATATAGGTTCTCGAACGATCGCCACAATTCTCCAGACGGCAATTCCTGCCAATCCAACAAATAGAGTTGCAAAGATCAAAAGAGAAAAGTCTTGCCAGATTTGAGGTTCAGAAGAAGATTTTTGAGGTGCAAAATCTGAGGTCTGAGTTGAAGTCGAGTTCTGAATTTTAGTCGGTTTTTTGAGCTTGATTTCTGCGATCGCTCTCCTTACTTTCTCCGCCGAGGCAAACCGCTTGTCTGGATTGGGGCACAACATTCGCTGCAAAACTTGAGCAAATTGAGGACTGACGATCGCCCATTCTTGCCAAGACCACGCCTGCGTTTTTTCGTCATAGAGTTCTTCAGGTTCTCGCCCAGTTAGCAACACTACCGCAACCACCGCCAGAGCATACAAATCGCTGTCTCGCTCGACTCGATCGCCCAATCGCTGCTCTAAGGGTGCATATCCCCAGTCATGCGATCGCTGATGAGGCTTGAGTTTTAGATCAAACGCCACTTCTTTGAGCAACCCAAACTGAATCAGGACGGGAAGACGATCGGAGTGTCTGAAAACAATACTGTTGAGCGAAATATTTTGGTGAATCATGCCGCGATCGTGAACATCGCTCAAAACAGGCAACAATTTTTCAAACAGATCCAAAACTTCGGCTTCTAAGAAGAGATTATTTTGAATCAGTCGATCGGTTAACCAGGCTCGATAACTAATTCCTTGCACATAGTCTCTCACCCAAAATAAGCGATGATCGTGGACAATTACGACTCGAAATCGAGGAATTTGAGGGTGCTGCAATTGCGTTAAAACACTCACTTTTTGCTGAAATTGCTCTCTTAAATCATCTAAATTTGTCGCTCTAGTTGGAATGAATTCCTCCAAAACACAGCGCTCATTCAAGCGTTTTTGATCTTCTGCAATATAGGCCCAACCGTACTCTCCCTGCCCCAGTATCCCTATAATTTTGTAACGGTTGTGCAAAAGCGTCCCGATTGGAATTGGAGATTGCATAGCAGACAAGTTAAACTATTCGCCTCAAAAAAACTAACCTTCAATTGAGTCGATCGCCCAAAAAGCTTGACCAGATAAACGATTCAAACAGAACTTTTGTACTAATCTAACATCAGCAATCCAATTTGAATCAGATCTCATACCAAATCAATTTTCAGGGGTAACCGATCCTTGACCTCCCCCAACTCCTTACTAAGGCGGGCAGCTAGAAAATTCCACTTTTGTAAGATAGGGCTAATTTATTGTGTGAGATGCAAAAGGCGAGGAATATCGAGATCAAGTTGACGTAGATTTAGAACGATTTGCACGATCGGAAAGCAACGTTTCTCAGTGGCTTAAATAGCAATGACAATCCGGTTTCTCGATCAGAGACTCGACGAGAGAATTTAAAGCAACGGCTGCTAACAATCCACCCCCGATCGTGCCTTCGATCGTCACATACGGCAGGTCTAGCTGCATCAATCGTCGCTTGGCGGCTGGGGCATGACTAAATCCGATCGGCATTCCAATTATCAAAGCGGGTGCAACCGTTCCCTGACGAATCGCCTCACACACCGCCAACAAAACAGACGGCGCATATCCAATCACCAAAATACATCCCTGGGGAATCTGCTGTAGTCGCTGTTGCCAATTGGCTTGATGCCGAAAAGCTTGTTCTGCTTGAGTGACATCGTTGATGTGAGGGTCATCAATCAGCATTTTTGTGACGCAGTTTAGATGAGCGAGACGAGTCTGATCTAAAGCCGCCGTCACGGTGGGAATGTCGGTCACGATCGTACATCCCTGTTTCATTGCGTTACGAGCCGCCGCGATCGCCCCTTGACTGACTTTCACAAACGGCACCAGACTAAGATCTCCACAGGCGAGAACCAGTTTTGACAGCAAATCGACTTCAATTTCGGAGCGATCGCTTAAGTCTGGTAGCAATCGCTGTAGTGATTCTTCAAATGATTCTGGGTGATGATCGACTGCGATATCTAATCCTCTCCACAGCGTTTCCAATTCTGTTTGGGTCTTTGCTTCCAAATGTTTCAATTGAGCAATCGCTTCGGCTTGGACGATCTGACACTGGCGATCGCGTCCCAGTAATCCTTCTAATGCGGCTGCGGTTTGTCTAAGATGAGTCATTTGCTGAATCACCGATCGATACTGTTGTTGAAGTTGTCCAAGCAAGGCAGTCTGTTCTGATTCGGGTTCGGCTTCTAGCAGTTTGTGAATGTGAGAAAGCTGAAATCCCTGCTGCTTGAGGGTGACAATTCGCTGCAAACGCTGCACGTCTTTTTCGGTGTAGAGCCGATAGTTTCCGGGCGATCGTTCGGGTTGAGGAAGCAATCCCAGTTGATGATAATGACGCACCATGCGAGGAGATACGTCGCCGCCGACGGTTTGAGTGAGTTGTTTGATGGTCAGCATGGGAGGGAGGAGGGAGGAGAGAGGAGAGAGGAGAGAGGAGAGAGGAGGGAGGAGGGAGGAATTTGTAGCGTTTGCTTGACCTTAACACTGATGTCAATGTTTAGAGTGAGGGAGTTCTCTTGGCGATCGCTCCTTATGCAATCTGTTCGTTTTCCTCAATTTGCTAAAGATCATCCCGATGCGATCGCGGCTCTGACTTGTGGGTTTCTGGTTCTCTTGGGCTGGGCGGCGTTGAATATAGGCTGGCTGAGTGTGGGATTGTTGATTCTTCCGGCGGCTTATGTGATTGGGGGCTATGACAGCGCTCGTGAAGGACTGACGACTCTGTTTGCAGAGAGAGAACTGGATGTCGATTTGTTGATGATTGTGGCGGCGCTCGGTGCAGCAGGCTTGGGACTCTGGCGGCGAGAATATTATCTGATTGTCGATGGAGCCGTTCTGATTTTGATTTTTGCGATTAGCGGAGCGCTCGAAGGGTATGCAATGCAGCGCACCGATCGCAGTATTCGCAGCTTGATGAGTCTGACTTCTGATACGGCACGAGTCTTGCAGGATGAACAAGAACAACTGATTTTAATTCGAGAATTGCAGGTGGGCGATCGGCTGCTTGTCAAACCAGGAGAATTGATTCCGACCGATGCTCTGATTACGCAGGGAAACAGTTTAATCAACCAGGCAGCGATCACAGGCGAATCACTTCCCGTTGAAAAAAATGTAGGTGACGAAGTATTTGCGGGAACGCTAAACGGAACGGGAGCCTTAATGCTCAAAGTCCACCAACCGCCCGAAAGTAGTCTGATTCAGCGCGTGATCCGACTCGTCGAACAGGCCCAAACCGAAACGCCTCCGTCACAGCAGTTTATCGAGCGATTTGAACGTAGTTACGCCAAAGTGATTGTCGTGACAGGAATCTTACTCGCCCTTCTGCCTCCATTTTTCTGGGGCTGGACTTGGGAAACCACGATCTACAGAGCCTTAATCTTCCTCGTCGTCGCGTCTCCCTGTGCCTTGATGGCAGCAATCATGCCGACGCTGTTATCAGGAATCGCCAACGGTGCGAGACAGGGAATCTTATTCAAAAATGGCGCTCAATTGGAAATGTTGGGCAAAGTGCGGGCGATCGCTTTCGATAAAACAGGCACCCTCACAACCGGAAAGCCTAGCGTCGTCAAAATCATCACCGCTCCAGGCTATTCTGAAACTCAAGTTCTGGAAGTCGCCTCGGCGTTAGAAGCCTATTCAGAACATCCGATCGCTCAAGCAATTTGTACCTATTTTCCCTCCAATTTGTTGGCAACGGATGTACAAGCGCTTCCCGGTCAAGGAGTTTTGGGATTGGTGCAGAGACAGCCATCTCTCGTGGGCAAAGCTAGTTTGATTGCTCAAGTGCCACCCCAATTCTCACAACTAAGCGACCAGCTAGAAGCCCAAGGCAACACTGTCGTTTGGGTCGCTCAATCTGAGAAAGTTTTGGGACTGATTGCGTTAGCCGATACGATCCGACCGGAGGCGATAGGAGCGATCGCTCACCTGAGAAAATTGGGCATCGAACAGATCATTTTGCTCACGGGCGACAATGCACGCAGTGCCGATCGGGTCGCTCAAATGCTAGGAATCGACCAGGTTTACGCAGACTTATTGCCAGAAGACAAACTACATCTGATGAAGCGTCTACAGCGTCAATACAAAACGGTGGCAATGGTCGGCGATGGAATCAATGATGCACCCGCTCTCGCCCAAGCCTCTGTCGGCATTGCGATGGGAATTGTCGGCAGCGATGTGGCCCTCGAAACGGCGGATGTCGTCTTGATGGCAGACCGTTTAGAAAAAATTGGCAGCGCGATCGCTCTGGGCCGCAGATCTCAAGTCATTGTCAAACAAAACATCACCTTTGCGCTCACCTTTATTGTTCTTTTGCTAATTGCCAATTTTGCAGGTGGCATTACCCTCCCTTTGGGCGTAGTGGGTCATGAAGGCTCGACCGTTCTAGTTACATTAAGTGGCCTGCGGTTGTTGAGAAATGGTTAATAAACTTTAATTAACCGGAGTTCGATAAAATCCTCTATGACCATTCCGAAATGCCTTTAACCTCTCAATAAATTAACGTCAGTTCGATGAGAAGGACTCGCTTCGTTTGAGTCGGCTTCAGCCCCCTAAATCCCCCAAATTGGGGACTTTGACCAAGAAAAAATTTCAGAGTTCAAAGAAATTATGCTGATTCAAAGTCCCTCAGAATGGGGGATTTAGGGGGCGAAGCGCTCAATAACGAAGCGAAAAAACTCCATCGAATTCACGTTAAATTAAGTATTCTATTTGAGTTGTGAGAATTCGGTGGTTAGTCTATGACCGTAAACTAGTCCCTAAGAACTAATCACTAAGAACCCGCTATTTCAAACATCCCATCTGAGAACCGTTGTTTCAATTTAACTTTACGCGCCACGGCTCGACGACTTTACCTGTAATCCTCTTCCTACATGGGTTTCTTGGAAGTAGTGAAGAGTTTGCCGATATTGTTCCTCAGTTCGATCGCTTCTGTTGTCTGTGTCTTGATCTGCCCGGACATGGCAAAACTCAGGTGGTTGGCGACTATTCACTATCTACTACGGCACAGGCGATCGTAGACTTGCTCACTCAACTCGACATTCCCCAGGCTATTCTCGTAGGGTATTCTCTGGGCGGACGGTTAGCCTTGTCTTTAGCGTTGCAGTTTCCCGATCGCTTTCCCAAAACAATTCTCGAATCAGCCTCTCCCGGATTAAAAACAGAGACCGAACGTGCCCTTAGAAGAGAACACGATGATCAACTGAGCGATCGCATAACGTCTAATTTCCCAGAATTCCTCACCGAATGGTACGATCAGCCGCTTTTTCGATCGCTCAAACAGCACCCAAATTTTGCTGCCTTTTATGAACATAGATTAAAAAATAATCCCATTGAACTAGCGAAATCACTGCGAAACTTAAGTACAGGTCGTCAGCCCAGCTTTTGGGGCAAATTGGCACACTACAAGCAGCCGTTACTATTGATGGTGGGAGCGCACGATCGCAAATTTGTCTCCATTAATCAAGAAATCGCCGCCCGCTGCCCAACTGCCCAACTTGAAATTCTTGTCAACACTGGCCACAACCTTCACCTCGAAAACCCGCAAGCCTTTACAATGCACATCAGCGATTTTTTGCGATCGACTCACTAGATACACCAAACGATTCGTTGTTTCCTGATCAGAAAGTTCTGGCTTGTAAAAAGGTGATCGATGAGAGCGTCAGATCAGAAAGCACTATTTTTAGAACAAGTGTACTATTAAAGAGCTTTCTTCACGGCGCTTTTTTCTCGACCTTTGGGAATTCTGACTCCATCTTTCAGCACTTTCTCAAACATCCTCAAAAAAGCTGACTCAGCACACCCCTGCGTAAGGAAGAAAAAACATGCGATCGCTCTCCCTTCTTAAAGCAATCACCTGTCACCCCCTGCTTATCGGATTTGTCTCAACGCTGATCCCGATCGTGCTGATTTCTCCTGGTTTTGGTCGTCCGGTCGCCCTTCCACCCTCTAGTTTTCTTCAGTCTGCCGTCTCTGAGCCGGGAGAATATACGCAAGAGCAGATTCGTTATTTTATGGAAGTTGCAATGGGCGCAGAGTATTCCAATATTAACGGGGCTAAAATTCGTAAATGGCAAGAAGATTTGAGAATTAAAGTACTCGGAACGCCAACGAATGCAGATTTAGAAACGCTAAACACGGTTATCAACGAAATCAATGAGTTAACGGCTGGAAACGTACGGTTACAATTAGTCACCCAAAGCCCCAACGTCACAATTCACTTTGCTCCAGAATGGAAATTTAAACAGCTTGAGGCAAACTATCAGCCTATAAATTATGGCTACATTTGGACGCAGTGGAATAACGACACGATTACGAACGCCAACATTCTGATTACCAGCAAGCAAGTCACCCAAAAAGAGCGATCGCACCTAATTCGCGAAGAGTTAACGCAATCATTGGGATTGATGCAAGACTCTAACCGCTATGCAGACAGCATGTTTTATCAACCCTGGACGGATGTGACTCAATATTCGAGTCTCGATCGGGCGTTGATCAAGATGCTGTACAGTCCTCAAATTCGTCCCGGTATGAACCAAGCTCAGGTGATCGACGTTCTCAATTCACTTCAAGCACAAACCCCATCAACCCACTGTGACTCCAAACAGGTTGCTTTAGACTTTGGAAACCCAACCTGTGCAAAGCGTTAGAGACTGTCAGCAAGTAGCTTGTCGGTTGGAGCGCAGTGACATCCCCATCGTGCGAGTGGCCTACTGAAGGGGATGTTAGACCAAATCCACTAGTTACTGATACAGATCCTCGCCCCCTAAATCCCCCATTTTGGGGGACTTTGAAACGGCTTCCCTGATAGGTTCTTTTCAAATCTAAGAGATAGAAATCGGTTAATTAACTGATTTTTTATGAGTATCATTTGTTGGTTGATTTGGTATTAGACCTCTCTAAAGAACTTGGCCTGTTGAAATAGCTGTTCACGATCGAGCTATCAATGAACATGCTGTTTGTCCACTCATCCCAAAACGATCGCCCTGTCTGCCCGATCGCCTCACCCACAGCCCCACGATCGCATGATTCAATCCATCGTTTGTACGGTTTAGAAGAACGATCGCCCTGTCTGCCACCAAATATACAGACTCGCTGACAAGAATCGAAAAACTTTTGGTCATCCGTCGGGCAAGCGACCCCAATCCCTTAGAATGACGTATCGGGGAAATGCTGAAGTAAGTAAAGTTATGAGTAATGAGTTTTGACTTGGGCCACCCTGCCAAATCAGACCCAAACACTCAAAGCTGAGAACTCAAAACTCTCTCCCCTTGCCCTTCTCTACTCCATCCCCTTTAATTTTATGCCCAAGGTTCTTGTTTCTGATCCGATTGATCAAGTCGGGATCGATATTCTCTCTCAGGTCGCTCAGGTCGATGTCAAAACAGATCTCACTCGCGAACAATTAGTCGAAATTATTTCAGAATACGACGCGCTGATGATTCGTTCTGGAACTCGTGTCACCCAGGAAGTGATCGAAGCGGGCACCCTCCTCAAAATTATCGGACGCGCAGGGGTGGGAGTCGATAACGTCGATGTCACCGCCGCTACTCGCAAAGGCATTGTCGTCGTCAACTCACCCGAAGGCAACACGATCGCCGCCGCCGAGCACACGATCGCCATGATGATGGCTCTGTCTCGCTACATTCCTCAAGCCAACGAACTTCTCAAAGGTGGCAAATGGGATCGCAAAAACTACACGGGCGTTGAAGTTTATAAAAAAACGTTGGGTGTGGTTGGCTTGGGCAAAATTGGCGCTCACGTTGCCACAGTGGCCAGAGCGATGGGCATGAAGCTATTAGCGTTTGACCCCTTTATCTCTAACGAACGCGCCGATCAACTAGGCTGTCACCTGGTCGATTTGGATGTGCTGTTTCAAGAGGCAGACTACATCACGCTACACATTCCCAAAACCTCGGAGACGGCAAATCTGATCAATGCGGATGCGATCGCCAAGATGAAGCCCACCGCCCGGATCATCAACTGTGCTAGAGGCGGGATCATTGACGAAGCAGCCTTAGCCGACGCGCTCAAAGCAGGCCAAATTGCCGGAGCCGCGATCGACGTATTTGAGTCCGAACCGCTCGGTGAGTCGCCCCTCAAAGCGCTAGGTAAAGAAATCGTTCTCACGCCGCACCTGGGAGCCTCGACCGAAGAAGCTCAGGTGAATGTGGCGATCGATGTCGCCGAACAGATTCGCGATGTCTTATTGGGGCTGCCTGCACGATCGGCGGTCAACATTCCTGGCCTGCGTCCCGATGTGTTGGAGCAGCTAAAGCCCTACCTACAGCTTGCCGAAACCCTGGGAAATCTAGTCGGACAACTGGCAGGCGGACGCATCGAATCCCTCAACATTGGCTTGCGGGGAGAATTGGCAACCAATCAAAGTCAACCGATCGTCGTCGCGGCCCTCAAAGGATTGTTGTCTCACGCTCTTCAAGAACGGGTCAACTACGTCAACGCCAGCATCGAAGCCAAAGAACGGGGCATTCGGGTGATCGAGACTCGTGACGCTTCGGTTAAGGACTACGCGGGATCGCTACATCTCTCAGCCAAAGGCGCACTGGGCGAACATTCTGTCACGGGTGCCCTACTGGGAGATAACGAAATCCGCGTTACCAGCGTCGATGATTTCCCGGTCAATGTCCCCCCCAATCGCTATATGCTGTTTACCCTGCACCGCGATGTCCCCGGCATCATTGGCAAAATTGGCTCCCTGCTGGGCAGCTTTAACGTCAACATTGCCAGTATGCAAGTCGGACGCAAAATTGTGCGCGGCGATGCGGTTATGGTCTTGAGCATTGACGACCCCCTACCAGAGGACGTTTTGAATGAGATCAAGAAGGTGTCTGGGATTCGGGATGCGTATACGGTGACGCTTTAGAGGGATGAGGGATGAAAAGGGATGAAGGATGAGGGATGAGGGATGAAAAAGGAGGATTCTGATAGTAATGTGAGAACGTAGGTTATTCCAAACCCTTCAACATTCCTCGCGATGGGGATTTGAGGATGGATTGGTTAGCAACAAAGTACACTGTGCCATATCACGAGCAGCAGAATGGATTCACTGTCAAACTTCTTCTTAAATTTCTTCTTAAATAAGGGAGATTCTGAAGTTCAAGAAGTGGAAATTTTGAATTTGATTCCCTACCTGGTTGACGGGGGCTGAGGGGGATCGCTAAGTCTCTATTCCCACAACCGAAAACTCTTCAACCCTCCTCTAAGCACACCCTGGATTCACTGCCAAACCTCATCCCTCATCCCTCATCCCCGTAACTCATGGCAAATAGCTGGTGGGAAATTCAAATATTTTGTGACACTGCGCTCGATGAGGTGGTGTTTTGGCGACTCGAAAAGTTTGGCTGTCGGGGGACTTCGAGCCAGGTAAAGGGGTCGTCTTGTCTCGTGTCTGCCTATTTGCCCCAGCAGCAAGCGGGTTTGTTGGATTTGTCGGCGCTGTCGTTGTTGATTCGGCAGGATGCGCTCTGCGTCGAGTCTTCGCCGCCCGTGGTGCAGTGGCATCTGATTGACGAAGAGGATTGGGCGAGTAGCTGGAAGGTCTATTGGCAACCGCAAGAAGTGGGCGATCGCTTCCTGATTAACCCCGCCTGGATTCCTGAACCAGAGAAGACCGATCGCTTGATTCTCACACTAGAACCCGGTGTCGCCTTTGGAACGGGCGATCATGCTACGACGCAACTCTGTCTCGAAGCGTTGGAAATGCGCTTTAGCGACAATCCGCAGAATATTACAATTGCCGATGTGGGCTGCGGGTCGGGCATTCTCTCAGTTGGGGCGATTTTGCTAGGAGCCGCTCAAGCTTATGCGGTTGATACCGATCCGTTGGCAGTCAGAGCCACGCGAGAAAATATTGAACTGAATCATATCGACCCCGATCGCTTAACCGTCGGTGAGGGCAGCGTAGACCAGTTAGAGAAGATGATCAAAGAACCTGTAGACGGTCTGGTGTGCAATATTTTGGCTGAAGTGATTATCGATTTGATTCCTCAATGGAAGCCGATCGTCAAACTTACCACCTGGGGCATTTTGAGTGGCATTTTGCTAGAGCAAGCCAAACCCGTCGCAGACACCCTCGAAGAAAACGGCTGGATCGTCGCAGCCCTCTGGAAACGTGGCGATTGGTGCTGTCTGAATATTCGCCGATCGTAAGGACAATTCCCATTCATATGGATATTCTCGTTTTCATTCTCAAGGTTTTGGGTTTGTCCTTGGGCATTTCTCTATTAATCAAATACGCTGGCCCCCTGGCGACGATCTCTTCGAGTTACCCGCAAGGGGTCGCTCCCACAACCCCAACCGTTCTCGCCCTCATTCTTTCGCCCTCCCTCCTTCTCCTGTGCCTTCTCCTGATCCGACAACAGCGCGCCGATTAAGGAACGCGAGTTTATTAACCTGAAATTCTCTAAATATGCTTGGTCAGTTGATTTTGGCTTCGTTTTAATGGGTTGCAGCCCCCTAAATCCCCCAAATTTGGGGGACTTTGAAGCTCGAACCCGTTTTGAATTCCAGAATTTTTTGATCTCAAAGTCCCCCAGCATGGGGGATTTAGGGGGCGAAGTCGCTTGGCAATAAACGATCTTATTTAATTCGTGATCCTAAGCAGCATGTCACGAATGAGATAGAGACTGACACACCTGAACCAATAGAGCCAACGCCTTCATCCCTCCTCCTTCATCCCTCCTCCTTCATCCCTCCTCCTTCATCCCTCCTCCTTCATCCCTCC
>NZ_JBJPHT010000064.1:19121-31470 GCF_052939475.1 Phormidesmis sp. 146-20
TCCCTCCTCCCTTCCACCAAGCAGCCAGTTGAATATCTGTCATAAGGAGGATTGTGAATGAGTGGAATTTCCCAGATTATGTTTGGTGTGAGGAGTTAGCGAATTAGAAAAGCCCTTGGAGTCGAAACACGGCCAGACGTCCAGGGGCTTTTCTGCGTCCGGAGCGATTGAGATTGCGTCCAGTGTTAGGATCAATGACTCATCATTTCGGATGTCCAAGGTGCAGACATGTCCAAGTTGCGCGAGATTCAACTGCCGACTTCGCTCAAAGATCATTTAGTGCAGGGGCATCCCTGGGTTTATCGCAATCATGTGCCGCCGAGTCTTCGATTACCATCGGGGAGTTGGGCCAAGGTCAGGTGTGGTGGCTGGTCGGGCTTTGGGCTGTGGGATGAAAGTGGCTCGATCGCCCTGAGAATTTTTTCTGAACAGCAGCTTCCAGATGCAAAATGGCTCCGTCAACAGGTGCAGGCAGCCTGGGAATTGCGATCGCCCCTTCGCGCCAGAGGTTGTACGGCGTATCGGTGGCTATTTGGCGAAGGCGATGGACTACCGGGCATGACGGTCGATCTGTACGGCGATTTTGCGGTGATTCAGACTTACATGGAGGGGGCGGCGGTCTTGCTGGATTGGCTGGTAGACGCGCTAAAAGCCATTCATCCGCTCAAGGGAATTTTGCTGCGATCGCGTCTCAACGAGCTTCGAGAAGGCGACGAAAAAACTCAGCTTTTGTGGGGCAAACCCGCTCCCAGTTCGCTCGTCGTTCAAGAACACGGCCTGTTGTTTGAAGTGGACTTGCAGACGGGGCAAAAGACGGGATTGTTTTTAGACCATCGTGAAAATCGGCGGTTTGTGGAAGGGTTGAGTGACGATCGTACGGTTCTCAATTGTTTTGCTTACACGGGGGCTTTTTCGCTCTATGCGCTGCGCGGAAATGCTCGTCATGTCACCAGTGTAGACATTGGCAAAGGATTGAGCGCCGCTGCCGAGAAGAACGTTTTGTTAAATGATTTGGATGCTAAAAAACATACCTTTGTGACCGCAGACTGCTTCAAATTATTGGACGACTACAGCCAAGAAAAGCGTCTGTTTGATCTAATCATTCTCGACCCGCCCAGCTTTGCCAAAAGTAAACAAAATCGCTATGCTGCCTTACGCGGTTACACAAAATTGAATGCGATGGCGCTGCGTTGTGTGTCTCCCAGTGGGCTACTTGTGACGGCAAGCTGCACCAGTCAAGTCAGCCCCGAAGCCTTTAAGGAGGTGATCGCCGCAGCAGGCGCAAATTCGGGAAAACGCATTCAAATCATTCATGAAGTCGGACATGCGATCGACCATCCGGTTCCCGCACAATTTCCAGAGGGGCGATATCTCAAGTTTGTGGTTGGCAGAGTCAGGAGTCGGGGATGAGGGAGAACTTTGCTTTGTGAGGAGGAATGGGACTTTAGCGAATAAGCTCATCAAATTCACGTCACTGCAAAATCAATTTAGGAGATTTCCTTTAATAAATTTACCCGGCTGTCTCCATCGAGAGTTCTAAAAGTCAAAGTCCCCCAGGCTTGGGGGATTTAGGGGGCTTCCCAAGGTTGGTAACTTCTTTGCTAGAAATCTCCTTAACTCTGAAGTATCCGCAACAATCGCTGAACTTGAATTTCCCAAGTCCAATTTTGCATAAACTGAGCGGCTGCGTTACCTCGACGGGTGGCTTCTGAGCGGTTGTTATATATGGCTTCCAACGTCTCGACTACTTCTTCGACATCAGACTCGCCCCAGCCTTGGGTGCCTCGATATTGCTCGTTTCCCAATACGTTTTTCTGCGTCCGTAAGGGGTAACCGCGATCGTCTCCAATCAGATCCAAATGTCCAGTATTCATCGAGAGAATGGTAGGAATTCCACAGGCAAGACTTTCCATTGCAACCAGGTTGGTGCCGCCTTCTGCGCGGTTGGTAAATATCGCGACATCTGCTTCTCTTAAGATTCTTGGAGCTATGTGGTTGGGAATCAATCCTACGTCTAGAATTGCATTTTCAGGAATTCCATTTTCGATTAGCCAGGGTGTAATTTGTAGATGTCCCTGAGCGTTTACTTTCGGGAGTTTACGAATATGTCCAGCGCGTTCCAAACCGACCATCGTTCGTGCCCAATGGTTGTGCCATGCAGTGATCAACAGCGCTTCTGGGTGACGGGCCTGAAAGATTCGGAAGGCGGCAATGATGATGTCTTGTCCTTTGCGATATTCCAGTTTGCCGCCAGAGAAGATGACGAACCGATTGGTCAACATTCCTGATTTTGGCATGGGATGAAAAAGGCTGGAATCAATACCCTGCTGAACCGTTTCGACCGTCAAGCCGTAGCTTTTGAGAACGTCCGCATTCCAAATAGAGCCAGCGATCAGGCGATCGTACCGTTTTCCTCGTTCCAAAGCCTGTTTGTCAAAAAACGTATCTTCTGAAAAAATCACACCAATGTTATATTTCCCATTCACACGCCTATCTTCTTGACTGGTTGCAAAATGATTGCCTGTTGCTTTAAGAATTAGTAAGTCAGCTTGTAGAATTCTATCTGGATGTTGATGTAAAACCTGTTGTAGCTGCTGTTGAAACTTCATGAAGGGTAGGAGGCGCGATCGTACGATCGGATTCAACTCCTGGGGAAGTGGCATTAATGGAATCGGTTCCACATCAGCAGTTTTTAATAATTGGATTGCTAGATTTAATCCATAAACACCCCAACCGAGACTACCGCCAATCGGAAAATTGATTCCAACTAGAAATGGCTTTTGAGATGAAAATGAAATACTAGAGTTATTGCTTTGAATCAGTTGCGTCAATTCTTTTTTAATACTTGCGATCACACCAGACCAATCCCGCGATCGCACTTGTCGAAACAGCCGAGCCGTTGGATACCAGGGGCTATCCGCTTGATCGAGCAGCCAACGCCAATCGGGAACCGTGCATAATAAAATCCAGACAGGTTTGCCCATTGCGCCCGCTAAATGAGCGACTGCCGTATCGACGCTAATCACCAAATCGAGTGGGGCGATCGCTGCCGCCGTATCTGCAAAATCGCCTAACCGATCTTCTAAATCATGCAGACCTGTAACTTTGTACTGTTCTTGAAACTGCTGTAATTCTGCGGATTTGCCCTTTTGTAAACTATAAAACTCAACGCCTTCCACAGCGAAAAGAGGTAAAAGATCGGTGAGCTTGGCCGAGCGATCGACATCGTTGCCATTTTTAGGATTGCCTGCCCAAACGAACCCAACTTTAAGCGAGGTGCGGGATGTCGAAGCCGAAACGGGAGTGGACAGATAGGGAATGGGCGCGGGAATTGTCTCTAAAGTAGTGCCGAGAAGATGGGGCAAACTCAACAACGGAACGTAACAATCAAACTCAGGTACAGACTCGCCTTCAGCAATCAAGCGATCGATGCCGGGAGCCGTTTTTAGCAAGCGAAACAGGGGAGGAGGACAGCCAAACAGCACCCGTCCGCCTCGTTGTTTGACCAGTGGTGCATAGCGAATAAACTGAATCGTGTCGCCTAACCCTTGTTCGGGATGCAGCAAAATTGTTTTGCCTGTGAGGTCAGAGCCATCCCACTGCGGCTGAGAAAATTTGGGCAACGGCAGATCGCCCCCGATCCAGCGCGACTCATATTCCCGAAAACCCTGACGCAAATCGCCCTGTAACAACAAAATAAAACTGTAGTTAAATCGCACTTTTGGATAGTCGGGCCGCAGTCGCAACGCTTGCTGATAGCTGTCTGTCGCCGCCTGAAAGTTGCCTTGCTGATAGAGTGTTGTTCCTAAATTTTGGTAAGCTTCGGGGAAGTTTGGATCAAGCGCGATCGCTCTTTTCAAACACCTCACAGCCTCATCCAATCGCCCCGATCGTCGATACGCATCCCCCAAACTATTGTGCGTCAAGGCATGATCTGGTTTGAGCGCCAGCGCTTTCTGAAAGGCCACGATCGCTTCCTCTACCTGCTCCAAATTCTGCAAACAAGCGCCTAAGTTGTGAATGGCTTGTCGATGGTCAGGTTTGAGCTTGAGAACAGTTTGATAACACGCGATCGCAGCTTCATCATTACCCTGTGACTGATAAGCATTACCCAAATTGTAGTGACTTTGGTAGAAGCTTGAATCTAACTTGATCGACTGTTGGTAATGAGCGATCGCTGGTTCATATTGCTCTAGTTTTGAGAATGCCGTCCCAATGTTGTAGTGAGCAGAAGCGTTATCTGGATTGAGCGCGAGGACTGTGTTGTAGTAGGCGATCGCTTGTTCAAATTGATGCGTCTGACAATACAGCATTCCCAACAGTTCTAACGCCTCTAACTGGTCAGGAAACTGCTGCAAAATTTGCTGACAAATCTGCTCAACCGTCTCCCAGTCACCTGCTTGAAACGCCTGCTGGGCTGCATGAATTGGTGGATTAGGAACATCTACTGCCATTGTCAACGAATGAAACAACATTTCCAGGGATGCTATTCAGCTACGCCTTTTACTATTGTGCGTCGAGGCAGGTTTTTTAGATCAGCCATTTGTACCTACTGTAGCTTCTTTGCAAGCCAAATTCATCCTCGATTTGCGTGGAGAACTTGCACATACCGGGCACCTACTTTCTTGAATTGACGTTACGTTGACTAAGCTCTATTGATTGAATCACAATCGCAAGCTCTTCAATCAAATTCTCTAGAGTCTGATCATTGTTATCTTGAATCAATAATAGACTTCCTGCATGAATACCTGGCGATTGAAATCGCTGCTATCAGAACAAAGTCCACCTCCGTGGACTAACGGTTAAAATTGCCTCTTTAGTGTGCGAAGGCACACTTTGCTCTTGTAGCCCCGACTTTAGTCGGAGGGCATCTATGATTCGTGCAGGAAGTCTAATGTGTTTGAGAATGAGTTGAGACAAGCCGCATATGCCATCACTAGAACTTCCATCGCCTCATCAGTTCGCCAGTCTCCGTCTGGAAAATCAAATAGCTCCTCTACATGCAGTACAGGCAAGGTTACTTTTTGCTGTTCAACACTGAGTCCGAAAAATGCTGTAAGCATCTGCAAATTTTCGTTAAGTTTGGATGGCATGAAGCTGATAAATTGGTCGGTAATGTTCAAATTATTCGCTCTTAATATTTCAACGTATTAATTCTCAACCCTTGCTAGGTTCCATAACGAAGCCGCATAAGCTCTAAAACTAGAAAGTGTTTCAGATTGCTTCGATAGGCTTTCTGAGAGTTGGGCGTGAGCGATCGAGCGTTGAAAAACTCATCAATGCGTGAAGTTCTCAGATCTACTGAAGTAGCAACTTTGTGAACTGGTGGCTCTGTGCCTTGGAGTTCAATAAAAACGAGGTCTGGGACGAGTTGGCGCCGCATCTTGATGTTGTCCGTGAGCGTGATCCCTAATCTACTACCATACAACGCCTTGAGTGTCCTTAAAATGCAGCGAACGGTGGCAAAAGACAACACGGGCTTGCCGTTTTCTACCCCCAACAAATGCGCCTTAAACTGAGCGACTTGGAGAGGTGTGACCGATCATGAAAAAACTTTCATAGTTCATTCATTGTGCATTCATGCCCAACCCCGAAAGTAGAGCGTGTAAGGCAAAGGCAACCAAACCTTACAACACACCCTAACTCTTTCTTCAACTCGGAGGTTTTCATTATGAAGCGCGTTCTTCTTGCTACTCTATCGATTTTGGCTCTGTCTAGTTTTGTGGCTCCTGCAAAAGTTGCAGCGGAAGCACCGATTGAACAAAAACCCGCGGTTGCCTCGCAGTTCCCCAAAGGGGTAAACGTTTCTTCTACCAATCGCCCGACTTCGTTGCAATTCTCGCCCAATGCCTTAGTTAACTCAGCATATCGTGGTAGCTACATCAATCAAGGCATTCCCAGTTATGCCCAACTGCATCATGCTTATGTGAGTGGACAAGTGACGGCTAAGGATTTGGTGAGAGTCGCTATTGCACAAGGACAACTTTCGCCAGAAACGCTCTCGGATACTGGCTACATCCGCACGGTAGATGCAAAGTTGGGATCGCTCAGCCAGTAGTCAAGGACACGATAGGTCGGTAGAGATAGCTTATAGAATTATCTCTACTGATTTCGGCTGCAACGTTCTCAATGGAGTGTTTTATGCAGATTGAAGATGTCGCAGGATTGATTCATCCCCTGATTGTGATCGCATTCGTATTTCCAATGATTGGGATTGTGACGAACTATGCTTGGCAGACTCGGCAGCGTCGTCTTGGTACGGATAAAAGCAGTAAGAATAAGATTGCTCCGGGTGTTGGTGCAGAACATCTTCGGTTGGGACGGCTGCTAAGTAATGCAGTCGTGATGGTTTCGCTGGTTGGCTTGGCACACCCGATCGTGTTCAAAATGATTGCGAGTAATGCTTGGGGACAAGCGCCACTTCGAGTCGTGTTTGTTGGACTCGTGTTTGGGTTGACTATCGCAACGCTAGCAGGTCTAAATCGAGCCAGCAATCGGCTCTGGAGGGCTGTCTTCACAACTTTGACGGGAATGGGAATTATTTTGCTCGGCTCACAACCCGAAGTGTTTCGCCGTGAATTTGAGTGGTATGTGTCTCATTACTACTATGGTGTGGCGGTTTCTTTGTTGATGATTTTTTCGCTTGCAATCGTTCCAGACATCTATCGCGATCGCAAAAACCGCTGGCGCAATGTTCACATCATTCTTAGTTGTCTTGCACTGTTACTGTTCATTGGGCAAGGGTTTACTGGATCGCGTGACCTGTTAGAGATTCCGTTGAGTTGGCAAAAACTGCACATTCAAGCGTGCGACTTCCAAAAGCTGACTTGTCCATAAGGTTCAGAGTCCTTTGAAGCCTGTTTCGTTTTCAATCGTCTGCACGATCGAGGCTGATTTTGGAACGGTTCGTGATCTCTGATGCCCGGTCGCAACTTGACTCAGCCCGATTCCCACTAAAACAATGCTGCCTCCAATGTAGTGTGCCATTGTCAAAGTCTCGCCCAAAATCAAATAGGCAAAGGCAACACCCGCGATCGGCGTAAACGAACTAATCAATGATGCTCTTGAAACTGTAGAGCCTTGCAATCCTAAAAGCCAAAACGACTGACCGAGCACAACAATCACGGTTCCATAAACCAGCATCCACTTCCACAGAAACGGCGCAAACACATCCATGAAATGGTGATGACCATAGAGCAGGAGAGCAAGTAAAAAGAAAACAACTGTCCCGAATGCGGTGCGAACAATGCTATAGAGTCCAATCGGAATTTGAGTCAGTCTCGTTTTAGAAATTACCGTCGAAACCGCTATCGCGATCGCGCCGAGTGCTGTTAACGCTTCCCCTTTTCCGAAAGTCAATCCAGCCATCTGAATCATCTCTGTGGGTGGCTGCAACAGCACAGACAGCATCACCCCGATCAAAACAACGATCGCGCTCAATTGCTCAAGGCGAGTGACCTGTTCTTTAAGCAACCAGATTGAAAGAACAAGTGCGATCGGGGGTTCTAGTCGTCCAACTAACACAACATTGTTCACGGCGGTCAAAGAAAGGGCTTGAAAAATGAAAGCAGGTGCGATCGCGCCCGACAAAATCGCAACAGCAATCAATCCCGTCCATTGTTGCTGTGACAAATCCTTGAGCAATCTCAGTTGCTGTCGATGCAGTAGAACAAGTACAAACAATGCACAAATGTTACCAACAAACAGAACATTGCACAGCGAAACGGGATTTTGCCCGTCAATCAAGTGTTGCGCTCCAAGCTCGGTTACTTTTCGAGTGACAGAGTTTGCAGCCCCAAAAATTAGGACAGCAAGCCATAGATAGACCTGACCTGAAATCGTTCGTTTGAATCGGTCGACGAGTTGTTTGAACATGAATTTCTTTTCATGAACTATTCATTTGCGGTTCATACCAGTCTGCGATATTCGCTTCCATAAGGCAAATCCAAACACGCAGTTCTCAAGGAGTTTTTGACATGAAGCGCGGTTTTCGTTACATTCTACTGTCCTGTCTCGTTGCGATCGTCGTTGTGAGTTGTGGAGGAAAAGCAACGACCCAAACCTCTAGCCCAATGCCTCAAAGTACAGTTGTCGCCCCAACGACACCGCAAGCTGCGACAGCAAAATCGAGTGTGATTTCATCTGGTAACTTTGTGAACGGCGAACACCCAACGCAGGGTAAAGCAGAAATTGTCAACCAAAACGGCAAGCGAATTTTGCAACTGAACGATCAGTTTAAGACTTCGACCTCTGGACCTGATCTTGTTGTGGTGCTGCATCGCTCTGCTAATGTCATCGGGGAAACAACGCCACCTGCATATCCGCTCAAAGAGGGCGATTATACGGTTCTCGCACCGTTGAAAGAATACAGTGGAGCGCAAAGCTATGAGATTCCAGAAAACCTGAACTTGGATGGCTTTCAATCGGCAGTGATTTGGTGTCGTCGCTTTAATGCGACCTTTGGATCTGCTGCCTTGAAATCTAGCAGTTAACGAATCGCTAATATTTCTAAATCCTTCCTGACCTTGATTTGAATCAAGGTTTTTTGTGTGGGTTAGGATAATCTGGAACCAGTGTACAAGAGATGTTAATGCGAATGGAGTGGAATCGATGGATAACATTGTTTCACCAAAATGCTCAGCCTCTTGGTCGGAGATTTTGCCCCAAGATTGGGTTCAGGAGAGTCGATCGATTCGCGATCGAGGATTGATCGTCACGCATGATCTCCAGCCTGCTGGCGAAGTCGATGCGCCGAATGGACTTACAGAGCATCTCTTATACCTCAGTCTCAACAGCAATGTCCGCCAGGTTACACGCATTGATGGACAGGAGTATGATGGTGCAAATCAGGTAGGAAGTACGTTTCTCATTCCTGCTCGAGCTCCCACGTTTTGTTGTTGGGAATGTGAGCAAGCGGATGAAGCGATAAGTTTTTATGTCAATTCCCAACAGCTTCAGCAGATGGCAGCAGAAAATGATTGTTTGTATCCGGAGCGCACCGAGTTGCATCCCATTCTAGAGATTCAGGATCACCAATTGACGTGATCGCGACTGCTTTCCATCGCGAAATGTACAGCGATAATCTCGGTGGCAAACTCTATACCGAATCCCTCGCCAATCTATTCCTGATTCATCTGCTACGGAACTATTCGACTCAAACACCTACTCTACGATCTTACGATCGTGGCTTATCGCATCAGCAACTTCAACAAGCGATCGACTTCATGCAGGATCACCTTAGCGATGAACTGAGCATACAAGATGTTGCTAATCTGTTAGGCATGAGCCAATACTATTTCTGTCGGCTGTTCAAGCAATCACTAGGAACATCTCCGTATCAATATGTGCTGCAACAGCGAGTCGAGTTTGACAAGCGATTATTAAAGCAACAGGATAAACCGATCGCCCAAATTGCCCTAGAATGTGGTTTCACCAGTCAAAGCCAGATGACGCAGCATTTTCGCAAGCTTACAGGCACAACACCGAAAGCCTATCGCAAGCTTTAAGCAATGACCAATCAGAACTGAGAGCCATGAAAAAACTTTCATAGTTCGTTCATTTTGCATTCATGTCCAACCCCGAAAGTAAGAGTGTAAGGCAAACGAACCTTACTGCACACCCAACTCTTTCTTTTGGAGGTCTATTATGAAGCGCGTGATTCTTTCTGCTCTGTCTGCTCTCGCTCTCTCTGGTTTTGTCGCCCCGGCTGCGTTCGCCGAATCACCAACCGAACAGAAAACAGCCATTGTGTCTTCCACCCTGAATCGTCCGACTTCAGCTCAATTCTCTCCTAATGCTTTAGTAACCTCAGCATACCGAGGCAGCTATATCAATCAGGGGATTCCGAGCTATGCTCAATTGCATCATGCCTATGTGTCTGGGCGAGTAACGGCTGAAGATTTGGTGAGAGTTGCTATTGCACAAGGACAACTTTCACCAGAAACGCTCTCCGATTCAGGTTACATCCGCGTTGTGGAAACCAAACTTGCATCACTCGACGACTAACAGATTCAGGTGAATTGTTGATAGAGATGTTCGCGGGAATGTCTCTATCGACCCCAAAGTTTTCAATTAAAGTTCTCAAGCATTCCATGATCGAACAACTGTCTACGGAGTTGCAAACGTTACTCAACTGGCAAACAGTTCCGAAAGGGCAAGTCATTTTTCGGGAAGGTGAACCTGCTGACTTGCTCTATTTTCTCGATAGTGGACAAGTGAGACTGCTGCACTATACCAGCGCAGGAAAGGCAGTAGACCATTATCGAATCGAAGCAGGAGAGTTCTTTTCGGAAGTGGTGCTGTTCTTAGATAACTATGCGTGTACTGCAATGGCAGAACGTCGATCGCGAATTGCAGCCATTCCGACAACTGCATTTTTAGCGGAACTGCGTCGAAACGTTGAACTATCAGCAAGGTCAATGTCACAAATGGCACGACGGCTGCACATTACGAAGATTGTTTTGGAGTTGAGAAGTCTGCGATCGGCGCGGGAACGAGTGCTGCGCTACTTACAAAATATGATTCCTCTGATTGGCGAACCGGAGCAATCCCGGATCACACTTGATCGTCCTTTTCGATCGATTGCAGGCGATTTGGGAATCAGCGCGGAGGTGTTTTCGCGAACGCTGAAGCAACTTCAGGACGAAGGCGTAATCGATCGCGTGAATCGAACCATCACACTTCGAGAATCTTAAAATTTTCTAAAAAACTTTCCTATCTTGATTTGAATCAAGGTTTTTTCTGCGTTAGTTGGGATACTGTAGAACCAATGCCTGAAAGATTTCAACATCATTGGAGTGAAGTCGATGGATAGCCTTGTGTCAAAGCGATCCTCAGCCTCTTGGTCGGAGATTGTGCCCCAAGACTGGATTCAGGGAAGCAGAACGATCAGCGATCGAGGATTGATCGTCACGCATGATCTCCAGCCTTCTAATGAAGTGGATATCTCTAACGGTTGTGCGGAGCATATTTTAATCTTAAGTTGTAACAGCAATTTTCGGCAGATCACTCGAATTGATGGACGTGAGTATGAAGGATCACTGTTACCAGGGAGTGTTCTCTTAGTTCCTGCTCATGCTTCTAGTTTCTGTTACTGGGAATGTGAGCAAGCGGATGAAACGGTGTGTTTTTACATTGATCCCCAGCAGCTTCAGCAAGTCGCAGCGGAGAATGATTGTTTGTATCCAGAGCGCGTCGAGTTGCGTCCAGTTTTGCATACTCGCGACGATCAACTTACCGCGATCGCGACCGCTTTCCGTAGCGAAATGTACAGTGATAGTCTCGGTGGCAAATTCTACACAGAATCTCTTGCTAACCAATTCTTGATTCATCTACTCCGCAACTACTGTACTCAAACGCCGACTCTGCGATCATATAGCGACGGCTTATCACGCCCTCAACTGCAAGCAGCACTCAACTTTGTGAATGACCATCTAAGCAGTGATTTTAAGCTGCAAGATGCAGCGGAACAGTTAGGCATGAGTCAGTATTATTTTTGTCGATTGTTCAAACAGTCGATGGGGATCGCACCGTATCAGTATGTGCTGCAACAACGAATCGAAATTGCTAAACGGTTATTGCTCAAACAACCCGATAAAGCGATCGCCCAAATTGCCCTAGAATGTGGTTTCACCAGTCAAAGCCAGATGACGCAGCATTTTCGCAAGACCGTAGGCACAACGCCGAGAGCATACCGCAGAAACTAAGAACTGAAGCTAAGAACTACTGTGCGGTAAATCCACCGTCGATCGGTAAGGTATGCCCAGTAATAAACGAAGCTTGATCTGAGCACAGCCAGACTACTGCGTTAGCCACCTCTTGAGGTCTGACTATGCGCCCCATCGGGGTCATGTGAGCCGTTGAACTAGATGCAACCGCATTCACTCGAATTCTGCATTGAGCATAATCGATCGCAGCTGCTTTAGTGATTCCCGTAACCGCATGTTTTGTACTCACATAGATCGCATTATTGGCACACCCCGTTAAACCAAAGATCGAACTATTATTGACGACAGCGCCGCCCTGACCGTTCAGCATCTGCTCAATCTCATACTTGAGACAAATCCAAAGCCCATTCAGGTTGTGATCAATCACGCCCATCACTTCAAATTCTTCTTGTTCTGCAAGCGGAACCTGAGTTGCATTGATACAAGTATTGTTGAAAGCAGCATCAACCCTTCCAAAAGCTTTAACGGCTTGTGTCACCAGTGCTTTAACAGACTTCGCAACCGTGACATCCGTGGGCTGAAACAACACGGTTGCTCCTCTAGCTTGAATGGTAGCAATCGTACATATCCAATAGATGTATCCAGAAATTAAATTGCGTTAAAAAAAGAGGGTAAAACGAAGT
>NZ_JBJPHT010000065.1:0-31085 GCF_052939475.1 Phormidesmis sp. 146-20
AAATGACCTCAAACCCAGGAGTAGTCTCGCTTGTAAATTCTCGGAAAGGTCTAATCCTTCTAGCAAGGCATAGGTAAAGGCTCCCTGTCCAATGGCTTCTAGTTCATAAGAATATTGATCGGGACTGCACGAAAAGAGACTGATCACCCCAGTTTGACGGGCTTTTGCCTCTGTTTGTCTGCCAATCCCTTCTCCACTTTTCTTGCCCCCACTGCGACAAGCATCCAAAATCATCACCGCATTATCGGCTCCGCAACTCCGCAAATAATTGGTAATTGTGTTGGTGGAAATGCCTGTGTTTTCAATATCTTCTGGATCGCCATCTAGAGGCATCAAATAATCCTGCCCATTGTGCGGAATCCCATGTCCACTGAAGAAAAACCAGAAGTTATCGCCATCTTTCATAAACGGCTTGTCAAAGACCTGACGTAAGACTCGCAGCAAATTCGCCCGAAACGGTTCGGTAGGCTTGCCGCCAATTGAGGGAGAATCATCAGTGAACAAAAAGATGCGATCGAATCTGGCTTCCTGCATCAGAAAATTCTGCATCGCTTCTGCATCTCGCTTGGCATACTTCAACGGCTGCAAAAATCGATACTGGTTAATCCCAATGACGATCGCCCAATTGCTTGCCATTTACTTTTTGTCCGATCGTGTAAACTTCAGCTTAATTGCACCTTTTCCAGCAGCTTTTCCGCCTGCCACTAATTTAACTTCTCCTTCGCCACTGATTTCAACGGATAGCTCCACCTCATCTAGCTTCATATCCGATTCTGAACCAATCTCTTGATCTACCTGTTTGAACAATCGCCCGATCAGATGCAAAAACTGAGTCATGTTTTGCTCTAGCTGAGAAACTGGCAACCGGATCTCCTTGAAACTAGAGAAGCGTTTACGGACTTCTTCACCCCATCCTCGTTGCCCTTCGATTGGTACGGAGGTTTCATCAGCTTCATCAGTAATGATTACAAGGTAGTCTTCTGGCATAATTACGGAGGTAAAAGAATTAACATGATGATAGCTGCTGAAGTGGAAACTTCTTGATGTCTATCTGGCTTACTAATACTCGATCACAAACCGGACGACCCATTGATAGATAGTCGGGCTGGCTCGATCGTTGGGATTGGTCACCACCATAAAAGATGGACTGAAATTAATGTGATCGTTGAGCAACAAGCCAAAGTACGCCTCAAAATTGGTTTGCGTCGCGTTGCCCAGTTTACTTTCGACAAAAGGTTGACCGATCGCCACCCCCGCTTTTGAGCCAGGAATCAGAAAGTTTCGCACCGTGAAGCCAAAAGCCCAACTGGTCGGATTGAGATCCAAATCTTGCCCGATCGCCGAGTTAAACCCTTGATAGCTGCCGATTCCCAACCGCCCAAATACCCCAAACTGCCGCTTGATGGCCCATTCTGCATTGATGCCCGCTGCGTTGATTGTCGTGCCGTTGATCTGAGCATGAGTATATTGAAGGCGCACCGTAATCGGCAGTTGAGTCAGGCTGTATTCTGCTTCTAGCGTCGCCTGATATCGGTCACCAAACAAACCGCCCCCGCTCACCGTCCCAGATGGATTGGAGCCATCCACCGCCGTATACAGCGCCCTCAGCGTCAGATTGTCTTGCACCGTCCAGGAAGCCGTTGCCCCCGCTCCGCCAAAGCGATCGATTTCGTTCTGCACAATTAAAGGATTGTTGGCGAAGAAACTGGACGCAAAATTTTCGGCGGTGTTATTGGCGAAACCGTTGCGATCGATAAAGTCGCTGGGCGGCAAACTCGAACCTACAGCCACTTCTAAATTGGGTGCAGGCTGAAACACGTAATAGAGCTTTCTCAGCCGCAGCCGATCCTCAACATTGACATAATCTAATCCGCCGCCGTCCGCCAAAAGCCCGGCCGTGCCTAGCAAATTTTGGCGCTGATTGTGCGCCGTAGAAATCGCGTCGTCTCCGTTGTTCCCGGCTTCGAGTTGGGTGATGAGGCGATCGCGCCCGTTAAAGCTGGTGGTCAAGGTCAGCCGAGTCCGAGAGACTAGCGTCAGTCCATTGTCGGTGCCATCGGTGGCTGCAAAAACCGTTTGACCGTTGAGTTTAGTGGTCGTTGAAAATTCTTGTTTGACTAAGGTCTGACTACGACTGGTCAAATCGTTGACTCGTTTTCGCAAGTCTTCGGTCGCATTTCCATAGGCAGTTACCAATCGGCGAACGGTGAGAACATCCTGCTGCGCCTCACTGCTCAGATCGCCCAAAAGTAGCTGTTCCTCAATTCTGCCGATCACTGCATTCATCGCCGCACTAAACTCATAGCGAGTCAGAGGACGGTTGCCCTTAAAGGTGCCATCGGGGTAGCCTGCCATTACGCCATAGCGATCGACCAAGGTCTGAAGTGCCTGAAACGCCCAATCGCCCGGTTTGACATCCGTTAGCTGCGAGACCGAAGTCATTTGAGCCATCGGATTTTCATCAAGAGAGTCGTTGAGTTCTGGCTGCCATTCTAGTAGGTTGGGCAATGATTCAGGGGGCGCAATTCCCGCAGGAACGATCTCAGGCTTCTCAGTCTGCATCGTCACTTCTGCGAGAAGTTCTGGCACCTGTGACGGAATTGCCCCTCCGGGTAGCGCATTCGCCAAAATACCCAAGCCGCAAAGACTCCCAGCTAACCATTCAACGTTTCTCACCGTCTCACTCCTCACCTGACTGCTGCAACACACGGCCATCACAACAGACGAACTTAGCCTCCATCAGGAAGTATATAGCGGGGAGTGAGGACGGGGAGAAAATTACGCGCTGGTCGTCGCAGGGGCTTTGTCAGAAATCGAGTTCTCAGAAGTGGCTTCTTGAGGTTTTTGTTGAATCAATTCAATTTTGTAGCCATCGGGGTCTTCGACAAACGCGATCACTGTTGAGCCATGTTTCATGGCACCAGGTTCACGGGTGATTTTGCCGCCACGATCGCGAATCTGTTCACAAGTGCTGTAAATGTCGTCAACGCCGATCGCTACATGCCCATAAGCGTCTCCCAGGGTGTAGTGATCTTTTCCCCAGTTGTGCGTCAACTCAATCACGGTGTGGTCTGACTCGTCGCCATAGCCGATAAATGCCAGGGTAAATTCGCCGCCTGGGTAGTCTTTCTTTCTGAGCAGGGTCATGCCCAACACGTCGCAATAAAATTTGAGTGACTCGTCGAGATTGCCCACTCGCAGCATGGTATGTAGTAATCGCATGAACTGTTTTCTCTCTAGATAGATCTGTGAATTCATTCTGACAAATTTCGAGTCTTATGAATTCGGTCAACTCTTGGATCGCTTAATCCGTTTTTTGCCGCGTTTGAGTTGTTTGTAGCGCGACCCGACCCAATCGCTAAGGCTGTGACTGAGGGAGCCGAGTTCTAGCCCGATCGCCGCCGCAATCCATTCTCTAGGATGCTGTTGAAGCGATCGCACGATGCTGTCAAGACTGACTACGAACCTTTGTTGAGCGATCGATTGCCAGCGATCGAGGGAATGAGCAATGGCAGCGCCCAAAATTAGAATGCTGACCAGGAGGGCGATCCAAACCGATAAATAGAGAATTCGCAGTCCCGTTCCGATGATCAGTCCGTGAGACAAAACAGAACGGTGGCGCATACTTTTGCGATAGGGCAGCCAGATCCAGCGCAAGACTCCCCAGCGTTTGTACTGTTGAGAATAGATGTCGAGGTCAGGGCCAAACATCAACCCGCTAAACAAAAAGCAGCCCGATAGGATCAGGGTGAGATTGCCGCTCTGAGTTTGCACAAAGGCGGCCCCAGCAACGATCGGGAGACTCCACAGAGTAATGCTGTCGTGGGTGCGGCCAGAAGGCATGACAAAAAATTAGTAAATCTGTCCCTTATCGTAATAGACAGAGAACTCTCTGCTACAATGATCAACGAGTAAGGGCGATTAGCTCAATGGTAGAGCGCCTGCCTTACAAGCAGGATGTTACTGGTTCGAGTCCAGTATTGCCCATTTACCTATCAGATATCTATCAAGGCTTTTGGCAGTTTGAATAGAATTATCGAGAATGCTGGAAGTCTAAACCTCTGCTACTATTTTCTGAGCAGCGGGAGATAAGATAATGAGCCAGTCAGATCCCACGATCGGAATCCAGTACGAACTCAGACAATTAGCAACCGCAACGACGGAATTAGCTGAGAAGATTGATCGCACCAACCAGGGTATCGAGCGGCTTTCGCTTTCGGTCGATCACCTGCTTAAAGTGGCTACACGGCAGAACGAATCCATCCAGCGCCTAACCGAAGCTCAAGAAGTGACCGTCAGAGAGCAAACAGCGATCGTCGCCGCGCAGACCGCAATTATCTCGGCACAAACCGAAAATGTCTCGCGGTTGATTGAGTTGCTGGGGCAGGTGAGGTGAGTAAAACCAGGTGTGTTTTAGGTTTTTGATTCAGAAGCTTGCGTTAAAACATTCTGGCTGTAATTGCTTAAGACTTAGGTAGCTCGTCTACCAGAGATCTGCTGTATTTGGTTTTCACGATTCTAAAAGACTTCGTAACGACCGCGCTAGGTACGATCGCGCTCCAAAAGGGTCAGGAAACGATTGATGCTCTCTGTCTGCGATCGAATGCTCTCTGCCTGGATTCGAGCAGTATCCGCTTGCTGCTGAGTGATTTCTTTGAGTTCGGTGAAACTTTCTTTGAGTTCGGTGAAACTTTCTTTGAGTTCGGTGAAACCAGTTGTAACGACTTCTCTAAGATCGTTGATGCGATCGGCTAACTCAGTCGTTGCGGTTGCTAATTGTCCAAGTTGGTACTGAATGCCGATCGGCGAATCTGGCTGGCTAGTCATGGTTTCTCCTCACTTTGTAGCAGGCTGCTGTCAACGTTGATATTTTACAGTGAATCCTATAGTTGAGGGATGACACTCCTTCCTTTCAAGCCGATCTCTACCGATCTCTACCCTTAAGCGTCATTGGCTATGATGTGGTTGACAGGCTTGTAGTATTTTTGTAGTATAAGTAATACAGCTTCCTTCAGGAAAGGTTAGTGAACGTCGATCGAGGCAAACATCATGGAGCGCAAACTCGTTTCTGTTCAAACAATTGCTAAATTAGAACCGATTTCGGGTGCCGACTTTATTGAGAAAGCAACGGTAATGGGCTGGAGTTTGGTGGTTAAAAAAGGAGAATTTGAAGTAGGCGATCGCTGTGCCTTCTTTGAAATTGATTCTGTTTTGCCTGAAAAAGATTGGTCAGAATTTATGCGGCCGTCCAAATTTAGAGTCAAAACCAAAAAGATGAAAGGCGTTTTGAGTCAGGGGTTAGCGTTGCCTTTATCGAGTTGTTTGCCCGCCCAGAGCAGTTTTGACTATCAAGTAGGCGATGACATGACCCAATTGTGTGAAGTCATCAAATTTGAGCCAGTCATTCCCGAAGATTCTAAAGATCAAGCGGCAGGGTTTCCGTCCTTTGTGCCCAAGACAGACGAAATTAGAGTGCAGTCAGCGATCGCTGTTTTAGATGAATTGCGAGGCAAGACCGTTTACTTTTCGCTCAAATGTGATGGCACTTCTGCGACTTATGCAAAACTCGACGACAAACTCTATGTCTGCTCTCGAAACTATGAACTAAAGCCTGGCCAAAATGCCTATTGGCAAATGGTCGATCAATATAACCTCACCCAACTTCCCGACGGATTTGCAGTGCAAGGTGAAATTTGTGGCCCAGGCATTCAAAAAAATCGACTCGGTTTGAAGGGGCTAGATCTCTTTGTGTTTAGTGTGTTTGACATTCAAGCAGGAAGATTTCTCGACTTTGATTCTCTTTGTAAATTTTGTACAAAATGGGGTCTACAAACAGTGCCGATTTTAAGTGTTGGTCAACCGTTCAACTATTCACTCGAAGACTTACTTACGTTAGCAGAAGGCTACTATGAAGACACCAAAAACCATCGAGAAGGCATTGTGGTTAGACCGATCGTCGAAACTCACAGCCAAGTGCTTCAGGGTCAGTTATCCATCAAGGTGATCAACAATCAATACCTGCTAAAAGGTGGGGAAGACTGATCACGTCGTTCGACAAAACCATACAAAAGGCAAACATTTATGCCCTACGAAAAGTTAAATCTTTCTACACCTAAGCCCGTTCTCTCCTGGGCAAATCACGACATGAGCAGTGACGAAACCAGAATGGCCAAAAACGTCGCTTCTCTGCCATTTGTCTTTAAGCATGTGGCTCTGATGCCTGATGTACATTTGGGCAAAGGGGCGCTAGTTGGCTCAGTAGTGGCGACCAAAGATGCCATTATCCCGGCTGCGGTGGGGGTTGATATTGGCTGTGGAATGGTGGCAATCAAAACCGCTTTTCATGCCAATCAGCTAGAAGGCAAACTCAAGAAAATTCGGCAGGAAGTTGAAGCGATCGTTCCGGTTGGCTTTAACGAAAACAAGGAGGTTGAAAAGACCGTTCTCAACTGGCAAGGCTGGCGCGACTTTAAGGAACTGCATTCTGGCGTGCAGCACTTAGAAAGTAAAGCCATGAAGCAAATGGGTTCGCTTGGAGGGGGTGAAGGATTGCCCCGTACTGTAGTAATGCAGTAATGAAAACTCGTCCAAATCGGTGAAGGCTGAGATGCTAATACCGAGGGAAGCGGTCAAACGCCCCGTAGAGAGCAGAGGGACTTGGGCATCCTAATCTATTTAGGATGAAGGTGTGCTCCGAACTGCACCGAATCGGAAGGTGTAGAGCTAGGCAGAAATGACCTAGCCGATTGCTCAAGTGATAGATGATGTTCTAGTGAAATGAACACCACGGATATCAGTCTCAAAAACCCAAAGATTGCCTATCTATTTGGCTTTCTGCAAGCAGACGGTCATTACTATAAGTCCACGCGAAATCGTGGCAAGATAGTGATCGAAGTGAGCAAAAAAGACGAAGCCTTACTATGGGCGTTCAAAGAACTTGTGCCCTGTCACTCATCCATTACAGAGCGTGTCCGTTCTACCAATTTTGCGGACGACTACAACTCTGTTACATGGGCAGTTTATGACAAGCGGTTTCGAGATCTCTTTGAATCGTGGGGTTTGCTAAGTGGAAGAAAATCTTCTTTGATTGATGTACCTTGTTGTCAGTTTTCTGAGGTTGATTATTTCAGGGGATTGCTGGATGGAGATGGGGCATTGGGTTTGACCACAAAAGGTTTTCCATTCTTGTCTTTTGTCACAGCAGGCTCGTCTATTGCTGATCAGTACTTGAAATTTCTCAATCGGATGACTGGTAAAACTAAAACTTCTAGCCGAAATGTTAGAGACCAGGTTTACAACATTGCTGTCTACAAGGAAGATGCACAGCTAATCACTCAAGGTCTGTACTATCAGGATTGTTTAGCTTTACCTAGAAAGCGAGCAAAAGCTGAAGATGTGTTGACCTGGAAGCGTCCGCTTAATATGAAGCGGATTACAACCAGGAAAAGCTGGACACCTGAGCAAGACCAGTTTGTGCTTAACCACTCGATCGAGACCTCTATCGCCGTGCTAAATAGAAGTCAAAGCAGTATTAAATTGCGACTTTGGCGACTTAAGCAACTGAATGAGCGATCGTAACAATTTGAATCACTTCATCGAACTTTGTCTCGACACCGAAGATCAGGTGTGGCTGATGCTACATTCCGGGTCTCGCAACATTGGCAACATGCTGGCACAAAACCACATCAACACCGGAAAACAACTGGCGAAACTGATGCAGGACAAGCTGCCTGATCCTGATCTGGCTTACTTTGTCGCAGGGACTTCTGAGTTTGACGATTACTGGCGTGATTTGCAGTGGGCCCAGCAGTATGCACTCTACAATCGCGAAGTGATGATGGCTCGATTTCAGCGCGTGGTCGAAAAACATCTGGCAGGCGGCAAGCCCACAAAGCCTTTGCTGTCGGTCAACTGTCACCACAACTACGCCGAAAAAGAAGTCCACTATGGTGAAGAGGTGTATGTGACTCGCAAGGGTGCCGTTCGTGCGCGCGAGACTGACTATGGAATCATTCCTGGATCGATGGGGGCAAAGTCTTTTATCGTCAAAGGAAAGGGCAACCACGAAAGCTATTGTTCTTGTAGTCATGGGGCGGGGCGTTTGATGTCTCGCAATAAGGCAAAGAATGCTTACACGCTGGATGATTTAGTGCAGCAAACTCAGGGCATTGAGTGCCGCAAAGATGAGGGCGTTTTGGATGAGATTCCGGCGGCGTATAAGCCCATTGAAACGGTCATGGCTAATCAGTCCGATCTGGTAGAAGTTGTGGCAACGCTTAAGCAAGTGCTTTGTGTCAAAGGATAGTCGTACGATCGCTCTCCCAAAATCCGTAGTTCCCTCTCAGTTGCTTGATTGTGGGCTGCGGGTTTTTTCTGTCTTTGGAGTCATAGACAAGTTGGATTGTCGTCGCTTAATCTGTTGCTACTGGTTTGGATAGAACAGCATGGGAATTGCTCACAAAGATGATTCTAAAATGTGGTCAACCGAGTTCAAAGATTTGGTTCGAGGTGCATCAGGAGGTTTTTTGTTTGGCGTTCCTTTACTGTATACAATGGAGGTTTGGTGGATTGGATCGTTTGTAGGGTCAGCGCGATTGTTTTTAGCGTTGCTACTAACGTTTGCGATCGTATTCCTGCTCAATCAAACGTCTGGTTTTCGTCGAGATAGTGAGAGTGATGTTCGTCCGATCGATGCCGCGATGAATACAGTAGAGGCGTTGGCGATCGGGATTGTTTGCTCAGGATTAATTTTGGTTTTAATGCGTGAGATTACTTTGGAAACCCCCTTGCAGGAAAGTTTGGGGAAACTAATTTACGAAAGTGTCCCTTTTACGTTGGGCGTTTCATTAGCCAATCAGTTTCTTAGCGGTGAAGGACGTGAAGGTAAACCCGAAGGAAGCGCGAAACAAACTCAATCTAAGTTTGGTAAACTGAGCGCAACGATTTCTGACATTGGCGCGACTTTAATTGGTGCAATTATTATTGCCTTTAACATTGCACCTACGGATGAGATTCCGATGCTGTCCGCAGCAGTTTCAAATGGGTGGCTTGTATTGGTGATGGTGGCATCGCTAGTAATCTCTTATGTAATCGTATTCGCCGCAGGGTTTGGTAACCAGCAGCAGCGTCACGAACAATCGGGGATTTTTCAGCGGCCGTTGAGTGAGACGATCGCCGCCTATCTCGTTTCATTATTTGCGGCGATGGTGATGCTGTTCTTTTTTAACAAAGTTCAGTTTGGTGATCCGTGGCAGGTTTGGTTAAGCCACACAATCTTGCTAGGATTGCCTGCTGCTGTCGGTGGCGCTGCTGGGAGGTTGGCGGTATGACTACTAAAACACGCCCCCCTAGAACGATCGCTGAATGGACGACCTTTGGAATTGCTAGTTTAATTTTGTCGGCGATCGCCGGATTAGTGATTTACAACTGGGCCACTGAGAAAGACAGTCCCCCTGTTTTGAGCCTCGATTACCCCAAAGGGGGAACTGCTTCGCCTCGTACTGATGAAGTGAGAGAAGCCGAAGGGCAATTTTATGTGCCGTTTGAAGTCTCTAATACAGGTGGAGAAACGGTAGAATCGGTGCAAATTGTGGCTGAGTTGCGGGTCAACGGACAGGTCACGGAAACAGGCGATCAGCAAATTGATTTCTTGTCTGAAGGTGAAAAAGAAGAGGGTGCCTTCGTGTTTCGCAAAGACCCCCGCCAAGGTGAACTGATTGTGCGAGTGGCAAGCTACAAGTTGCCTTAAAAGAACGTTGACTCGACGAATTTCTTTCGCCTCGTTGTTTGGTTCTTTTGCCCCCAGGCTGCCAATTTTGGGAGACTTTGAGACTGAGTTCTACGACTTCCTAAAGACTATCCATTCCTCATCCTTCACCCATTTCTAGAGACGTTGTGCTGGCGGGATTGCGTTTTAGCCTGAAGATCGCGACCAAAATACCGACGATCGCCAGTCCACCTGTCCTATAAAAGAACGGCGTGTAGCTGCCAAAAAAGTCTCGCTGCCCCTGCTATCTTTTAGTTCATTAAACTCACGTTTTGTTTAGATTCTGTCAAAGATTTTGTTGAGAACAATTCAGGGTGATTGGCTTATGGCTACTGTTTTGGTTCGATCGCCGCTTCAGACTGAAGTTCAGGCTTTTTTGCGGCTGGCCATTCCTCTGGCGAGTGCTCAAGTGGCTCAGTCGGCTACAGGCTTTGTCGATACGCTGATGATGGGCCGATTGGGGCAAGAAACTTTGGCAGCGGGGGGGTTGGCTTCTATGACGTTTTTGGTACTGCTGAATACGGCGGCGGGAGTGATCTTAGGGGCGAGTCCTCTGATTGCTCAGGCTTATGGGGCAGGTGAGAAAACGCGCGTCGAACAAGTGACCCGGCAGGGAGTCTGGCTGCTTTTGGGTTTGACGGTGCCGATCGTGCTGCTGATTGCTCACCTCGACTCTATCATGCGTCACTTGGGGCAAGCCGAAACGACCGTTGTTTTGAGCAACACGTATCTCGACATTATGCTGTGGGGCTTTTTTCCGGCTCTGGGGTTTGCGCTGCTGCGAAGTGTGGTTTCGGCGATGTCTCATGCGCGTCCGATCATGGCGATCGTCATCACAGGAACGCTGCTCAACATCACGGGCAATTATCTTTTGGGGTTTGGTCACTTTGGCTTTCCCCGCTTAGGCATCGCCGGGCTGGCCCTTTCTAGCGTCTTTTCGCTTTGGGTGATGTTTTTGGCGCTGGTGGGCTACATTTTCCAAGATCCAGAGTTAAAAACCTACCGATTCTTTGCAAATCTACATCACATCAAGCCTCGCATTCTGCGTGAACTGGTACGAGTCGGGCTGCCGATCGGTGTTGCATCCGCTTTAGAACTGGGACTGTTTACGATCGTCACTTATCTCATGGGCATTTTGGGAACCGAAGTGTTGGCAGCGCATCAAATTGTGTTTCAAACGATCGCTGTGGTCTTTATGGTGCCGTTGGGGATGTCATTTGCGACGACGGTGCGAGTCGGTTGGTGGGTCGGGCAGCAAGATCTGGAGGGCGCAAGACGAGCAGGCTACGTAAGTATGGGGATCGGCTTGGGATTTCTGATTCCGATGGCGATCGTTCTGCTGGTTCTTTCTCGACCACTCATCGGGCTGTATCTAGATGTGCAAGATCCACAAAATGCGATCGTTGTCTCGCTGGCTACCTCGATGCTTAGGGTGGCTGCTGTCGCCCAAATTTTGGATGGACTACAAAAAACTACTATGGGCGCACTGTATGGACTACAAGATACCCGCGTGCCGATGTTGTTGAGTTTTCCAGCTTTTTGGGGGGTGGGTCTGACGACGGGCTATCTGCTCGGATTCCACACGTCTCTCGGCGGGACAGGCTTATGGATCGGACAATCGATCGGGATTGCGATCGCCGCGCTCGTTTTTGTCTGGCGGTTCCGCAGTCTTGTCCGTCAATCCGTCCTAAACCTGAGAGTTTTTCCTTTAGAATCCGATCGTTCCGTTTTGAAATAGAAACGTTGGGGTTCAGAAGTCGATCGTTGAGGTTCAGAACCCGATCGTTCCGCTTTGAGATAGGAACCTTCCGCCTTTAAATAGAAACTTTCCGTTTTGAAATAGAAACCTTCCGGTCTGAGGGAGCGATCGTTCCGCTTTGAGATAGAAACCTTTCGTTTTGGAGAGCGATCGTTCCGCTTTGAGATAGAAACCTTTTGTTTTGGAGAGCGATCGTTCCGCTTTGAGATAGAAGCTTTCCATTGGGGGGAGCGATCGTTCCGTTTTGAGATAGAAACCTTTCGTTTTGGAGAGCGATCGTTCCGCTTTGAAATAGGAACCTTCCGCCTTTAAATAGAAACTTTCCGTTTTGAAATAGAAACCTTCCGGTCTGAGGGAGCGATCGTTCCGCTTTGAGATAGAAGCTTTCCATTTGGGGGAGCGATCGTTCCGCTTTGAGATAGAAACCTTCTGGTTTGGAGAGCGATCATTGTGATGGGACGGTTCCAAGTTCGGTTAACGTGACGTGCATTCGACGGAATCTTTCGCTACGGTTGTCAATCCGGGCAGCCCCCTAAATCCCCCACAAGTGAGGGACTCTGATTTAGAAATCTTGCTTTAGAGTCCTACTCGTGGGGGGTTGGGGGCAGAAGCACTTTACAACGAAGCGAAAAAACTTCATCGATCTGACGCTAAAATTAAGATACGTAAAGAATCATAAGAGCTAAAACAATGGGGCTATTTGGATTAGGTAAAAAGTCGAGTTTGCCGACGGCTGATCAAGCACTACCGGGACGATCGCAGTCCATGCCCGTTCCTGCAAAGCATCATGTCAATGGCAATCCGCTCAAAGCTCCCTTCCCGGAGGGGATGCAAACTGCAATGTTTGGGTTGGGCTGTTTTTGGGGAGCCGAGCGCAAGTTTTGGCAGCAAAAGGGTGTGTTTTCGACGGCGGTCGGCTATGCGGCTGGCTTAACGCCCAATCCCACCTATCAAGAAGTGTGCAGTGGCATGACAGGTCACAACGAAGTCGTTTTGGTCGTCTTTGATCCCACTGTCGTCAGCTACGAAGAACTGCTCAAAGTCTTTTGGGAAAGCCACAACCCAACTCAAGGAATGCGCCAGGGAAATGATGCCGGAACCCAATATCGATCGGGCATCTACCCCTATTCTGACGAGCAAAAACAAGCCGCCGAAGCCTCTCGCAATCTGTACCAAAAAGCGCTCAAGCAAGAAGGTATGGGAGAAATCACAACCGAGATTCTAGATGCGCCTGAGTTTTATTACGCCGAAGCGTATCACCAACAATATCTCGCCAAAAATCCCGGCGGCTACTGCGGTCTGGGCGGCACCAAGGTCTGCTATCCCACAGCGGATTCTGCGATCGTGTAATCGCGCTCTAGATCAGTAGGCCAAAACAGAAGGGGACTCAGTTGCTTTGTGAATGAGCAATTGCCCCCTTTTTTGTTGACTTAAATTTGTTCTCAGAATTGGGGGTTGGGGGCAGAAGCGCTCTAAATCGAAGCGAAAAAACTTCGTCGTCACGTTAGCTCACATCGCATTCCAACTCGACGGGCAACGCTGGATTGGGAAGGACGATCGGCTGATTAAACAACACCATCGTCGTACTCGAATTCGTTTCAAACCCAATCTTTTCGTAAAATGACTGCTGATGCGTCGTCATCAGATAAACTCGCTCAACTCGATTGACGTGAGGATGACTGATCACGGTTTGTACCAACTTTCGCCCCAGTCCCGCGCCCTGATAATCTGGATGAACCACCACATCCCAAATCGTCGCTCGATACACCCGGTCAGAACTCGCTCTCGCAAACCCGATCAAGCGATTTCCATCCCATGCCGAAATCACAGGGTCACTTTGATCGAGGGCGATCGCCAGATCTTCTACCCGTCGATCTTTGGCCCAAAATGCGGCTAACCCAAACAACTCCTGAAGCTGGTGTAGATCAATTTGAGAACGACGATCGCGAAACTGAATATGGCTACAATCCATCCTGACTTTCCCTATAGCGAAACCTTTCTTAAAGTGAATCAACGATTCTTATTCAAGTTAACGGAATAGTTCGCAACCTCTCGCAAAATTCACCGTCAACTGACGCATCGATTAGACTAATTCCAGACTTGCCGCCGTTCAGTAACATAGATGTCTAAACTTCCAAATCCCCTGTCTCAACTCCGCTTAACTCGTCAAAAATCTGTCCAAAGTCTTAAGCAAGGGCGGTCACCTGTAAGACAGTTTGTTATGCTGGGGCTGCTGATCTGGAGTCTATGTCTGGGCTGGGGACTCGCCCAAGCGGTTGAACCTTCTCAAGCAAATTCTCAGGCAACGATTGGAACCGTGGATGTGGTGAGCGATCGCTACAAGTTTGGTCAAGAGCTTTATCTAGAAAACTGCGCCACCTGTCACATTGGCATCCCTCCGTCCGTCCTGCCGACCGAAACTTGGCGCGACCTGCTACAAGATTCTCAACACTACGGAGTCGATCTCAAACCCCTCGTTGATCCGCCGCGCCGTCTCGTGTGGAACTATCTACAAACCTTCTCCCGTCAGCTTCCCCCCGAAGAAAGCACCCCTTACCGCGTCGCTGACTCCAACTATTTTCGAGTGTTGCACCCCGGCATCGACATTCCCCGCAAATTCAATCTCACCAGTTGTGTCACCTGTCACCCCGGCGCAAATCAGTTCAACTTTCGCAGCTTGACGGCGGAATGGGAGAAGAAGTGAGGGATGAAAAGATCTTGGTTTTAAAGTTTCAGCTTCGGAACGCAGACTTTGTAATTTCAGTAATCTCACTTCATCCCTCATCCCTCATCCTTCATCCCTCGTTCGGTAACACGTACTGAATGCGATCGCTTCTCTGCGGATTGCTCTAAGCGGAAGTGATAGGATTGGTATACCCTGGATGAGTAGTCCAGCCCTTAGTTTTGACTGGTTTTTAGAGACCAATTTGCTTTCTAAAACAGACAAAGAAATCCCTTCAAAAGCTCACACCTCGTCCTTATTCCTCCTGTCATGCTTAAAAATCTGCTGGGCGACCCCAACGCACGAAAACTTAAGAAATACCAACCCTATATTGCCGAAATTAGCCTCTTGGAGGAAGAAATTCAGGCACTTTCTGATGAGGCGTTGACCGCAAAAACCGCAGAATTTAAGCAGCGTCTCGCCCAAGCCAAAAACGATAACGACGAAAAGCAAATTCTCGACGACCTGCTGCCCGAAGCCTTTGCCGTCGTGCGAGAAGCGGGTAAGCGCGTTTTGGGAATGCGTCACTTTGATGTGCAGCTTTTGGGCGGCATGGTCTTGCACAATGGGCAAATTGCCGAAATGAAGACTGGGGAAGGTAAAACTCTGGTTTCGACGCTTCCGGCTTACTTGAATGCGCTCTCTGGTAAAGGCGTTCACGTCGTTACGGTCAACGATTATCTGGCTCGACGCGATGCGGAATGGATGGGGCAAGTTCACCGCTTTTTGGGGTTGAGTGTGGGGCTGATTCAACAAAATATGAGTCCGCCTGAGCGTCAAAAAAATTACGCCTGCGACATCACCTACGCGACTAACAGCGAACTGGGATTTGATTATCTGCGCGACAACATGGCCACCTCGATGGAAGAGGTCGTGCAGCGTCCCTTTAACTACTGCGTGATTGACGAAGTGGATTCCGTTTTGATTGACGAAGCCCGAACTCCGTTGATTATTTCGGGACAGGTGGAGCGTCCGACTGAGAAGTATTTGAGAGCTTCGGAAGTGGCTCGCACCCTTCAGCCTGAAGTCCACTACGAAGTAGACGAAAAGCAGCGCAACATTCTGATGACCGATGAAGGATTTATCGAAGCCGAAAATCTTTTGGAAGTGAAGGATCTGTTTGATCCGCAAGACCCTTGGGCGCACTACATTTTTAACGCCATCAAAGCAAAAGAACTGTTTATTTTGGACGTAAACTACATCGTTCGCAATGACGAAGTGGTGATTGTAGACGAATTCACCGGGCGAGTCATGCCGGGTCGCCGTTGGAGTGATGGGCTGCACCAGGCGATCGAAGCCAAAGAGCGCGTCGAAATCCAAAATGAAACTCAAACACTGGCAACGATTACCTATCAAAACTTCTTCCTGCTCTACCCCAAACTGGCAGGCATGACGGGAACGGCCAAAACCGAAGAAGCCGAATTTGAGAAGATCTATAAGCTCGAAGTCACGATCATTCCGACTAACCGCACGACCAAGCGGGGCGATCTGTCGGATGTGGTCTACAAGACTGAAGAGGCCAAATGGAACGCGATCGCCGAAGAATGCGCCGAAATGCACCGCGATGGCCGTCCTGTTCTCGTGGGAACCACCAGCGTTGAGAAGTCAGAACTGCTCTCCAGTCTGCTGGCCGATCAGCAAGTTCCTCACAATCTGCTGAACGCAAAACCAGAGAATGTGGAACGAGAATCTGAAATCATCGCTCAAGCCGGACGCAAAGGCAAAGTAACGATCGCCACCAACATGGCAGGACGCGGCACCGACATCATTTTGGGCGGCAACTCGGATTACATGTCTCGCCTCAAAATCCGCGAATATTTCATGCCCAAGATTGTCCAACCGGATGACGATCAAGATTTTGGCGGCCGCGGCTTTGGCGATCAGCGAGACGGCGGACAGGGGTTTGGGGCTGGCAAAAAGGTGAAAACCTGGAAGGTACGATCGGACATTTACCCTACCGATCTGGCTCGCGAAACGGAACAGATGCTTAAAAGCGCAGTTTCTTTTGCCGTTCAACAATACGGGGAGCGCAGCTTACCGGAATTGGAAGCCGAAGATAAGATTGCAACTGCCGCAGAAAAAGCGCCGACCAACGATCCAGCCATTCAAAAGCTGCGAGAAGTGTATCGGTTGATTCGTCAAGAATATGATGCGTTTACCGAGCGTGAACACGAAGAAGTCGTTCAACTGGGCGGTCTGCATGTGATTGGCACAGAGCGCCATGAATCGCGGCGGATTGACAACCAACTGCGCGGACGAGCCGGACGACAAGGCGACCCTGGTTCCACCAAATTTTTCCTCAGCTTGCAAGATAACCTGTTGCGGATTTTTGGCGGCGATCGCGTCGCTGGCTTGATGAATGCCTTCCGAGTCGAAGAAGACATGCCGATCGAATCGGGAATGCTGACGCGATCGCTTGAAGGGGCCCAAAAGAAAGTCGAAACCTACTACTACGACATCCGTAAGCAGGTGTTTGAGTATGACGAAGTGATGAATAATCAACGTCGTGCCATCTATGCCGAGCGGCGGCGCGTGTTAGAGGGGCAGGATCTTAAAGAGCAGGTGGTCAAGTACGCCGAGCGCACAATGGATGATATCGTCGAGGCCTACATCAATCCTGAGCTGCCACCCGAAGAATGGGAACTCGACAAGCTGGTGAGCAAGGTGCAAGAGTTTGTGTATCTGCTGTCAGATCTTGATGCTAGTCAGCTAGAAGACATGTCGGTGGGTGAACTTAAGACCTTCTTACACGAGCAGGCACGAATTGCCTATGACCTCAAAGAAGCGGAAGTTGATCAGATTCAAGCGGGTCTGATGCGGGAGGCAGAACGGTTCTTTATCTTGAATCGAATCGATACCCTCTGGCGCGAACACCTACAACAAATGGATGCGCTCCGCGAGTCGGTGGGCCTGCGCGGTTACGGTCAAAAAGATCCGCTGATCGAGTACAAGAGTGAAGGTTACGAACTGTTTTTGGAGATGATGATCAACATTCGTCGGGATGTGGTCTACTCGCTGTTCCAGTTTCAGCCTCAGCCACAACCTGCGGTGGGCGCAACGTCTGAGATGATTTAGCGTTGTTCAATTCTTTCTACTTCAGATCCCTGGCTTTCAAAAGGTCGGGGATTTTTGCATTTTGGGGTTAAGCGAGTGTGAGCATCTGTTGGTTGGTTCATCAACTTTAGCCACAACTTACTGCCAGATCAACAGGTAGTTTTTGATGGTGTTGATTAATTAGACTGATGCTTTAAGGCTTGTAAAATAAGCGTTCCTTCTACTTAAATAGAACTGTTGAGTCGGTGAAACAATTTTTCATGCAGCAGACACCAAAAGTTACGCTTGCCTCAAATGAATCTCTTAGCCGCGCTCATCTCGTTCGGGTGTTGGAGACGGTGCAGGATGGCATTGTCGTGTCTTTGTGCGTCGGACTGTTCTGTGTAATGGTGATTCAGCTTCGGGCGATGTTTATTTCATTGTTGCCGCCGTTGCACTTCAAAGAAGTTACGTCAGATATTTTGTTTTTGTTGATTTTGGTTGAGTTATTTCGACTGTTGATTATTTACTTACAAGAACAGCGCGTTTCGATCAGCGTGGCCGTTGAGGTGGCGATCGTCTCTGTGTTGCGAGAAGTGATTGTCAGAGGCGTTTTAGAAGTGCAGTGGACGCAGGTTTTAGCCACTTGTGCATTCTTAATGGTGATGGGATTACTGCTATTCGTTCGCGTTTGGTTGCCGCCAACTTTTAGTGGTGTTGACCCCGAAAAGCGAATTTTTGAAAGCTACCAATCCAAGGAAAAGCTAACGATGAATGGGCATTAGAAAGCAGTAAATTGGCTAACGGATGGGCTATTTTGATCTCATCCGTTGTTGCTGAATCTAAACTACTTTCTGAATAGATTAACAGGATTTAATTGGACTTGAAATTTAGAAGACGTAGCAAATTTACCATATAGTTTGATATGGTTTGATATGGTTTGATCCAGTTCAAATAGTTTTCTAAGCGATCGCTCACCTCTAAAACTGGAATATTCAAAAGCTTGTCTAAAAATGAGTTGTTCTTTGTTTAGACAAATAATTAGATCGGTCTGATAAATCGACCCATACTCTTCGGGCGCGTCAAATTCTTCTAAATCAAAGCTCAAGAGAATTAACGGATTCATCACTCAAATTTCGCTCGGCATACTATACTATTGCGGAGTCGATTTGAGGCGAGTCAGATGGCAGACAACAAAGACCAGCAGCATCCCTTATGGAATAACGATCGCCAGGTCGTCGATACCCTTCTAAATGGCGAACCTAATGAGTACAATCTGTCAGAGTTAGCCCGCTTGAGAATGCGCTACAACGATTTTCCGGGTGCGAGAGACATCAAATCTGACCTCGATAATATTCTCAAAAAGTGGCAACTGACCGAAGAAAAGCTCTATGAAAAAACTCGCCAGATTCATGAGATTGGGCAGGTTTATAAAGGGCGTGGAGTTAAGCGAGATGACTGGAGTTAGCTAGAAAAACCTGGAATCAGTAACCAGGATCTATTCTCAGCCAAAATGTAAACTCCTAAACCAATGAGAACGATCGGCACCAACACAGAGCTATAGGGGGTCAAAGTGGGCGCGATCGCCCGATGGTTTGAAAGCCAATCTGCAACCAAACACCACACACCCACACAAGCAAAGAATACGCTGAGAATTACACTTAAACTTGCGAAATTTTGGCTGGCAAATAGTGAAATGTAGATGCCAATATTATCGCCGCCATTCGCTAAAGTCACCGCCGCAACGCTGAAAACTTGGGGACTGACAAGGCGATTGCTCAAACTCTTTTGATTCAAATTGTCCAGAAGGTTTACCGTTTGTACTTCATGATCTTCTGACCGAATTAAACGGCGAATTCCAAGCGCGATCGGCACAAATCCCAATAGTCCAATCACAGGTTTAGAAATCAACAATCCGCTAAAAAACCCAGGCAGACTGAGAAGTACGATTGCCACAAACCCTAAATACTGTCCCACATAAATATCTCGTCTATGAAAAGCTACATTCACTTGAGCAAAAAACAACATCAAAATCAGCAAATCATCAATGTTGGTTGCAACAAATGCAGCAATTCCAGTTAAAGCAGACGAGAGAATCCAGGACATTTCAATGAATTGGTTCCTCGCTAGTTTTGAGGTGGAACTGAATTAGGAATGCGATTAGATTGAGGAAGAGATTGAGCCGGAGCGTTTAAGTTAGATGAATGGGGAGCGATCGCTTTCAAAACTTCTGGGTTGACCTGAGTTTGAGCTTGAGGCGGATTCGCCAAAATCTGAGCAACTTGCGCCTGTTGCTGTAACTGTTGTGTCGAAGAGACTAACCCACTCAATCCGTTGATTAAATTCCGCAAATTGTCTCGCAAGGCTGGGTCGCCCGTCAACTCGTCCAAATCGGCTGAAATCTTTTGAGCATTCTGAAACGTCGCCCTCGCCGATTCTAGCGTCTGTTGCAAAACCGTCAGATTAGAAGGATTATTTAAGGCGACGGTGACATCCTTGAGGTTAGTCGAAGCCTGAGCCGCATTGGCTGAGAGAACTTCTAAATTACGAATCAATTCACCCTGTCCAACTCGATCGAGCGTCGGCCCCAATCGAGCGATCGTCACTCTCAACTGACCACTCGTTTGATTCAAATTGTCCAGCGTCGAAACCAGCGTCGCCCGATTAGCCGTCACCAAACTATTCACTTGCCCCGCCGTCAAATTAAGCTGCTCTGCTGCACTGCCGATCGACGCTGCCGTTTTGGAGAAAGTTGCCACCTCGCCTCTAGCCGACCTGACCAATCCCGTGACTTCCTTACTCAACGTGGCAATCTCCGCCGCCGCATCACTCGAATTTTTGGTCAGCGTATTGATATTCCCGGTAAACTGCGGATTGCTGTAGACATCGGCAAACTTAATTGTCGCCCTCAATAGCTCATCGGTACTGATGCCCAGCGCCCCACTCAGCCGCGATCCTTCACAGAGAATTAGTTCTCGATTGCAGTCTTTATCCAACGGTTTTGCCGCGATCGCCCCTTCTGGTAAAGGTTTACGAGGCACAATATCCAACACGGTTTCGCCCAGTAACCCTGACTGATTCACCGTCACTTCTGAATCGCGAGGAATGATCAAATCAGCAGGCGCGATCGCCATTTCTACAGCCACCCCATTAGGGCCAGGCGCGAGACGAGAAATCCGACCCACGGTCACCCCTCGATAGCGCACAGGTGAACCCGATTGAACGCCCCCGATCGTCGCAAAATCCACCGTTACCGCAAAACTGCGATTCCCCGGATTCATCCCCCGAACCCACATCACCAGGCCGACAAACAGCCCAACTCCCGCCAAAATAAACAGTCCCACAGAGCCTTCTCGAACCGTTCGCGATCGCAAAGCAAGATTCCTCCCAGGAAATCGCATAGTCTCTACCCAGTCACTTGTATTGGCCCTTCCACACTGCCGCTAAAAAACTGCCGAATCAGCGGATTATCTGTGGTATCAATCTCGTGAACTTTCCCCTGCCATTGAATTTTGCCGTGATGGAGAAACACAACTCGATCAGCCGTGCGGCGAATCGTGCTTTGCTGGTGTGTCACCATTACATAACTCTGACAGCCCCCCTGAATGCGCTGTAGATGCCTGACGAGATCTTCAATCACCGTAGAGGCGATCGGGTCGAGTCCCGCAGTTGGCTCATCGTAGAGTAACATGTCTGGCGTATCGTCCGGGTTATCTGGATTAGCCATAATCGCCCGCGCAAAGCTGACCCGCTTTCTCATGCCCCCCGAAAGCTCCGCAGGATATTGCCGACGAATATCAGCCAGCCCAACCATCTCCAATCGTTGAGAGACCAATTCTCGAATCCGACGACGCGGTAGGCGAGAGTGTTGGTAGAGCAGGAACCCGACATTCTCCTCGACGGTCAAAGAGTCAAACAAAGCGGCCTGCTGGAAGACCATGCCAATATTGAGCGTCCCGACCTCATCTTCGAGCAATCCCTGGCGCAGTCTGCCCCCGATATAAACTTCACCCGCATCAGGAGCCAATAGCCCAGCAATAATTCTTAGCACCGTAGACTTGCCAGTGCCCGAAGGGCCAATAATTGCCAGCGCCTCACCCCGATAAATCGTCAAATCTGCGTGATCCAGGACAACATTTTGCCCAAAGGTCTTACAGATTCCCTTAAGTTCGACCAGCGGCTCAACCATTTGCTTGAGAATTAGAACAGGGTAGGGGAAGGGAGGAGGGAGGAGGGAGGAGGGAGGAAAGAAATTGACTCTATTGGTAGGAATGTCGATATCTCTGACTTCGATTTTGATAGATTGCGATCGCCTGTTTGAAGTTTTGCTTAAGCAGCCCGAAATTTGAAGCGCAAACGGCGATCGCCCGCGATGATCACTCTAGCTCTCGCTGTTACGACTCTACCAGAATCATCTACTCTCCTGCCTTCCGCCAAAAGCACACTTTCTCTTATCCCTCCTCCCTCATCCTTCATCCCTCATCCCTCATCCCTCACCCCTCTGTCTTTCCTCTTCTCAACTTGAGTTATCCTGCTGCTAAAGGTAAGGTTCATCATTGATGCAGTCAGCCCCTATCTTCTGTTCCTGGTGTAGAGCGTAATGACAACAAACAGCTTAATTAAACAGGCAATGCGGACGTTTCGGCAGGAATCCCGCCATTTTACGCCCTTCTGGTTAGGGCAATGGTTTAAGTGGCTGGCTCCGGGCTTGCTGGTCAAACGGTGGATGTTGATCAGTGCGGGAGGAGTCTTGCTGGTGAGTTTGGGGTTGGCGATTTGGGTCAAGCTGACACCCGTTTTTTATCTGACTCAGTTTGCAGGAGATTTGTTAGAAACCATTACGCGATCGGTGCCCAGCTATATCAGTGGCCCGCTGGTATTGGTGACTGGCATCTTGCTGATCCTCTGGGGGCAGACCCGGACGTTTGGTGCTATTACCGAAGTGCTGATGCCCGATCGCAGTGAAGAACTGGTCGATGTGTTGCTTACGGCTCGTCGGCTCAATCGCGGGCCCAGAATCGTGGCGATCGGCGGTGGAACGGGCCTGTCTACGCTCTTACGAGGACTCAAACGATCGAGCGGCAATATTACAGCGATCGTCACCGTAGCGGATGATGGTGGCTCGTCGGGGCGATTGCGTCGAGAGATTGGGGTTTTGCCTCCTGGCGACATTCGCAACTGTATCGCAGCCCTGGCCGACGAAGAAAAACTGCTCACAGAATTGTTTCAATACCGCTTTAAAGCCGGAGATGGATTGGTCGGTCACAGCTTTGGGAATCTATTTCTCACGGTTTTGAGCGAGATTACCGGAGATTTTGAGCAAGCCATTACCGCAAGTTCCAAAGTACTAGCCGTACGCGGTCAGGTCTTACCCGCCACCCTCAGCGATGTGAAACTCTGGGCAGAATTGGCAGACGGGCGACGCATCGAAGGCGAGTCGAGCATCACAGAAGCGGGCGGCAAAATTGTTAAAATCGGCTGCACCCCTCCCAACCCGCCGGCCGTCCCCAGAGCCTTAGACGCGATTTATAAAGCCGACTATATTATCATCGGGCCGGGCAGCCTCTACACCAGCGTCATTCCTAACCTGCTGGCTCCCGAAATTGCAGCGGCGATCGACCAGCGTGAAGTCCCCTGTGTTTACGTCTGCAACATCATGACTCAGCCTGGGGAAACCGATGGCTACAGTGTGGCAGATCACATTCAAGCGATCGATGCCGCCTGTGGAAAGCAGCTATTTGATGCCGTTCTGGTACAAAAACAGTCTCCATCGCCCAAAGCGCTGATTCGATACGCTGAGGAACTCTCTCACCCGGTGGCGCTCGATCGCGATGCGGTGATGCAGTTAGGTCGTCGCATTATTCGAGCCAATGTGATGGATGAAGATGAAGAAACCGGATTGGTAAGACACGATTCTGAGCAGTTGGCGAGAGTTTTGTTGCGCTGGTATGGCAGGGTGAGAGAAGGGGGATGAGGACAGAGGGAGGAGGATAGAGGGTGGAGGATAGAGGGATGAGGACAGAGGGATGAGGACAGAGGGATGAGGACAGAGGGATGAGGACAGAGGGATGAGGACAGAGGGATGAGGGATGAGTCAAGATTTTGTGACTTCTCAGGTGATTTTTTTGGCGGATGCGGAGTCCACTCGTCGGTTGGGGGTGCAGTTGGGACAGAGGCTCTCGGCTGGGGACGTGTTGTTGTTAGAGGGGGATTTGGGGAGCGGTAAAACGACCCTGGTGCAGGGGATCGGGGAAGGATTGGGCGTGGATGAAGCGATCAATAGTCCAACTTTTACCCTGGTTAATGAATACTTGAGTGGACGGGTGCCTCTCTATCACTTAGATCTCTATCGTCTCAACTCGGTAGAAGCCGCTGAAATGTGCCCGGAGATCTACTGGGAAGGGGTCGAAGTAAAACCGGGGATCGTGGCGATCGAATGGTCAGAACGGCTTCCCTACCAGCCTGATCACTACCTGCAAATTAGCCTTGCCCATGATCCCCAGTCGGGTCGTCAGGCTCAACTCAGGGCGATCGACTCTAGAGGAACGGCGATCGCTGGTGAGTGGGCAAAATTGCTGAACCTTTGACTGGTCTGTTTAAAGATTGCGTAAGTCTAGCGCTCAAAGTTATGAAGAACTACTGAAGTCATCTGGATGTCGCCTTTACTCCGTTTTCCTACGGATTCGGAAATTACCTGACTCGCTTTATTCTCTAGCTAGTGATGGGAGTCCCGTAACTACAGATATCAGGAGAGCGCCGTGAACTTAAGCGATAGGTCGTCCCTTCTCCCAGGGTTGGCAGGAGACGTATCGATTCAGTCTTTGTCTCAAGTATGGGCCAAACGCTATGTCGAAAAGCTGGCAGCGCAAGATCAGTATTTAGAACGAGTCTCAGAAAGAGGGGTGCGACGTGATCTGGCCCGCAATCTGTTGGAGACGCTGCGTCCAACGATCGCTCAAGCCTGGATCAAAACCGAAGCGCTTCTTGCGAGAGAAGTGGTCAGACATGAGATTGATTTTCACCTGATCAATCCGTGGGACATTGCCAAAGATGCGTATGACATCTACGAAAAAGCGCTGTCAGCATACGCAAATAACTTGTCCCCAGCGCGGCTCTCGGTTTTGGTCTCGGCTGATTTGGGCAAAATTCGCCATAAATACACGCACGTAGATCCACGGGTGATCGGCTTTGTGAGTATGCAATTTCACTACAGTGGGCAAATGCTGCTGTCGCTACTTCCCAAATCACAGCAAATTGTTTTGACTGACTACTTCAAAGTGATCGATGACCATCTATACATGCCCTTACAGCGAGCTTATGGAATGGCGGCTCAACATGACTACGACTCTCCTGCACTGCAACTCGTGCAGACACTTTTACCTGTAAGCAGCGCGATCTCGCGAAAAATTGTCTCACGAGTTTCTCAAGCTCTACCCTCGATATCAATGTCACACAGGTGCTCTCAACGAGCTGTCAGTGCAGATTTCGAGCATTCGAGATGTGGAGATGTTTCAGGTTTATCTGTGGGTGTGCGTGCTAGAAAACAACATTAGCGCGATTCAGCAGGAATTATTTCCCCTCTGTGTGATGCTGTATCCGAGGCTCAAAGTCCGCTGGGAACTGGTGCGCCAACTAATTCACCTCCTGGGAGCAGAAGTGCGATCGTACCTCGAACCTTCTCAGGCTAAGTATTACGCTCCTTACTATCAAGCGCTCTGGTCGATGTTTTCTCCCGAAATTTTTCCAGATAGCGACGATGGGTAGCCGTCCAGTTTGAGTAGTGGAATTGAGTGGCGGACGGCCGAATGACTGCGAAATTCTGTCTAGCTCATCCATCAAATCGCAGTGCTTGTCCTCTCACTTCAGAATGGAACGTGCCGCGATCGTACACAATCTGTCCTCCAACGATCGTCACCTGGGCCCAACCCGTCAGATTCCACCCCTCAAAGGGACTCCAGCCACACTTCGTCTGTAGCTCCTCTCGCAAAACAGGGTGATAAGTCTGCAAATCGACCAGCACCAGATCAGCATCATAGCCGGGAGCGATCGCCCCTTTGTGAGGAATTTTGTACGCCTTGGCGACGGCCGTAGACATCCAATGAGCCACTTGGGCCACGGTACAGCGTTTTTGAACCGCCTGAGTCAGCATCAGCGCCAAAGATGTTTCGACTCCGGGCATTCCAGAAGGGGTGTTGGGGTAAGCCTGCGCTTTCTCTTCTAACGTATGGGGCGCGTGGTCAGTAGCAATAAAGTCGATTACGCCATCAAGCAACGCCTGCCACAGCACTTGATTGTCGTGGGGCGATCGCAAGGGGGGATTCATCTGCGCCCAGGAACCAATTTTTTCGTAGGCGGCTGTATTCAACAACAAGTGTTGAGGGGTGACCTCGGCCGTCACCCAGGCAGGCTTGTCTTGCCGCAACAGGTCGGCTTCTTCTGCCGTGGATAGGTGGAGAATATGTAAGCGTCGCTGATATTTCTTGGACAGCTTTAACGCCAGCATCGTCGCATTCAGAGCGGCCTGATTATCTTGAATCGTAGAGTGAATTGCGGGATCAGTGACATCGGCGAATTGGAGGCGGCGATCGCGAATTCTCGCCTGGTCTTCAGCATGAACGGCAATCAAGCGATCGCCGTTGGCGAAAATTGGCTCCAGTGACGTTTCTTCGTCCACCAGCAGATCGCCGTGCATCGATCCCATAAAAATTTTGATGCCACAGGCGGGATTGGCTTCGAGTAAATCCGGCAAATTTTGGGCTGTCGCTCCGATAAAGAACCCGTAGTTGACCAATGATTTTTCAGCAGCGCGTCTGAGTTTGTCGTCGAGAGTGGCTTGGGTCGTCGTCAGCGGTCGCGTGTTGGGCATCTCTAAAAAAGATGTGATCCCCCCTCTCGCACAGGCCCGGCTGGCGCTGGACAAATCTTCTTTATGCTCTAACCCTGGTTCGCGAAAATGTACCTGTGGGTCGATCGCTCCTGGCAACAAAGTTAACCCCGTCGCGTCTAGGATAGTAGAGGCTTCATCGGGAGGTAAGTCTGAACCAACCTGGACAATCTTCCCCCCTTGCGTCTGCACATCGCCCAGGAGAAACTCCCCATCTGGCAGCAAAATCTGGGCATTTTGGATCAGCAGAGATGAAGCAACCATGCGTCAAAAAGAACCATTTCTAAACGACTCGTAGAGATTTTGATTATAGGGAGAGATCAAGGTATTTGTGCGGATGACACCGTAAAAACTTTGTACAGTTAAGAGCTATCTGGGATACATCTTGTAGACTAGATGCACAGACATTCCCCTTGTTACACCCTCTTTTTTTCCCTGGCACTGACACCCTGATGACTCGCATAGAGAACCCGGCACCTAAAGACAAATCTATGAATAAGGAAGACAATCCCTGGCTTGAGGGGCTAAAGACGATCGGACTCAGCGCGGTGCTGGCGATCGGCATTCGGCAGTTTGTGGCAGAAGCTCGCTACATTCCTTCTGGCTCAATGTTGCCCACGCTGCAAATCAACGATCGACTGATTGTAGACAAACTCAGCTATCGATTTAACAATCCCCAACGCGGCGATATTGTTGTCTTTTCACCCACTAGCACGCTTGAGAAGCAAAACTTTCATGATGCTTTTATCAAGCGAGTGATTGGGCTACCGGGCGATAAGGTGGAGGTCAAAAACGGTCGAGTTTTTATCAATGATCAGCCGATCGCCGAAAACTACATCGAAGAAGCGCCACAGTATAACTGGCGACCTGAAATGATTGGGCTACCTGAGCGGGTTCCTGCCGATTCTTATCTCGTGCTGGGTGACAATCGCAATAACAGCTATGACAGCCACTATTGGGGCTATGTGCCGCGTGAGAAAATCATCGGTCGCGCTGTGGTGCGTTTTTGGCCGCCCAATCGAATTGGAGAAATTACTCCAGAACCAAACTATGGTAAGTAGGACTTGAGATCCTACCGTGACTTACAATGGTGCGTCTCGTGTGGCTTAACCCTACGCGAAGCGCACCAATTTTAACGTTGGCTCTTGCGGCGAGACGACAGCCAGTTAGCGGCTAACACACCTCCGATAAAGCCAAACAGGTGACCTTCCCAGGAGATGCCCATGCGGGTCGGCAGAACTCCCCAAATCAGTCCACCGTATAGCAAGCCAACTGCCGCAGAGATTGCGATCGCTAGGGCACTGCGTTCAAAATAAGCCCGCGAGAGCAGGAAGCCAAAGTAGCCAAACACCACTCCACTCGCGCCCAAATGAATGCCAGGGGAGCCAAACAGCCAAACTCCGATGCCACTGGCGAGAAGGGCGATCGCTGACACAGTAAAAAACTCTCTCACTGCCCGCAGCATGACAAACCAGCCCAAGGTGATAAACGGGACGGTGTTGCTAATCAGATGACCAAATCCATTGTGCAAAAAGGGCGCAAACAAAATTCCCCGCAAGCCAATCTCGGTGCGAGGAATAATGCCAAAAAAGTTGAGTCTACCGCCGACAAAGACATCGGCAATTTCGATTAGCCACATCAGCCCAATTAGCCCACCTAGAATACCAACATGGGTTTTGAGGTCACGGCCGATCGTACTGGGGTCATTGGGGTCATTGCGGTACATGGTGGCTCCAGACTGTGTGGTGAAACACTTGATTTCCTTTCTAGCACAGACTTAAGGAAAGTTAGGGCATGAGGGCGAGGGAAGCGAAGAATTGGGCGTGCCCTGTGACGGTAAGTTTGATAAAGTCTTTTGCTTTGTTCTTTAGCACGCCTGCCCCCTCAAGCTGCCAATTCTGGGGGACTTTAAGAGAAGAATTCTGGCTCAAAGTCTCTCACCCGTGGGGGATTTAGGAGGCGTTCCTGAATCTGTAAGCGAAGCGAAAAAGTTTATCGAACTGACGAGGTTCAGAGTCCTTGATTGAGGGGAACTTCAGGGAGTGCTGGTTGGCTGACAGAACTCCTGAAACCCTCGATTTTTCGTAGGTTGGTGTTGAGCAACGCAAAACCCAACAGCAGCCTTTCTACCGTTGCTAACGTTGGGTTTCACCAGGTTCAACTCAACCTACCTGAAAAGATTTGTCAGTCAATCAGCAGGGAGTGATTTAGGGAGCCAGCCGCGCTTTTTTGAGGCGATTTGATTCGTACCAGTCGGCGATTTGAGGAACCCAGGCTTGAAAGGGGGCCCAGAGGTGTTCGCAGAGTTTTTGGGCTTCTAATTGAGCGTCAGCTTTCCAGCGCAGATCGACCAGGTGCATGAGCGATCGCACGTTGGCCGACATGACCCAATGCTGACGCACATCAAAGGGGATCAGTCCTCTGGCATGTTCTTCTGAAAAGCCTTCCAAAATTCTTTGCTGATAGCGGCGACAGGCTTCGAGACACCATTCAATGTCTTGCTGACGCTGGTCTAATGTGTATTCGTATTTTTTGCCCTGGCGATCGCTATAAAATCCCAAAGGTCGCAAATAAAAGACTTCTTCGACCTCTCGCTTGCCTTCTACCACATCCACAATCCGTTGTCCTGTGTACCTGAAAGATTGGACATCAAAAGAGATTCCGACGCGATGAGTGCGAATTTGCTGCATGGTGCTGTGGGGAAACCAGCCGCAGTTGAGCACGATTTGCGGATGTTCTAGTGGGCCGTAGTGACCGCGATTGCCTGCGAGAAGTTGTTTGACGATCACCTCACCGCATTTGGCTTCATCGGGAAAGCGATCGCGCTCCTCCCAGACAAACCCTTCGGCGTAATCTTGGTGCATCGCTGCGTAGATCGTCTGCTGGGGATTGGGCGTTTGGGAAATGACTTCGACGGTGAAACGATCCATAGGAGGTGCGGCTTGAGAGAAGATTTCAGGTTCACTACCTTAGCGCCGATCGTCGCCCAAAACTCATTTTGATCGGTTAATTTTCGATTCGGTTTAGATTAATTTTTGTCCCCAACTTTAGCAAGATCGATTAAGCTGGCTGTGACCCCTCGATCGTTTCTGGTAAGGCTGTACCGTGCCCAAACGCATTTCTTTTCTCTCTGCCCTGACCATTTTTGGCCTGTGGGCTGCCACTCAATCCGCTTTTGCCCAAGCGCTAGTGCCCCACTTCGTACAGCTTGATGCCACTAAGTTAGAGCAGCAAGGGATTGGTCTGATTCAAGAAGCGACGCAGCTTGCTCAGTTTCAGCAGTCCGAGTTGGCTCTGTCGAGAGCGCGGTTGGCAACGCAGATGGCTCCCAAACTTCCGGAGGCTTGGGCGGTTTTGGGTGGGCTGTATCTTCAGGTAAACCAGCCCGATAATGGAGTAGTGGCGCTCAAACGTGCTCAGACATTAGATCCCAGAAATGCCAATATTTCGTTTGCGCTGGGTACTGCTTACTTTCAGCAGAAGAAGTACAGTGAAGCGATCGCTTCCATTCAGGCGGGTCTCAAGATTAAGCCAAATGTGCCCGGTGCGCTGTTTGATTTGGGTAATGCTCACTTGATGCAGCGTCAAAATGCTGAGGCGATCGCCAGCTACGAAAAAGCGGTGGCTCAAGATAAAAAGTATTGGCCTGCGATCAACAATATTGGCTTGATCAAGTACGAATCTGGCGACCTGGATGAGGCAATCAAGCGATGGCAAGCAGCAGCAGCACTCGACCCTAAAGCGGCTGAACCGAGATTAGCGGCGGCGATCGGGCTGTACAAGAAAGGCGATCGTGACAAAGCCTTGGCGCTTGGCGAAGCGGCGATCCGATTGGACAGTCGATATAGTGATCTCACATTCCTGAAGGAAAATCTTTGGGGCGAAAAGCTGTTAGCGGATACTCAAAAGTTTTTTGCGGTGCCGAGAATTCAAGCGACGATCGTCCAGGCGGAAGCAGAACGCCCAAGGCAGCCGGGAAGAACCGAATAGCCGTTTGAGGTTAAGGATGATTCCTTGAGTTGAGATTGAGAGTGCAGTAGACTTTTGAAGGTTTTATATCGATCGTAGTAAGGCGACGACAGTTTTGACGTGGGGGTGCAGAATGCGATCGAGGCAAGTCATGGTAAGTAAGCGATCGGGTCGTTCAAAGCGTAAGTCCTTTCCCTGGTCGATCGTGCTGTTGCCGTTGGTGATCTGGTTTGGGGTGAGGGCGGTTCGCATTTATTTTGAGCGGCCGCAGGCGATTCTGGTTTTGGGGGGTTCGACTTCAGAATTAGAGCGAGAAAAGTTCACGGCTGAGTTTGCGTTAGAGCATCCCAATTTGCCGATTTGGATTTCTTCGGGCAGCCCCAGAGATTATACAGAGCAAGTTTTTGTGGATGCAGGGGTCAATCTCAAACGGTTGAATCTCGACTATCAGGCGGTTGATACGGTGACGAATTTTACGACGATCGTCGATGAGCTTCAACAGCAGGGCGTTGAGAGTGTGTATCTGGTGACTTCGGACTATCACATGCGCCGCGCTCAGATTGTGGGCGAAATTGTGTTGGGGAGTCGCGGCATTCAGGTCAAGCCGATCGCCGTTCCGTCTGACCAACCTCAAGAGCCGCTGTCTAAGGTGATTCGCGATGGGAGTCGAGCAATTTTGTGGGTGACAACGGGGCATACGGGAGCCGATTGGCATCGATCGCTGGCAGGTCATTAAGGGAGCCGCAAATTGAATTATCAACGACCCCCAGACTTCTATAGTTGTTCTATATCTGAATTGTCTTTTTGTTGTGCAATTCCTCCAAATGTATTAATGAACCAGCGCCCATGACGATATCGAACTTCATTAAAGACCGTTGCACTTGATAGCCCGCCAATACGCGAATCACTTGATATTCAGTCGTCAAATCGCTCGTGCCATCCCATTTGAGAT
>NZ_JBJPHT010000066.1:0-30916 GCF_052939475.1 Phormidesmis sp. 146-20
TCGCTGACCACCCCCTTTCGCCCACCCTTTACTCCCCCAACCAATAGATGCGCCCCCCCGCTTGAAAGACGCTTGCTCTACGCATTCACCCGGTAATGTCATCTGTTTAGTGTCATCGCCGAGATGCTTCGCCCCCTAAAGCCCCATCCTGGGGAACCTTGAGAAAGAAAGTGCTTCTAGAATGCAAAGAAACTTCTCAGGGGTTCAAAGTCTCTCACTGGTGGAGAATTTAGGGGGCTGAAGCCGACTGAAACGAAGCGATTTGTGAGTTGTGTGTGCACGGTAGCTCTCAAAAGGGAGGAAACCGGATGCAAAGTTAGCCTTTTTGATGCAAAGTCCCCTTTGAAGGGAGATTTAGGGGGATCGAAATTCGGCAATCAATAAAGAAAGTAATCTCAATTTGCAATCTACTAATTCTATTTAAGTTGTGAGGATTCTGTGATAAGTGGTTGGTGATAAGTGGTTAGTGATAAATGGTGAGGCTAAGAACTAATAACTAACACCATTCGCAGATTCTTACAACTGATCTAAAGCTGCCATAGTTCAAGATATTGCTATTTAAAGTGTCACTTCTCGAAAGACGCAACCATGAGAAAGACAAAACCAGCAGCATAGAGCCACGGCAATGCAACTAAGCCAACAGCAACCTGATTAGCTCCCTGAGCATTCGCCAGCCACACCCCAACCCCTGATACCACAAATGCAATAGGAACCAGTAGGGCAAATCTTACAAGCCACCCACGCCATGCAAGTGTCATGTTCGTCATATTAGCGATGCTGATGATGCTTCCGCCAGCAAACAGCACTCCTACAACGGTTCCTACGATCGATACAATGCTGTTGATGGCAACCAGGGACATGGACAAACCTCTGTTATAAGTCTACTCAACATAGTTTGAAACTAGCCTTCACTCAACTGATTGAAAGCCTTACTCAGCCGAGCTTTCAATGTCTTTAAAGGTCTAATTTTAAGTCACGGATAGGACATTCAATCAGATCGACCATTTGACCCGATCGAGTAGGCACATCAGCTCCTTTGGTGGCTAGTATTCCCACATATTGAAAATTGTCTACTGAGCATCAATCCACTGAGCATCAATCCTCGCATCTCCAGCAGATTTCCACTTCAACAAGCTAATACAGTTTTGCTTCCAGGTAGCGCCAGTTGTCTGTTTAGCTGACTAAAGCGATCGCTAAGTTTTTGTCTCAGGTGCTTTGACTTTCATTTTTGACTTTCATTACACGATTCCAGAGGTAGGTTACGCTCACTGATTGTCTCAAACGAATCGCTCTAGCGGCTTCTCGATAGGTTTGAGCATCCGTCAACAGGATTCCCGTCTCACAGCGCAATTGGTAATCGATCGATCGCTGCAACATCGGCGGGTCATTGCGTTCTTGAGTTTCTCGATGTTGATCCACTTCGTCGGCAGTCGGGCGGGGAGGCAGAGCAGCCCACCAGATTCCATTGTCGTCTGGGCCAGTGGCCGCATTCGCAGGTTTTTCTCCGTTGAGGTTAGTGATTGTATTGCTTTGAAATGCGTGAGTGCGCTGGGTGTTCATATCACCACTGGTTTTGCTGATGTAGTAGTCTACTTCCCAGGTTTGAGTTGCGATCGCGACTGCACGATTACAGCGAGTTTGTGGAATGAGTTCTGTGTTTTCAGCGCAACCGCTAAGAGCCAAGAGTAAAAGAATGATTGTCAACCAACCTGTAGTTTGAACCTTCATAAGACTGATTGAGAAACAGTGATCGAAATCGCTAAAACGTTCGTCAGAAATGAATTTCAAAGTTTTTCTAAGCTTAATCCCAATGCTTGACTTTAATAGTAGCGACATTTGACCAAACGATAACGAAAGGGAATAGGTGAGCAAAAGGTAAGAAATCTCACAGTTTTTTTTCAAGATTGCTTAGATGGTTTAAAGCATTCAAGCACCTGTGAGGACTTTAGTGAACCATATTCTGACGGAACGTTTAAGACAAAAGAGCTTACAACGCTGGTGGGGCATGATTGGGCTAGGTTTGGGAGTTGTTTTTGTATGGGTAACAGTCATTGGATTACCTGCGATCGCCGCCATCGGCAAGACCCATCAAGTTCTCTCAACGCCTGAAAACCTGATCTGGGGAGAACTCTTTAAACCCAACAGCAAGCCAATTCTAAGTGTAAAGTCGGGCGATCGTGTCATTCTGCAAACCATCTCTCACGAGGCAATTTTAGGGATCAGGGCGACACGGTTGAGTTTCTAGCTCAAGGGGGAATTTCTAAAAATCAAGTTCTCCCTGACCAACTGAGAACCAAAGCATCGGTGAAGAAAACTGGCCCTGGGCCGCATGTGATCACTGGCCCTATTTTTGTAGAAGGGGCGCAGCCTGGAGATGTGTTAGAGGTCAAAACGATCGCCATTGAGTACCGTTCTCCCTATGGCGTGATTTCTAGTCGTCACAACCGGGGTGCGCTGCCCGGAGAATATCCTGAGAATAGTGCCCCGATTTATACTAAGGTGATTCCGATCGATGCCAAACGAGAAATCGGAATCTTTCAACCCAGCAACAAGCTTCCGGTGATGAACATTCCTCTCAAGCCTTTTATGGGACTTATGGGAGTCGTTCCGGTAAATCCGGCTGACGCAGTGAACTCAGTTCCTCCGGGCGCGTATGGGGGCAATGTAGATGTGAAATACCTGGGACGAGGTTCGAGCTTCTACATCCCTGTCCAGGTTCCTGGCGCTCTATTTTATTCGGGCGATCCGCATTGTGCCCAAGGAAATGGTGAAGTTGCGCTGACGGCGATCGAGTGTTCTCTTACACCCACCTTTGAATTAGTCGTTCACAAAGATATGAAGTTGTCTACTCCAATGGGCGAAACCAAAGAAGCCTGGTATGCAATGGGACTGGACAAAGATCTTGATGAAGCGATGAAGAAATCGGTGCGAGAATATCTGCGTATCGTGAATGAGCAATATGGATTAACCAAGCCAGATGCACTACTGTACGCAAGCGCTGCCATTGATTTTGAGGTGTCGCAAGTCGTAGATATTGTGAAAGGAATTCATGCAGTCATTCCCAAACAAGCCTTCAAGGGATTAGAAAAGAAACGGTAAGCAAAAATTGCTACTCTGCAACCTAAAAAAGAGTTTGCGCTTGGTCTTAAAGTTCTCCAGAATTGGCAGCTTGGGGGGCAGAAGCTCTAAACATCGAAGCAAAAGAACTAGATCAAATTCTCATAGATTTAGTAACCAGCTTGCATTTAGTAACCAGCTTGCATTTGGTAACCAGCTTGTATAGTGCAAACGATCGCTTCCATCATCCTGGTTAGTCTCCTGGTTAGTCTCGAAATTGTAGTCTCATACTCAATCAATTTGTGAATGCGACAGATCCTTCGCCCCCTAAATCCCCCAGTCTGGGGGACTTTGAGAATCCGAGACTGCTTTGGCTTGAAGTCCCCCACAAGTGGCGAATTTAGGTTGCTCTCCCAGATCTGTAGCACTCAAAGATCAATTTGGTATTACCCATCAGACTGCCAGGTTGAAACCGAGCGCAGTACCGCAGGAATCTCAGAGGTGTCGATCGGGAATTCTAACTGCGTTTCAGAAAGTCCTAAATAGCCTGACTCCATAAACGAAAGCAGCATTCTTTGTAGCGCAAACCAAACTTCAGACTCGTATTCCCAATCTTTGCCACGGTTTGATCGGGCGGCAATCGATCGCAACGCCCAAAAATAGCTATTTCGCACCACAGATCCTCCTTTCTTGAAGGGCGGAACATCTTCGTGATGGATGTAGAGAATTTCGTCTTGTAGCCTGACTCTCATAGCACAATCCAAAAAAATAACCCTCGCTTCAGCCGTGTGAACTGGGGCAAGGGTAAACACTGTTTGATCACAATTTGATCACGATCGCCTTCCAAAACTGATAGACTCTGGACTATTGGATTTTAATCTCCTCAAGTTCAAGGTCTAGAACTCAGCTTTAAGGCTGCACTCGCTTAGTAACGTTGAGAAAAGCTGCCACGGCCGCCGCCTCGATTACCACCACTGCCACGGTTGTCTTCACGGGGCTTGGCTTTGTTGACGCGCAGGTCACGACCCATCCATTCGGCACCGTCAAGGGCTTCGATCGCCGCTGACTCTTCGGCATCGGTGTCCATCTCGACGAAACCAAAGCCACGCATCCGACCTGTTTCACGATCGGTAGGAAGCTGAACCCGCTTGACTGTACCGTATTCCGCGAAGATAGCAGTCAGGTCTTCTTGTGTAACCTCGTAGGAAAGGTTACCAACATAAATCGACATTAGAAGAAATTCTCCAGAACCAGAAATTGCAGAGACGTTAGATTCGGAGAGATGCCTGTTAGCAAAAACAAACTGACCAGCCGAATTTAATACCCTTCTCAAGATTAACACAAATCACCAAATGCAATTCCCTAAAATGTGGATGCCCCAGATAATCCCTAGATAAGGGGGGCTAAGTCCGTAAAATAGAGTCTGGAAGATAACAAAACATTAAGGAGAAGTTTATGACTGTCCCCCAAACGTCCCCCTATGGATCTTGGAAGTCGCCGATCACGTCCGATTTGATTGTTGCAGGAACGATCGGTCTGGGACAGGTAAAGCTCGATGGCGAGGCCATTTATTGGAGTGAGTCACGCCCGACCGAAGGCGGAAGAAATGTGATCATTCAGCACTTAGATGAAACCGCCACCGATGTCACGCCACCGCCCTTCAACGCTCGAACTCGTGTGCATGAGTATGGAGGCGCAGCATTTACCGTGATCGACGGGGTGGTTTATTTTTCTAACTTTTCTGACCAAAGGCTTTATCGTCAGATTGTGGGTAGTGAGGCAACGCCATTAACGCCTGCATTGTCTTTGCGATACGCAGATGTGATTCTCGATCGTGCTCGCAACCGTTTGATTTGTGTGCGAGAAGATCATACAGTCGCCGATCGCGAAGCTGTCAACACCTTGGTGAGCATTCCTTTAGAAACTCTCGAAGCAGAACAAACCATTCTCACCAGTGGGCAAGATTTTTACGCCTCGCCGCGGCTCAGTCCCGATGGTTCTCAGCTTGCCTGGATTAGTTGGAATCACCCGAACATGCCCTGGGATGGCACAGCGTTGTGGGTGGCTCAAGTGCGAGCAGACGGCACGTTAGAGGCTCCTCAACAGATTGCAGGCGGGACGGAGGAATCCATTTTTCAGCCTGAGTGGTCACCTGGTGGCGTGCTGTATTTTGTCAGCGATCGTACAGGCTGGTGGAATCTCTACCGCTACCAAGTTGATGACATTCAACCGCTCTGTCCGATGGAGGCGGAGTTTGGCTTGCCGCAGTGGGTGTTTGGCATGGCTACCTATGGGTTTGCGTCAGATCAACAGATTATTTGCACGTACAGTCAACAGGGCATGAGTCACCTCGCTCGTTTGGATTTGACGACTCACAAACTGGAGCCAATCGCGACTCCCTACACCAGTATTACGGGATTGCAGGTCTCAGAAGGTCAGGCGGCGTTTATTGGCGGATCGTCTACTGCGCCGGGGGCGATCGTTCATCTCAATCTGGCAAATCAAGCCTTGACCGTACTGCGTCGAGCCAGCGAGTTGTCGATGAATGCGGGTTATCTTTCGGTGCCAGCGGCGATCGAGTTTCCCACAGACAACGGTTTGACGGCTCATGCTCTTTACTATGCGCCCAAAAATCAGGACTTTATGGCACCGAATGGGGAACGTCCTCCGATGCTGGTCAAGAGTCACGGCGGCCCGACGGCTGCAACCTCTGCTTCATTTAATCTGGGCATTCAATACTGGACAAGTCGCGGATTTGCAGTTCTCGATGTTAACTATAGCGGGAGTACGGGATATGGGCGATCGTATCGTCAGCGTCTCAACGGTCAATGGGGCATCGTCGATGTAAATGATTGTGCCAATGGAGCAAAGTATCTGGCAGAACAGGGCAAAGTCGATGGCGATCGTCTGGTGATTGCGGGGGGCAGTGCGGGCGGATACACGACACTTTGTGCGCTGACGTTTCGGGACACGTTTAAGGCGGGAGCGAGTTACTACGGGGTGAGCGATCTGAAAGCGTTGGCAGAAGACACTCACAAGTTTGAGTCGCGCTATTTGGATAGTTTGATCGGCCCATATCCAGAACGGAAAGATTTGTATGATCAGCGATCGCCCATTAGCGCCGTCGATCGATTAGCTTGCCCCGTGATCTTTTTTCAAGGTGACGAAGACAAAATTGTGCCGCCCAATCAAGCCGAAATGATGGTGAATGCGCTGCGTCAAAAAGGCATTCCAGTTGCCTACGTCTTATTTGAAGGAGAACAACACGGTTTCCGCAAAGCCGAGAATATTAAACGAGCGCTAGATGGAGAGTTTTACTTCTACTCTCGTGTGTTTAAGTTTTATCCCGCAGAACCCATTGAAGCGGTGACGATCGACAATCTTTGATATACTCACTGTCCTAAAGGAGCGGTAATTCTTGACGCTTCACCGACTGATGCTACCGAAGTAGTTACGTTGTCTCTGCGTCCGTTTAGAGTCGTGGCAATGCCCTATCCCGACTTTGTTGATATTTGCTGCATTTTCGTCCCGGTCGTGTTCAGTGCCACAATTGAGACATCGAACCGACCGAACTTTTAGATCCAGCTTGCCCCACTTAAAACCACAACACGAATCATAGATGCCCTCCGACTAAAGTCGGGGCTACAAGAACAAAGGGTGCCTTCGCACACTAAAGAGGCAATTTTAACCGTTAGTCCACGGAGGGGGACTTTGTTCTGATAGCCGCGTTGCCGAAGGCACTTGCGAAGCTAACCTTAATCGCCAGGTATTCAGGCAGGAAGTCTATTTGCGATCGACTCAACACAGATAGATGTCACAAACCCTGAACTGCCCCAGCTTAAAATCAAAAAATCCTTGGACAAAACCCGTCAGAATGGTAGATGAGCTAATAAAAAACAAAGCTACCCATTCCTATGACGATCGCTCCCCTCAGTTGGACACAACTCGCCGCCCTCACAGATTGGCAACTCGATCGCGTCAACGGTGACACCAACGCCCAAGCTCGACTTCGCCTTTTTGGTCAAACCGAATCTGATGTGCGGGTGACCCTTTACCGAGACAATCACGCCTGGTGTCCCTATTGCCAAAAAATCTGGCTCTGGCTCGAAGAAAAACAGATTCCCTATCGCATCGAAAAGGTGACGATGTTCTGTTATGGCCAAAAAGAAAGCTGGTATAAGCGCAAAGTGCCATCGGGAATGCTGCCTGCGATCGAGCTAGACGGCCGAATCATCACCGAAAGCGACGACATTTTGATCGCACTAGAACAGGTGTTTGGCGTGTTAAACAAAGGCATGAAAGACCCTGACGTTTTGCCGCTGAGAGGGTTAGAGAGACTGCTGTTTCGGGCGTGGTGTGGTTGGCTTTGCCGTCGGGTCGGGTCGCCACGAGAAGAACAACGTAGTCGCGATCAGTTTGTCAGCGTCGTGGGTCAGGTCGAAGAAGCGCTCGATCGTACCTCCGGCCCTTACTTTCTTGATGAGTTTGGTACGGCTGACGTGATCTTTACGCCCTATGTCGAGCGGATGAATGCCAGTCTTTACTACTACAAAGGCTACTCTCTGCGAGAAGACAACCCGCATTTATCAAGCTGGTTTGACGCAATGGAAGGCCGACCTACCTATCGGGGCACTCAGGGCGACTTTCATACCCATGTGCATGACCTACCGCCCCAGATGGGAGGCTGCTGGGAAAATGACCAACCCCAGACGCGACTCAATCAGACACGAGTAGATTGTGGCCCGTGGGATGGCTTGCCTGATGTGACTTATCCAGAGCCAAAAACCTCTCGGACGGAGGCACTTCAGCGAGTGATTCAGCATCGCGACAATATTATTCGAGTTAATCCTGCGGATGATGCTCTGATCGAGGTGGCGCTGCGGTGTGCGTTGACTCATTTGATGACGGGTGAAGTTTGTATGCCGCCATCGGGGTCTGATCTGGCGCTGCGTTATTTGCGCGATCGCATCAATGTGCCCCGTGACATGTCGATCTATGCTGCCAAACGCCTGCGCGAAGCTTTAGAGAAAACGGCTGCATTGGTGGGCGATCGTCAGAGTGATCCGCTCCCAACTCAACACCGCCGTGACCAAGACCCGGCCAATTTTGCCCGAAGTTAAGGTCAATTCGATATGATTCCTCCGTGTCGAACCGTCTCACCGTAAGTCTCCCGCAGCGGTTTACAATCGTTTGATCGAGCCAGGATAGACATAGCCATTGAATCCGGCGGTCAAAGTATTGTAGACAAACAGGCTGCCTGAGATGCGATCGCCCACCTGAAGTTTCATGCTGTCAATATCGACAAAGTGAATCGGAAAGCCTTCGCCCTCTGAATCGAGCAGCAATCGTCCCCCAGCCCCATTCACGATCGTGCCTGAAATCCGTTCGTCTGTAAAATGATCTGACATTTTGTAAGCCTGAATAAAGAGTTGAAAGATAAGCAAATCAGTCTGGTTTAGCCTCGTCGAGAAGGCGCTTTGGGACGGTTGTGAGCATTTCCAGTCGCCTTTCTACCAGACGGAATCGATTGACTGGATCGCCCTCGATTTTGTCCGTTTTGGATTGGCTCAGGCTGGACGCGGGGATCAGGCTCAAACGTGGCAATGACTTCTTGAGGAAGCGATCGCTGAAGGAGTTTCTCAATGCCGACCAATAGTTTGTGTTCATCGACGCAGACGAGCGAAATGGCTTCACCGAGGGCCCCAGCGCGACCTGTCCGACCAATTCGATGTACGTAGTCTTCGGGCACGTTGGGTAACTCAAAATTGACGACGTGGGGCAAATCGCTGATATCCAACCCCCGCGCTGCGATGTCGGTCGCTACCAACACCTGCAAACTACCTTCTTTAAATTTGGCCAGGGCACGAGTCCGAGCGGCCTGACTTTTGTTGCCATGAATCGCCATTGCCTGAATGTCGTCTTGAGCTAACTGTTTGACCAGACGATCGGCACCATGTTTTGTGCGAGTAAACACCAACACCTGATACCAGTTATTGCGTTTGATCAGATGCGCTAATAGGGCGCGCTTTCGTTCGCGATCGACGGGATAAATTCGCTGAGTTACGGCATCCGGAGTCGCTTCATTGTTAGTAACTTGAATCATCGCCGGACGAGTCAGCAGCGTCGCCGCAAACGCTTTGATTTCGGGTGAAAAGGTGGCTGAGAAAAGCAAATTTTGCCGCTGTTTGGGCAAGAGTGAGAGAATGCGGCGAATGTCACGAATAAAGCCCATGTCTAACATGCGATCGGCTTCATCCAAAACCAAAATTTCAACCTGTGACAGATCCACTGTTCCCTGCTGGACGTGATCGAGCAGTCGTCCTGGAGTGGCGACCAGAATATCGACTCGACTTCTCAATCGTCGAATTTGTGGGGTAATGTTGACACCGCCAAACACTACCAATGAGGTCAAGTTGAGATATTTACCATAGTCCCGCACGCTTTCTTCGACCTGGGCCGCAAGCTCACGAGTCGGGGTGAGAATCAGCGATCGAATGGGCGATCGTCCTGGAGAATTGCTGCGAGTGCCCTGGTGAGAAAGTCGGTGTAAGACGGGTAGAGTGAAGCCCGCCGTTTTGCCTGTTCCGGTTTGTGCGCCTGCTAAAAGATCGCTCCCCGAAAGCACCGCTGGAATGGCTTGGAGTTGAATGGGGGTCGGCTGAGTGTAGCCGCGATCGCTAACCGCACGGACAATTTCATCGGACAGACCGAGCGTAGAAAAAGACATAAGGCTCCAGGATAGTATCGGTCTGTCGCCATGCGTAGCACCAGTCTTTGGCAGACGGATTGAAGTAGTAAGTTGAGACAGACGGTACGAAGACTGAAAGCGAATACCGCAGTCTTGCATCTTAACAGACGGTGAGCGATCGTGACGCTAATCTCGCGCTTATTTGATTGTAGAGTGGTTAAGAGTGGTTAAGAATAGTCCGACTTTTAGACTTTAGCATTCCTTTTTGTGTGAATTAAGGTTTGCTTGCAGCATGATCGCGGCTGTCATGACTTCATGTAAAAGTTATTCTCGATTGTATTCTCAAAGCTTTGTTTTCAGTGTAAATTTCTTCTAGGATATTTAGATTTTTTGTCATTAGTTAAGAGGTTCACTCGTTATAAAAAACAAAGCCTCGGAACTGATTCCAAGGCCCGTTTGCGTTACTTAGCAAGTTTTAGAAGGAGACGAGTCAGCCTATCGTCAGCCTATCGATTGATAGTCACAGACTCCTTTTCAGAACTGACAGCTTGGAAAGCCTTCTCCAGACCCATCACCTGCTTGGCTTGTGACGACAAAGCAGTGGTGTCGAGCCAGTTGACAATCAGCGCATCGGTCGAAAACAGACCGCCACCATTGACGGCAAACAGCAAGAAGCAAGCTGCATAGACGGCAGATAGCTCTAAGTAAGGCAGATTGAGACCCGCGACAAGAAGGTGGTGGTAGATCGCGACGCACATCGTGCTAAACAATCCGAGTGCTGCGGGACGCGCAAGAAGCCCGATCGCCAGTAAGGGTGCAGCAAACAATTCGGTAAAGGCTGCTACGTAGCTAAAGAAGATCGGAAATGGCAGACCGATCACTTCGACGTAAGCCTGAGAAAAACTTTGGATATCGCCCAGTTTGTCTAAGCCGTTATGAACCATCATGACACCCGCGACGAGGCGGAGAATGGCCCAGGTCGATTGAGTCCAGATGCCAGAGGTGATACTGGGTTTGAGAAGTTTGGTAAGGAGTGCGGTAATTGCCATGATTGAAGATTGAAGGAAGAGAACTTTTATTTATATTAATAATTTTAACACAACTTATTAATAAATATAAACAAATGTTGTGATTTTCAGCGCAGTCTTAACAAAATCTATGTGTCTGTCGTACAACTCTTCTAGCTCGTCTGAATAAGTGCTTAGAAACGCTGATTGGATGAAGTTCTTTTGCTTCGGTGTTCAGATCTTCTGCCCGCCAAGTTGCCAATTCTAAGGGACTTCTGGACATTCAAATTCAACGTTTCGTAGCGGATTGGGCAATGCTAAAAAAGAAACCCCCGATCGCTCAGGAGCTTTAGTTGATTCAAAGTTCGATTAGGACGATTAGAGGGCAAAAGTGGGACGACAGTCTGAGAGAAGTTCGTGTAGATTGACGACGTTGCCAATGATGGCGATCGCAGGTGCCCCAAATTGAGCGGCTTCGACTTGAGCGACGATCGTTTCTAGCGTGCCAATGAGTTCTTGTTGTTCGGGACGGGTTCCCCAGCGGACGAGGGCGATCGGCGTTTGCGAACTCAGCCCGGCTTGATCAAGTTGAGCCGTAATATAAGGCAAATTGTGAATGCCCATGTAAATGATGATCGTTTCTGAACCGTGGGCGATCGCTTGCCAATTGACAGCGGGACGGTACTTTCCAGCTTCTTCATGTCCCGTCACAAAGGTAACTGACGAACTGTACGATCGATGGGTAAGCGGAATGCCCGCATAGGCTGGGGCCGCAATTCCAGAAGTCACTCCAGGAATCACCTCAACGGGAACGCCCGCCTGCACCAGATCGATCATTTCTTCGCCACCTCGCCCAAACACAAACGGATCGCCGCCCTTGAGACGCACGACGATCGCCGCCGTCTGAGCCTTCTCAATCAACACCTGGGTAATTTCGTCCTGCACCATTGAGTGACGACCGCGACGCTTTCCTGCGCTGATCTGCTCGGCTTGCGGATTGATCATCGCCAAAATCGGCTCACTCACCAGCGCATCGAAAACCACCACGTCGGCACACTCTAGCAGGGTCTTGCCTTTGAGCGTCAATAAGCCTGGATCGCCCGGCCCTGCACCAACGAGATACACTTTACCGAGGCACGCAGGTTGAGAAGTTGAGACAGAATCAATCATGTTTGAGGTCATGGAGTCGGGCAAGTTGCGAGGGAATGGGGATGGAACCAGTTCGTTTTGAGCAGCAACGGATTGGGTGGAGACGTTGGAGAACCTTAAATTCTTGAGCTAGGGTCTAATGTCCTCGGTCTAATGCCCAATGTCTTCGTCGTTTTTGTTGCACTGTTTAAGAAATGGCATGATGACAGCTTAAACAGCTAGTTCTGTGAAATTTGCAGCATCAAATACCGATTTCTCAAGGAAATGTTAAATTAACCTAAAGGTTTCAATCTTTTATCCCAGAATATGCGTTTAAGGGCAAGGCTGCAAAATTAGATCGACTAGAAGATTGACCAGGGTATCACTAACTTCGAGGGGAGCCGTCAGCGTCAGATGCAGATTGGGAAACTGAAGAGACAACTGCTCAACGCTTTGAGCGATCGCATCAGTAATTCCGCCTGGAAACAAAAAGTAAGGCAAGATAGTCACCTTAGCGTGTCCCTGGCTGGCTAATTCCTGGAGTCGAGTTTCTAAACTTGGGGCAACGAGCCAGTAAGCGGGGACTGCATTGAGAGCCTTTGCCAACGGTTCAACAGATTGGTTGCCGCCCGATCGCCGACTGCCATGAGATAGCAAAATGTGGGCGGATTGAGAATCTAAACGGCTGGTAAGCAAATTCTTGAGACCCGGATGAGTGCCCAGATGAGGAGAAATGGCAATCGTTCCTGGGTGCGATCGTTGAGCAATTTTGACTTGACTGGGAATGTCTTCCATCACATGCATCCCCGGCAGCAAAAACAGAGGCACGATTTGAATGGAACTGTGCGGCGTTAGCGTCTGACCAAACTGCTGAATCTGTTCGTGAAGCGCTAAAGGAGAACATTCTAGAGTTGCTGTCTCAACTGGAGCTTGAATCTTCTGCCGAATCAAGGTCGCAAGTTGAGTCATTGCCGCCTGGGGACGGGGATCGCGACTGCCGTGAGAAACTAACAAATAGGCCGAGGAGGAAGGCAAGAATGCACCTACACAACGAAGATAAGCCAATTATAGAAGTTGTGGCGATCGATGGCCAAATCTTGTCAAAGTGACTCTATGGTCAGGAAATTGCTGAATGCGGATCAACTCGCTATTCAGCAACGTCCCTATCTATTTAATTGCGCTATGTTGCGGTATTTAGTTGCGCTGTACATAGGCAAGCGTCAGACTATCGTGAGCCAAGAAGTGAGCCAGATGAAAGGCGCGATCTTCAGTTTCTAAGAGAATTTGCTCATAGAGGTAACGAGTGGCGCGATCACCCAGACTTTCTGCCTGAGAAGCTTGCCGTCGCAGCATGGTGATGATCGCTTGTTCGGCTGCTAGGTCATGTTCGACCATTGCTCGTGAGTCGTAGAGATCGTCTGATTCGGGGTCAAAGCAGCAGAGTTCTGCCAATTTGGTGAAGCTTGCGGCCGGGATTCCTCCCAATCCATTCAGCCGTTCTCCAATTTTGTGAACGTATCCTTGAGCCGCTTCGTAACTCTCATTAAAGAACTGATGCAACGAATAAAATTCGGCCCCTTCCACGACAAAGTGATGCTTTTGATACTGCAAATACAACGCTTGGAAACTCGATAGAGCAATGTTGAACCCTTCACAAATCGGAACGGTAACATTACGCTCTAACAGAATTGCATTTTCAGAGATTTCGCCAAAGCTCCTGACGACGGTCTGTACATCAGCCATGTTTTTTGCCCCTCTAGATTGCGGATGATCGGAAGTCGATCGCCCTTAATTTACCAAATCGATCGGGCATTTTCCAGTCAGAGTTGTTCTGATGTCAGCTTGACAAGGTTTTTTCGCTTCGGTGTTTGGCGCTTCTGCCCCCCAACCCCCCAATCTGAGGGACTTTTAGACAAGACGTTGCTGAATCAGGGGATGAATTGCCTCAAAGCGGAGGGAACCCCAAGGTTCAAAGTCCCCCATTTTTGGGGGATTTAGGGGGCGAAGAGATTAACACTTCCCACAGAGTCATCCCTCCAATCAGCAACGCCTTAGACAAGACTTCCGATGCAAAAGAGGACGGTTGAGAATGGCGCTTGAGGATAGAGTCTCTAGTTTGCCGCCGTGAATGCTGTCTAGAGATTGGTTCCGGCAAATGTGTTGCACTGTTCTGGATCGCCTGTCTCAATGCCCTTTTTGAACCATCGGACTCGTTGAGCCGCGCTGCCATGAGTAAAAGATTCTGGAACCACATAACCTTTGGCGCGTTCTTGAAGTCGATCGTCTCCAATTGCACTCGCGGCCGTCAGCGCTTCTTCGAGATCACCTTGCTCTAAAATTTGTCGCGATCGTTGGGCACGATTTCCCCAAACTCCGGCAAAACAATCTGCTTGTAGCTCTAGTCTGACCGAGAGTTGATTGGCTTCTGCTTGACTTGACCGACTTTGGAGCGACCCCTTGCGGGTATCTCGAAGAGATCGCACTTTGTCTGAAATGCCTAATAGATTTTGAACATGATGTCCGACTTCGTGGGCAATCACATAAGCCTGGGCAAAGTCTCCCGGTGCCTGGTATTTGCTCTTGAGGTCTTGATAGAAACTAAGATCAATGTAGACTTTTTGATCACGGGGACAATAAAACGGGCCAACTGCCGATCGCGCAAACCCACAAGCAGACTCAACAGCATCTGAATACAGAACCAACGTTGGCTCGACATATCTGCCGCCATTTTGTCTAAAAATCTCACTCCAAGTGTCTTCGGTATCCGCCAAAACCACCGATACAAAGTCAGACATCTGATCGGTTGGAGGGCTGCCAGTGCGCGATCGAGTCTGCGGTGAAGTCGCAACGGGACGCTCTCCAGACGAATTGCCTTGATCAAATAGAACGCTAGGATCGCCGCCTAACAACGTTACTACCAATGCTAGAAGGAGTGTCCCGATACCACCACCGACAATAGGAGCCGAAACGCCCCGACCGCGCCGATCCTCAACGTTGGTACTTCTACGCCCCTTTTCCCAATCCATGATCGCAACTCTCCAATGTCTAGTTTGCAGGTCTATTGCTCAAGTCAGCAGGTTCTATTATTTTTATTCTGCTAAATTGTTGATAGCATATCTGCGAAGCTAATTGAGATCATGCCCCTTTAGAATGTGAACTTTTTGAGTAGAACCTCAAGTTCAGCATTGGGATAGCGGATTGCTGATAGGGCAGTCATAAATTAGTTGTGAGAATTTTGAAATAGCCCGTTCTCACACCAAATCAACGGTTACTTGCTACAGATCCTTGCCCCCTAAATCCCCCATTCTGGGGACTTTGAGAATCCGAGACTTCTTCGGCTTGAAGTTCCCCACAAGTGGCGAATTTAGGTTGCTCTCCAAGATCTGTAGCACTCAAAGATCAATTTGGTATGACCCAGCAACGAAGCGAAAAAACTTCATCGAATTCACGTCTCTTAAGAAATTGGGGAAACGCCCCGCAGATGACTTCAAGATCTCCTTATACCAAATTCACTAGTTACTGATACAGATCCTCGCCCCCTAAATCCCCCATTTTGGGGGACTTTGAAACGGCTTCCCTGATAGGTTTTTTCAAATTTGAGAGATAGAAATCGGTTAATTAACTGATTTTTATGAGTATCATTTGTTGGTTGATTTGGTATTAGTCCGTTCAAATGCGAGACGTGAATTAAAGTTGTATGTCGCGTTGCAATATATTTTTTAGCCAATTTAGGGCTTCATTTACGGTTGAGACTTGTGTAACAGATGGCATTGCAGGACGATTGATCATGATCATTGGGATTCCCATTTCTCTCGCTGCAATTACTTTTGCGTAAGTCGCATTCCCGCCACTGTTTTTACTCACAATCAGATTGATGTTGTAATCGATGATTAGCTTACGTTCTTGTTCGAGTGTAAAAGGGCCGCGATCGTACAGCATTTTCCCTTGAGGAAGCGGCAAAGTGGGATCAGGCGGATCAATCGATCGCATCAGAAACCAAAGATGCTGCAAGCGGGCAAATGGGGCGAGTTGTTGTCTACCGATCGTCAAAAATATTCGACCTGTTTGCTTTTCTAATAGAGTCACCGCCGCCTCAATGCGATCGACTTCAAGCCAACGATCTTCTTTAGCAGATGTCTCAGAAAGATCAGCCGATTTCTTTTGCCAAGCAGGACGCACCAGCATCAGATGAGGAATGTTTGCTCTCGTCGCTGCCGCCGCCGCATTCCAGGAAATCTGAGCCGCAAAAGGATGAGTCGCATCGATCAAATAATTCACCTGATATTCCTGTAAATACGCCAGCAGTCCCGCCTCGCCCCCAAATCCGCCAACCCGCACTGACCCGATCGGCGCTATCGGCTGTTGAGTCCGCCCTGCTAGAGAACTAATCACCTCCACCTTGTCTAACTGTGAAGCGATCGCCGCCAACTCCGCCGCATCCCCCGTCCCCCCCAAAATCAAAACTCGCTTAAGATCACTCATACTAATATTTCATCCCTCATCCCTCATCCCCACCATGTCCATCGTCATCGCCGGAGAACGCAGCGGAGTCGGCAAAACCACCGTCACGTTAGCTTTATTAGCAGCACTGCGGCACCGAAGTCAACAGGTACAATCCTTTAAAGTCGGGCCCGATTATATTGATCCAATGTTTCACAGCGATGTGACGGGTCGATCGTGCCGCAATCTCGACCCCGTTTTGACCTCTGAATCCTATGTTCAACACTGCTTTGAGAAACATACTGTAGAGGCTGAGTATGCTCTCGTTGAAGGCGTAATGGGGTTGTTTGATGGTGCGACTGGCGTGGATGATTTTGGCAGTACGGCTCATGTTGCTAGAGTGTTAAATTTACCCATTCTGTTGATTCTAAATTGCAGTAGTTTGTCGCGATCGATTGCTGCCATTGCCCACGGGTATCAGACGTTTGATCCGCGCCTAAAGTTTGCGGGCGTTGTCTTAAATCGAGTAGGCAGCGATCGCCATTTAGAATTGCTCACCGACGCGCTCAAACCGCTCAACCTCCCTATTTTAGGAGTTCTTCGTCGTCAGGATGACATTGTGATTCCCGATCGCCACCTGGGTCTCATTCCCACCGCAGAACTCACAGATTTGAATGCGCTGGTCGATCGACTAGCGCATCTAGGAGAAACCTGTTTTGACTGGACAAATTTGCTGCCGTTACTAAAATCCACGCCTCACGCCTCACGCCTCACGCCTCACGCCTCACGCCTCACTTCTCGACTAGCGATCGCTCAAGATGCTGCCTTCAGTTTCTATTACGCTGACAATTTAGACTTACTAAAACAGTTAGGTGCAGAGCTAGTAGCGTGGAGTCCCTTAAAGGATTCAGAATTGCCAGAAAACATACAGGGATTGTATTTCGGAGGTGGCTTTCCTGAAGTGTTTGCCGCCGAGCTAACCCAAAACCATTCAGCGCGTCATGCTGTACAAACGGCCATTCGAGCCGGGATGCCGACCTATGCAGAGTGTGGCGGACTCATGTATTTGTGTGAGCAGATTGTCGATTTTGAGGAACGATCGCATCCTATGACGGGCATTCTCCCCACTACTGCCACAATGGGAAAGCGCCTGACATTAGGATATCGACAAGCCACTGCGCTACAAAATAGTCCGATCGTTCAAGTGGGCGATCGAGTATGGGGTCATGAGTTTCATCGCTCTACTGTGACTGAGCCTGAGCAGCCTTTGTTTAATCTTCGAGGCTATCACTCCAGCATTCCTCTCAAGTCAGAAGGTTGGCAGCGCTACCAAGTTCATGCGTCATACACTCATCTCCATTTTGGGGCACAGCCAGCCCTACCAGCCCGATTTCTAGAGCATTGTTTGAGATATGGTGATAGCGATCGTTAAACAATTGGTTAGTTTATTTGTAGGATGTAGTAGCGATCGTCAACCTACAGCAGTCCTAAATTAACGTGAATTCAATGCAAGATTTTCGGGCATTGCTGAACCACGGGATGAATTGCCCTAATGCGAAGGGGAACTAAATGTTCAAAGTCCCCCAATTTTGGGGGATTTAGGGGGCGGAAAAGTTGACACTTCCCTACAGATTCATCCTTTCAATCAGAAACGCCGATTTTCGCTTTGTTGTCAAGCTTCTGCCCCCCAACCCCCCAATCTGGGGGACTTTTAGACAAGATTTCCGTTTCAAAGTCCCTCGCTGGTGGGGGATTTAGAGGGCGTTCCCGGATCTGCAACCTCTTGCGAATTATCTCGAAGAGCGGGAAGCGGAGAAGTTTATCGAACTGACGTTAAATTAATTATGAGAATCTTGAAGTAGTGGGTTCTTGGTGATTAGTTCTTAGCGATTAATGGCGACTAATGATTCTTGGTTTAAGCGCAAGGATGGAGGCGTTGTCGGTCTAGAATAAATGGCAGTAGTTTGGCAATGTTTCTAGCGTCGTCGATGCCTCGATGGTGAGTTCCTTCTAGCTTAATGCCTGCTAGTTGTAATGCTTGTGACATTCCATATCGCTTAGGTAAGCCTTGAACCTGCGTAAATTGTTGCTTGAGGTTGACGTGAGAAAACGCGATCGGAAAGGAAGCATTATGAAACTGACTGTCTTGTTGAAATTGGTTGAAATCATAGTCACCCCAGGAGCCAAAGACAGCATTTGAGTAGTTTGATAGCCAGCTTTTAAGTCGAGTCGCTGCTTCTACATATCCAGGAGCCTGATCAACCTGCGCTTGAGTAATCGAGGTTAGCGATCGACAAAACTCCGTCAACATCGGGTGGCGAACGGGCTTGATAAAGGTTTGAAACTCATCCACGACCGCCAAACATTGTGACTCGACCATAGCGGCCCCAATTTCGATAATTTCCATCTCGTGCCGCTGAATGGCTCCCCGATCGCAACAGGTTGCCTCCAAATCAACCACTAAAAAATGGCCGTATTGATCTAGGTTCATTGGTTTAGGCTCATCATTTACTTTTCTCATAGCTAACTCCGACTTACAGCGTTTGTCGTAAAATCTCACGCACTTCAACTAAAATCTGTCCTAGCTTATTTTGACCGCTTCCATCTTTGCCGCAGCCCCAGTAGTCGTCGATCGGAGAATTTTCTACTAGCCCTTCGTCCCCTGTGCCGAGCAAAATTTCTTGAATGTCTGCATGGGTTCTAAACTTTTGCAGCACTGCTTTTCGCATAACCTCATCCTTTACCTGGTTCCAGTCTGACCGGAGCGGAAGCGCACGATCGCGCCCCATGTTAGCTGCATCTTTAGGAGTTTTAGTCTGACGTACTTTCTCTAAAAAAGGAGTATTGACAAACTTCTGAGCCTGAAAATAATGTTCGCTGGTTGCCCAATACAATTCATCTAACATAAAGCCATGCGCTGAGAAATTGGAGAAGCACCCATAGGGCTTTTCTCGTTCAACATAAAAGTAAATTGTCATTGTTAATCCTGAAGTTAGGGTGGCCTCCACGATGATAGAACAGCATCTATGATTTGTGCAGGTTAGTTGTTGAACAAACCCCTATGTTTCAGTAGCTTGTACTGGAGGCGTGTGTCCTTTGGATAGTTGATCTGCCTGACGGGTTGTTTCAGGAAGACGATAGTTGGGCGCACAGCGTAATACAAAGTCGATCGCGCTAGTTAGACTAATTCGATGTCCAATAGAAACATAGACAGGCTTAATGTTGGGTTGAGTGCGAACGACGGCTCCAATCACTTCATCTGCGTCATAAATTGGTTGCCACGCCCCTTGATGTTCTGCTAGTGGTTCATGTTCTCCCAGGTAAGGCGTTTTTGCGACCCCAATTGTGGGTAAACCACTCAAAACACCCAAATGACAAGCAAATCCACAGCGACGCGGATGAATGTATCCATTACCATCACACAGCAACAGATCCGGTAAAGTTTGCAGGCTTGCCAAGGCTTCCATTACCCCCGGAACTTCTCGAAATGCCAGCAATCCTGGAACATAGGGAAAGCTCATAGGACGACGAATCACCACAGATTCTTGAACCTGGAGATCAGGAAACCGCAACACAGCGATCGCTGCACAGGCAATACAATCATCGTCCTCAAAGCCCACATCCACGCCAGCCACCGTTTGCACTGTGCCAAAGTCATCCTCTCTCACCACCCACTTCCGTAATGCTTGCTGAAGCGCGATCGCGGTTTCGGGAGTCGCTGACTGGGTTAAAGTCAACAGAGAATGCTGCATGGAGACCTGCCAGAAAACGGCTTAAAGAACTGATTGAATCTAGCACTGAATAAGCTCAATTTGAACAATTCAAAAGATATGTCATAGAGCTTGGCTCCTTTGTATTTCGCATTATACTACAAAAGTAATACACCATATTGCAATGCGTCAAGGGCACACCACAACTTTTTTGAAGAAGCGGGTTCGAGCATAGAAGAAATCGTGAAAGCACTAAGTTTAGAAGTCGATCGAGCCTATCTTTCGGTTTGCTTTGCTCTCTACTCAACTGCATTACTCATACCCAATCAATTTGTGAATGCTACAGATCCTTCGCCCCCCAAATCCCCCAGTCTGAGGGACTTTGAGAATCCGAGACTGCTTAGCTTGAAGTCCCACACAAGTAGGGAATTTAGGCTGCTCTCCAAGATCTGTAGCACTCAAAGATCAATTTGGTATCAGCCGCCTCAATTTGTGCCTCAAAAAAGCCCTCACTTCTGGTTCATTAGAGGCGAGGGATTGAGACGTTGATACTCTTTTCTTTAGACTCATATTAGGGTAGCGCCATGCCTCAAGTAGACCGTTGTCTCTATTAGAAAACCGACTAGACTGCTGTACGCTAATAGACTTAATAGACTTCCTGCATGAATACCTGGCGATTAAGGTTAGCTTCGCAAGTGCCTTCGGCAACGCGGCTATCAGAACAGAGTCCACCTCCGTGGACTAACGGTTAAAATTGCCTCTTTAGTGTGCGAAGGCACACTTTGCTCTTGTAGCCCCGACTTTAGTCGGAGGGCATCTATGATTCGTGCAGGAAGTCTAATGATCAGGCAGACATCAATTGCTGAATGCGTTGGGGTTCGTCGCCGAGCCATTGTGGATGTTGAGCCGTCCCGTCAAAAATAGAGGAGGTTTTGAACGGTTCATACTCCCCGCGTGATCCAGCTTCTGCGGTTTTTGCTAACAATGCTTGTACCTGCTCATCTGTCATCGGTTGGAAGGTCTGGACGGCGTTAAACGCTTGATCAAGAATCTCCAGACTGTCCATTCCTGTAATCACGACTGACGTAGGCAGATTTAGCGCATAGTGGAGGCATTCGATCGCAGTAGCTGTCTTCGATCGCAGCAAAATTCCGTTTGCCATACTTTTCATTCCCAAAATACCAACGTTACGCTTGACAAGTTCTGGAACTACGAGCTTTGCAAAACTACGGTAGTGAGCATCCATGACATTGAGCGGCATCTGGACTGCATCAAACTTAAAGCCGTTTTGGTCTGCTACTTCTAGCATGTGGAGATGAATGTAGGGGTCTTTGTGCCCAGTAAAGCCACTGTAGCGCACCTTACCCGCCTGCTGAGCCTCCAAGATAGCAGCGTGAGCACCTTCTGGGTCAAAAATGCGATGGGGGTCCTCAAAGCGCAAAATTTCGTGATGCTGCACAAGATCGATGTGATCAACTTGCAGGCGACGCAGAGATTCATCAAGCTGTTTGGTTGCTTCTTGCTTTGATCGACCATCCAGTTTGGTCATCAGAAATACTTTGTCTCGATAGCCGTCCCGGAGTGCTTTACCCATGCGAGTCTCGCTGACTCCATCGTTATAGTCCCAGCAGTTGTCCATAAAGGTGATGCCGCGATCGATAGCAGTCCGAACAATCTGAATGGCAAGTAATTCTTCTACATGGGGCAAGCTGAGGTGCCATCCGCCCAGTCCGATCGCAGAAACTCGCTCTCCAGTACTGCCAAGTTCTCGATAAAGCATTTCTGAATTTGACATAGTTTGTTCTCTACTGCTCATGGTTAAGGCCGTAATTTAATAAACCCAAAGATTGCGTAGGGTAGTGCGGTTTGCGTAACTTGACACACCCTACGAGATCTCTGTTGCAGTGTTGCCTTCTATTTAGTCCGCCGATCCTGGCTCAGTCAATTGGCGATGCATTGCAGCTTTGGCTGGCTCTGGTAGAGCTTGAACCACCGCTGCCTGAACCTTATTCATTATCGATCCTGCAACTACTTCGTCTTTACCTGCCATGAGCGCTTCAAATCCCTGCTTGGCAACCTGAGCCGGGTCATCTTTCTTACTGGCGGCTGCTCTAGTATCATCCATTTCGGCGCGGTTGAAAAAGTTGGTATCTGTGGGCCCAGGCAACAGAGCAGTTACAGTCACACCTGTGTCTTTTAACTCGTTGCGAAGCGCCTCTGAAAAAGACCGCAAAAATGCCTTCGATGCTGCATAAACCGCTTCAAAGGGGCCTGGCATCAGAGCGGCGATCGACGATGTAAACAGAATCCGCCCTTTGCCTCGCTCGACCATTGGTTTTACGACTCGTTTGGCCAGATGCACCGAAGAAACCACGTTGAGTTCGATTAAATTAAGCTCTTTCTGCAAGTCTGTTTCTATAAACTTACCTCCGATTCCCACTCCAGCATTGATGGCGATCGCGTCCACAGGCCCCGTTGCTTTAATCGCATCAGAGAGGGTTTCAACGCCCTCATAGGAGGCCAGGTCAGCTTGCACCGTTTTGACCTGAGCGCCAAGTTGCTCAAAGGTCTGAACCATTTCGTTAATCTTTGAGTCAGTCGCTGTGATGAGTAGATCAAATCCATTTTCGGCAAATTGTTTTGCGAGTTCATAACCGATGCCACTGGATGCACCTGTCACGACGGCAAGCGGACGATTAGATGAAGTATTCATGATTTGGGTTCCTGCTGGAGCAATTTTCAGACGATCGCGATGATATAAGTTTTGTATTTAGTCTGTACTATCTTAAATTTGCAGTCGTAGAAGTGCGTCTTTACTGAGGAGTAGATGAATTCTTCTTTCAGGCTTGAGAAGTCAGTTTGAGGAAGACCGCGACCGTCGCAAAGATTCTTTTAGTCGCTCTACATCTACCTGATGGTTGAATTTACAAGACGACTTAAAGCAACCATTCCTCTTAAGTTGGCGCGAACGATCGTGAATTAAACAAAACTGTCTTCTGTAATGTATTGAGCCATACGAAACGCACCATCAGCATTCCACGCAATCTTTGGGTTCATCAAATTTATGTCGTGAGAGATCCGATCGACAAACCCGGACGTAATCCCAAATAGACAGCTTTCTCAATGCGAACGTTCATCCGGTGACAACACCTACGCGCATAGAACTGCTCAAAACCTATTCACACTTGGGAGACTACTAAAATGGTAGCCTTACAGACCGCTATGACCCGGTTGAGATGGTCGATCGCTCTACTTCTCTGCCTGACTTTAAGTTGGGGAATTGTTCAGCAACCGACACTCGCCTCTAGCCATCGAGAAGCCCCGCTGATTGCAGGAGATCCGTTAGCAGACAACACGGATGTTTATGCGTTTCGCAGCTATGAACCAGGGCGAGAAGACACCGTTACACTGCTCTGGAATCACATTCCCCTGGAGCCGATTTCAGGGGGGCCACAGTTCTATCCGTTTGGGGATGATGTTCTCTATGACATTAAAGTCAACAATCGGGGAGACGGCGGTGACGACATTACTTATCGCTTCAAATTTCAAACAGAATTCGTCAATAAAGATAGTGTTCTCGGTATGGTTGCGCCTAATCAAGACGGTGTAATTAGTACCAATGATGACCCCGATTTTAACCAGCGCCAACGCTATACAGTGACCGAGATTCGGCGTGGCTTTATGGGCATGGGACAACAGCGCAAAGTGTTAGGAAGAGGGCTTTTGGTGCCACCGAGCAACATTGGCAGCCGAGCTACACCCAACTATGAAAATCTAGCTTCTCAGGCAGTCTACACGCTCAACAATGGCTATCGTGTCTTTGCGGGACAACGATCGGAAGGGTTCTACATTGATCTGGGTGGTGTGTTTGATGTGTTGAATTTTCGGTCAATTAGCGACACAGGCGGCAGAAATACCACCGGGAAGTTTAGCGTGAATACCTTGGCGATCGAGGTTCCGATTAAGGATCTGACGCGCAATCGCAAAATGACCACCAATCCGACTGATCCGAATGCAGTGATTGGTGTCTATTCAACCGCAAGCCGCTGTGCGACCAAGATTTCTTCTACAGGCAACTGCTCAAAACCGATTCAAGTATCTCGCCTGGGTAGTCCTTTGGTGAATGAAGTCGTGATTCCTCTGGGTCTAAAGGACAAATTCAATGCCAGCGAGCCTGAAAACGATGCTCAGTTTGCTCAATTTGTGGTTGATCCTCAATTGCCGAAACTGATGCGATCGGTGTTTGGCATCACGATTCCGCCTGCACCCCGCAATGATCTGGTGGCGATTTTTGCGACGGGGATTCCTGCTAATTCTGTGCCGGGTGCGCCTCAGTTCACGACGTTCTTGTCCGATGGCAAGCCTCACGAACTGTTGCGACTGAATACCGCCATTCCTCCGACTCCCGTAGGTCAACAAAACCGTCTGGGACTGCTCGGCGGCGATCTGGCTGGCTTTCCGAATGGGCGGCGTGTGATTGATGATGTGGTAGATATTGAGTTGCGGGCTGTCGCTGGAGGAACGCCTTTTACGCCTGCTACGAATGTTGCGCCTAACAATACTTTGGGTGATGGGGTTGATCGTCCGAGTGTGCCATTTCTCGATCGCTTTCCCTATCTAGGAACGCCGCTTTCGGGTAATCCTCCGCCTAAGAATAGTTAAACGGAAATTTGATGAAATGCTTTGCTCCGTTGTTTAGCACTTCTGCCCCCTAAATCCCTATCCTGGGAGACTTTCAGACAAGATCGCCGATTCAAAGTCCCTCACTTGTGGGGGATCTAGGGGGCTGCCAGGATTTGAAGTCAGAGCGAAGAGAGTCATCAAATTCTCGTTGTAGCGATCGAGTAGCAACCAGGGAACGTTCTATGTCTTGGCGAAGGATTGTGCAGGGGTTGAAAGGGTTGATTTTGGTGGGGATTTTGGTGTTGGGATTAGAGGGTCGATCGACGCTGGCGGCTAGTTCTGAGATTGCTCCTTCAAGCTTTGCCGATCGACGGTTAAAAGCCGCCCAAACGCTGGTGCGATACTTGCCCGATGAGGCGGATGGTTACAATCAGTTAGCCGCTGCTTACTTGCTCAAAAGTCGAGAAACAGGCGATTTTAGCAATACGATCAAAGCTGAATCTGCGTTGGAGCAGTCCTTAAAAGTTGCTGCCAACAATGAAGATGCTCTGAAGCTACAACTCAGTTTATTGCTCACCGAACATCGCTTTCGAGAAGGGCTAGATCTGGCTGAGAGATTGCTTTCTCGGTTTCCCCATGATCCCCAAATTGAGACGGCTCTCATTGATGCTCAGGTCGAGTTGGGAGCGTATACGGCTGCACAGTCCACTGCTAAGACGCTAACTGCCAACCATCCGAGCGCTCCGGTTTATGCCCGACTGTCTTATTTACACTCGCTGCGGGGCAAGTCATTAGATGCGATCGCTTTTCTGCGTCGGGCAATTCAGACAGCAAATCATCACGATCGCGAAGGGCTTGCCTGGTATCGGGTTCATCTCGGACTCGAATTACTCAATGCAGGAAACTGGACAGCGGGAGAACAAGCAATTGACCAAGCGCTGCAAGCGTTCCCAGAATATCCCTTAGCATTGTCAGCAAAAGCGCGGGCCCGTCTGACGGCAAAAGATTGGAGCCAGGCAGTGAATTTTTGGCAGCGATCGCAGTCTCAAATGCCTTTACCGGATACTGCAATTGCGTTGGGAGATTTGTTTGCATATTTGGGCGATCGGGACTCGGCTGAACGGCAATATGATCTCGTAGATTTTTTGGTGAAATCAGGCGGCGACCCGTTTGAGAAAGCTTACGCTCATCAACTTGTTTTGTTTTGGGCAGATCGAGAAAGCCATCTAGACAAAGCGCTGCACTTGATCGAACAGGAACGCATGACGCGATCGGACATCTACACGTTTGATGCTTTAGCCTGGTGTTTGTGCAAATTAGGGCGACTGTCTGAGGCGAGAACAGCGATCGATCAAGCATTACGGTTAGACACGCCAGATTCACGAATTTTGTATCACGCTGGAGTCATCTATCACAACGCTGGAGAGAACGCCAAAGCAATTACTGTTCTCCAACGGGCACTCAGCATTAATCCAGTTTTTCATCCTCTACAAGTTACGATCGCTCATCAACTGTTGGCCCAAATGGGTGTTGTCGATCAATAAATCTTCTATTCCATTTAGCGTTTACTTTCTATCTCCACTTCAGAAATGTTATGAACGTACTTTCGCTTCTCTATCGATTTATCTTTCTGCTAATAGTTTTTGTAGAACTATTTGGATTTGCTGATGTTGCGGCTGCTCATCCACTGGGTAATTTTACGATCAATCACTTTTCTCAACTGTCGATCGCGCCTCATCAGGTTACTATTCAATCTGTTGTAGACATGGCAGAGATTCCAGCGTTTCAGGCGTTGCAAATTGCCGACACTAATCACGACAAATCCACCTCTGACAAAGAACTCAAGGCTTATCTAGAACAAATCGCACCTCGCTATGCCAACAACGTGATCCTGGAAGTCGATCGCCACCCCATTCCCTTACAGCTAAAAAGCAAAACGGTGAGTCTGCCTCCCGGCGCAGGTGGATTGTCTACGCTGCGAATGGAGTGGGAAATGACAGGCAACATTCCTGATTTAGAATCATCAGATCCGCATCAACTGAGATTTGAAGATAACAACGATCGCGCTCATATCGGTTGGCGAGAAATCGTAGTCAATCCCAACAATGTGAACATATTTGATAGTTCTAGCTACCGCAACTCTTTGACCGATGCCCTCAAAAATTATCCCCAAGATTTGCTGACAACGCCGCTCCAAGAATCTGTCGTCAATCTGTCGTTTACTCAAGGCGAAATTCCTGCAAATGCTACCCCGTTGTTAGCTCGTTCAGAAGGCTCTCATCCCCTCACCAATTTGAAAGCTATCCTCACCCCTAGTTATCAGCGATCGTCTCCTCTGCCTGTCAACTGGAATTCATCTAATGGCATCTGGGTGGCGATCGTGGGTGCCTTCATTTGGGGAGCCATGCACTCGTTGTCTCCTGGTCACGGCAAAACTATCGTCGGAGCGTATTTAGTCGGTACGCGGGCTACTCCTCAACATGCGTTGTTTTTAGCATTCATTACGACGATTACCCATACGATCGGGGTCTTCGCGCTGGGATTAATCACTCTATTTGCGGCTGAATATATTTTGCCTGAGCAACTCTATCCCTGGCTGAGTTTAGGATCAGGTGTAATAGTGATTACAATTGGATTTAGTTTATTTTTCCAGCGGTTAGGATTTTTCCAAAAGTCGATACCGTTGTTGAGTCATGGTCATTCACACGATCATTCACATAAACATTCACATGACCACTCACACAAGCCTATTCACAGTCATTCACACAACCATACTCACGGTCATTCGCACACTGATCACCTACCGACTGACTCACCTGTAACCTGGGGCAATCTTTTAGCATTAGGAATTTCGGGTGGATTGATGCCCTGTCCAGCAGCGTTAGTGTTGTTATTAGGAGCGATCGCACTCGGCAAAGTTGCATTTGGACTCATTCTGGTGCTGGCATTTAGTCTAGGATTGGCGGGCGTTTTGACCGGATTGGGCTTGCTGCTAGTCTACGCCAAACACTTATTTCAAGACATGCCTGTTTCCCTAAAATTTGTCCATCGTCTCCCAGCGATCGGGGCCTTGTGTATGGCGATCGTGGGCTTAGGCATTTCGACTAAAGCACTGCTAGAAATTGGAGGACTCCGATGATTGATCTATTTTTAACGGCTCAACTGGCTCTCCCGAATGTAATTTGCTATGAACAGCTAAAAGACGGTCAGATTCGAGATCTCAGCCACCTCTGCGGCAAAAGCACGCCCCCCAATTCCACCGTCAACGACGCTAGTGTGACTCCCTTTGAAACGTTGCCCCCCAATAATCGATCGCTCGACTCCAACGAGCCAGACGACCCACCTGAAGAGGATGAAGAATAATAAGGACAAAGATTCTGTAAACCCAGCGAATTAACTCGCGGCTGTGAGAACAAAACCTGTGCAGGTCAAACTCTCAATATTACGTTTGGTGAATTGCCTGACTATTTGAGCCGCCGCAACGAGTCACCCTCAGATTCAGATTTAATCAAGGGCTGATATTGCAGTACCCTAAAAAATGAACCAAACTTTACTGTAGAATCATGCGCGTTTTCGTCCTCCTGTTTACTGCCAACAACGAAAATACAGGAATTCACACCATCAGCATCGGTCATCGCAACGTCGTTCTGATGTTTGAAGAAGAGGACGACGCGACCCGCTATGCCCTGCTGCTCGAAGCTCAAGACTTTCCCACCCCGATCGTTGAGCAAATCGATCGCACCGAGATCGAAGAGTTTTGCACAGGTGCCGACTACGAATCCAAGCTCATTCCCAAAGGCTTTGTGCCCCAAGACGAATTCGATCGCCTCCTCCTCTCTCCCCCCGAAGCCAATCGCGAAGACACCGACTGGCAGCCCGACGGCAAAGAAGCTCCTCCGCCAGATTCAGAGATGCCAAACAGCGAACTCGATCGCATCCGGCGACAGTTGGAAGGGCTTTTGTAGGGAAGGGATGAGGGATGAGGGATGAGGGATAACTTCGTTCCGCTGCGCGAGGAGGGATGAGGGATGGAGAGCTTCAAGTTTTGTTCTGAATTCTCTTCACACCTTGCCTGATCTGGGAATTAAGACAGAATTTTGAAATCACACAGGAATGACGTAAGGATGAATCGAGAACCGCAAACCGAAGATGCCAATATTCATCCCTCCTCCCTCCTCCCTCCTCCCTTAGAACGCGGTCATTTGCTGACAGAGCAGGTGAATCCTGAAAGCTTGAATTTAGATCAGCTTTCGACTGTGGAATTGGTGGAGTTGTTTAATCGGGAAGATGCAAAGACGATCGCTGCTATTGCCCAGTCCAAACTTCAGATAGCAGAGGCGATCGATCAAACGGCTCATGCGCTGCGTCAGGGGGGACGACTTTTCTATATCGGGGCTGGCACTAGTGGACGGTTGGGAGTTCTTGATGCCGCAGAATGTCCGCCTACCTTTTGTACTCCACCCGACCTCGTACAAGGAATTATTGCCGGAGGCGCAGGGGCGCTGTTGCGAAGCTCTGAAGGATTGGAAGATTTGGCAGAAGACGGGGCGGCGGCGATCGCGCATCATCACATTACTCAACCCGATGTCGTCGTTGGCATTACGGCTGGGGGCACGACTCCCTATGTTCATGGTGCACTGCAAGCGGCCAGACAGCGAGGGGCGACGACGATATTTATTGCCTGTGTGCCTGCTGATCAAGTCAGCGCTGAAGTAGATATCGACATTCGCCTGTTGGTTGGGCCCGAAGTATTGGCTGGCTCGACTCGACTCAAAGCGGGCACCGTCACAAAACTGGTCTTAAATATCCTCTCGACGGGCACGATGGTCAAGTTGGGCAAGGTTTATGGCAATCGCATGATCGATGTCGCCGTCACCAATCGCAAGCTACACGATCGCGCCCTCCGTATTCTGCAAGACCTGACCGATCTCAGCCGCGAAGAAGCAGGCTACCTACTCGAACAAAGTGGACGATCGGTGAAACTTGCCCTACTGATGCACTGGACGGGATTAGGGAAAGCAGAGAGCGATCGCCTGTTAGCTTCTCATCAAGGCAATCTACGGCAAGCGGTGTTGTCGATCGCATAGATTCTAAAAACAGCCTAATCTCCACCCGGAACGCCCACAATTTGCCACTGACCTTCTACCTTGTGCAAAACGATGCGATACTCTAGCGGGTGAAACGCATAGCGATTGAAAACATAGCCTTTTTTGTCATTGGGTAAAATAATCGGAGTCCAGCCGTCAACCGGACTATAAGCTTCAATCTGTTCCTCCTGACCGTTTTCAAAACTCCTGCGATCGAAGTCCACCACTTCATTCGACAACACCGCAATCACCGAACTGTTGAGGCTGGGTCTTGAACGGACATTGACTCGATCGCCCACTACAATCACCTTAGACAGCGCAAAGTCAATCCCCTTTGACTCTCGTGGCGGTGGAAACTGCTTCTCAAAGTCACGCTGCACCGTTGAACACATCCAACCATCAGGAGTCGTGGTCGATCTGACATTCATTCTGCTGCATCCAGCCGACAAAGATTTTTCTAAAATCCCCCACAGTCTTGCCTTGGGATCATTGAGCTTTAGAGTTTCTAACGATTGAGGCACCCCAAATCCCATCGCGACTCCCTTACGCGGAATCAGCGCCGACACAAATTTTACATCCCGCTTCTGAACTGCTTTTTCTAATTGCTTCCGAAACGCCGCAAACTCAGGATCAGCAGCAGTTTCATCACTGAGAACAATTTTTTGACGCGGAAAGTCCTCTAATTTTGGCTCAGGAGTGGGCGGAGTCGAGGGCGTGGGTGCAGGTGCAGAAGGTTTTGGTGAGGGCGTGGACTGAGCCACCGGAGTTTGAGGAGGGGAATTTAGACGAACGATTGCCGCGATACTTGCCCCCACAACGGCCGCACAGGCGACGGCGATCGCAATCCACAAAGGTGCATTTCTCATAACCAAAAACCAGACGTGACGATACGGTAAATAACTACAGCAGCGATCGCCCAATTTTACAAAAGTCCTTGATAGGAGAGAATCACAGCACACCTTCACCGAACGATCGAGAGTTAAAAAAGCTGGCGGTTAAAACCACGCCTACAAGCACGAATTCTGCCTTCGCAGTAGGAAGAGCGGCAAATTAATTCGCTAAGTTTATTTAATTCAGGATTCTAAGGATCGTGAATTAACCAGCCTGTAATTCTCGCGGTTTCGCTTCGTTTAATTTAGCTTCAGCCCCCTTGTATCTTAAGAGTGTGGCAGACCG